>CP071065.1:680000-1020000 GCA_017164015.1 Nostoc sp. UHCC 0702
CCAAAATCATAATCAGCAGTGCTACACCCTGTTTGTACTGAGAACCCAGCCAGGGGGTACTGACTTCCTGGGCAATTCCAATAATCAAAGCTGCGACGATCGCTCCGTATGGGTTGCCAATCCCTCCTAAAATAACTGAGGCGAACAAGGGTAAAATCAAGAACCAGCCCATGTTCGGACGCACTGCTGTAATTAACCCGTACATACTGCCACCCAAGGATGTGAGTGTGCCAGCAATTACCCAAGTCCAAATAATAACTTGCTCGACATTGATGCCAGAAACCCTAGCTAAATCTATATCGTCAGCAACCGCTCGCATGGCTTTACCGATTTTAGTATTTTGCAAGAGGTAGTGCAGCGCCAAAATTGCTAAAACTGCCAAGGCCAAGACTAACAATTGATTTTGGCGCACTTTTATACCCAAGATGTCCAAAGCCGGCACCACAGGTAATTTGTAATCTTGATTTCTGCCACCCCAAATAAAAATAATGCCATTGCGAAGGAATAAGGCAAGTCCGATGGAGATAATAATCAAGGTTGTAGAAGTCGCACGGATCTGGCGCATCCTTGACCACAGCAACTTTTCCGCCAATAGCATCACCGCCACTGTCCCCACTGCTGCCAAAATCATTGATAGCCAAATATTTACGCCAACAGTATTGACTAGTAAAGTCAAATAAGCTCCCAAAGTCAGAAAATCGCCGTGAGCGAAATTAGATAACCGTAGAATTCCGTAGGTGAGAGTTAGTCCTACTGCTGCTAAAGCAATAATACTACCTACAGCAATGCCATTAACGATTAATTGAGCGAGTTGTACATCCATAGTTTTAACTAAATAGCTATTGTAAATAAATTTTAGGCGGGTGATTTCGTAAAAAAATATTGTGATATGCGTTACAATTGGCACTATAAATTATGTTTTACAAACAAAAAAGAATTGTGAGCTAATATACATAGAATCTTCTTCGCATTTTTATGCGAAGCCAAATTTGTTCAGCGGTCTAGTTGACCATGCAGCAGTATTCAAGCTTACCAGAACAGAACTCACAAATAGATGCAACGCCAACACCTTTGATCAAAATCCAGCAACTTCGTGCCCAGTTGTGGTTGGAGCGCAGCCTCAACCAGTTGCAAACTAGCCTTAATAATTGCCTGCTTTGTGCTTCTACTACTGTCCTACAGGCAAGAAGCCCAGAAGCAGAAATTTGCCAAACTGTGGTCAACGAACTTGACAGTGCTTTGAATGGTGATCGGGTGGCGATCGCTCTGTTTCAACCACAAGAAACAGTGGCTAAAATTTGCTATGTTTCTCATTCTGCATCAACAGCACAATCTTTCCCTGTAGAGGTGATCGGCAAAAAAACCAAAAAGCTGCGGTTGAAATTGCAAGAGGTGATAACACTCAAAGATTTGCAGCATATTGAAAACCAAAAACCCCCTAGTGCTTGGCAATTAACTGACGATTCTGGTGGCGTTATGGGGTGGCTAATTGTCGCCACAGCATTTCCTAAGTCTGATTGCGAACCCTTTAGTGCATTACAAGCTCAACTCAAACCGCAATTAATGACAAGAGCCGCTAAACACTGTGCTACCGCACTGGCACAATTAAGGCAAATACAATCTTGGCAGCAACACTCTCAACAGTTAGGTAGCTTTAATCAAGAATTGGAGCGCAGCAATCAACTGAAAAACCAGTTTCTGGCAAACACTAGTCACGAAATCCGCACACCGCTGAGTTCGATTATTGGTTTTACGCACCTGTTGTTAGCTCAAGGCTACGATCCAACCAAAGAACGCCACCAAGAGTATTTAAAGATTATTCAGTCTAGCGGCAAGCATTTATTAGCGCTAATCAACGATATTTTAGATTTGTCCAAAATTGAAGCCAATCAGCTAGAGGTGCAGTGGGAAAATGTAAATGTACCAGAGCTATGTCGGAATGTTTTAGCTCTGGTAAAAGAGAAAGCTGCTAATAAGGGTTTGAAACTGCGTCTGGAACTAGACGCCAATGTGACAACACTCTTTGCTGATCCCTTACGACTCAAGCAAATGCTGTTGAATTTGCTTTTCAACGCTCTCAAGTTTACTAGCACGGGTGTTGTGGGTTTAGAGGTAGTAGCCAAAGGTGTATTCGTACATTTTGTAGTTTGGGATACAGGTATTGGCATCTCTGAAGAAGATCAAGCTCAACTGTTTCAACCCTATTTCCAAATTTCCAATGTAATTAGTCGCAATGAAGGTACTGGTTTAGGGTTAGCGGTAACTCGCAAACTCGCTGAAATTCATGGTGGTTACGTGGAGGTGGAATCGGAAATGAATCGCGGTTCGCGTTTTACTATTATTCTTCCTTTTACACCTTTTTTGGAAGCGGGGGAAGTGGGGCAAGATGGGGGAGATGGAGGGGTGACAGCTTCTTTATATCCTCTGGCGATTACACCTAGTTCTTCAAAGGAGATTTTATTGGTGGAAGATGACTTACCCAATGGTGAATTGATGCAAACTTATTTAGGTAAATTGGGTTATGACGTAACTTGGGTCAAGACTGCTACCGAAATGTGGAAAGTTCTCACAGAACTAGAGCCAGCAGTCATTTTAATGGATGTCAATCTGCCAGATGGAAATGGACTTAACTTAGTACAGCAGTTGCGGGAAAATCAGCACTATAGCAAGATTCCGGTCATTGCTCAAACGGCAATGGCGATGAAAGGCGATCGCGAAATTTGTCTGGCTGCTGGAGTAAATGACTATATTTCTAAACCGATTGATTTATCACTGTTAACTAGTCTGGTGGCAAAGTATAGCAGGGCGTAGGGTGCAGGGGTGCAGGGGAGATGAGGGAGCAGGGGTGCAGGGGTGCAGGGGTGCAGGGGCGCAGGGGAGATGAGGGAGATGAGGGAGATGAGGGAGATGAGGGAGATGAGGGAGCAGGGGAAGATAAAGACAATAACAACTGACCACTGACTAATGACTATTGACTATTGACTAAAATGATATTTATTGGGTGTTATCAGGTTTTGGTGGGATTGGGAAATGATGCTGACAGAAAAACTTGAGCAAATAAAAGCTATTTTTACAGAAATGGAGCAGGCGTTGATTGCCTACTCTGGGGGCGTGGATAGTACTTTGGTTGCCAAGATTGCTTATGATGTGTTGGGATCTCGCGCTTTGGCGATCACAGCTGTTTCTCCTTCACTGTTACCAGAAGAGTTGGAAGACGCCAAAATTCAAGCTGCAACTATCGGGATTCCTCATCAAATTGTCCAGACTCACGAAATGGACAATCCTAATTACACTTCTAACCCTGTTAACCGCTGCTATTTTTGTAAAAGTGAATTGCACGATACTCTCAAACCTTTAGCTTTGCAGTTGGGTTATCCTTTTGTGGTAGATGGGGTAAACGCTGATGATTTGCATGATTATCGTCCAGGAATTCAAGCAGCTAAAGAAAGAGGTGCGCGATCGCCTTTGGCAGAGGTCTTGATCACAAAAGCTGAAGTCCGTCAACTTTCACAACAACTAGGATTACCTTGGTGGGATAAACCCGCCCAACCTTGTCTGAGTTCTCGCTTTCCCTATGGTGAAGAAATTACTGTAGCCAAGTTGCAACGAGTCGGTAGGGCAGAAATTTATTTGCGAAAGCTAGGTTGGCAGAATTTGCGTGTGCGCTCTGAAGGAGACACAGCACGCATTGAATTATTACCAGAACAAATTAAAGAATTTGTTTTAACTACAAATTTACCCTCAGTAGTTTCTGCATTTCAAGATTTTGGCTTTATCTACGTCACCTTAGATTTAGAAGGTTATCGCAGTGGTAAGTTGAATCAGGTTTTAAATCAACAACCGTTAAGCGTCAACCCCTAGCTTGGGAATACTACCTTGGTATAGATTATATGCCCCATGCCCCATTAAATAATTTCTGCTTTCACAGACACCAAAAAACAACCGTTAATCTTCCAGGTATCATCTGGCTGTTTTTCCATGAAATATAAAGCTCTCAAGGGAACCCCATGAGGGCTAAGTAGTAGCACGGACTGAGTTATGTTACCCTGAATACTTGTTATTTTCTCAAATAACACAGACCGAGGACGATACACAGCGGGGTAGTGGTTCCTCACCATCTGTATAAAATTTTCTGGAGTGCAAAATTGTTCCTGAATTCCAGGACTGGCAAAGGCAAAAGCACTTTGAGCATCATCTTTTTGAAAGGCTTCTAATTGACGTTCAATTACAAGTATTGGAGCAGAAAGCCCACCAGCAACAGACTGAAAATTTTTGGATTTTCAGTCTGTTGCGTCCTTCAGGGGTGGGATGAATGTGTAGCACCTTTAGGTGCAGTCTCATTATTAGGCACCTGCAAAGAAAAAAATGTCCCACCGGATCATAAATATTTTGGACATAGTGTTGATATATTGGGGCTTTCGCCCCTTCGGGGCGAAAGCGACGGTGGGACATTTTTTTTATTGGAACTCCCTTAGCGAGTTTTTTGATTAGCAATATACTTTTTGATTGTCTCACTTGAAGCATCCCCAGCCGTTCCACAAAAATAACTTCTTGTCCACATTGAGGGCAATCTTAATAAATGTGGAAACTCTTGCCTTAGTATCCTGGATGTATATCCCTTCAATCTAAACATAATTTGGTCTGGAGCTAAGGTCGGAGGACAGCTAACAAAAAGATGTACATGGTCTTCGATAATTTCAAGAGCTAGAATCTCACACTCTAGCTCTTTTGTTTTTTCATAAAGCAATTCCTCAAGCCTGATAGCGACATTTCCAACTAATACTTTTTTGCGTCTTTTTGGTATCCACACGAAATGGTAATTAATCAGAGTGACTGATGTTGTCTTGTGCCTGTATTTTCCTGGCATATGTAAACTTTATATAAATCTATGGTCAATAGGTCGTACCTATTGAGGATATGACACTAGAATAAAGAAAAGCATCTAATCAGGTCTAAATATTATGCTTGCAGGTAAAAGTCCTATCAAGAGCTACAAGAATAATGATGTTAAAGAAAGTGAATCCGTCAAAATAAGAGGCAAGTGGCTTTATGCGGTTCGCAACCAAGGTGAAGCACTTAATCTACTGGGTAAATACTCAGTTCATGAATTAGGTTGGGGTTCTAGTTATTATGATTGCGATAGTTTTACAGCCCAAGAGAAAGCGTTACTAAAACAGACAATTAAATAATTTAATTACAGTAGAGATTATTAGGTTAAGCCCATGCTGGTCTTAGAAGCTAAGTTAAAAGGTAAACAAAGTCAGTACCATTTAATAGATGAAGCTCTTAGAACTGCTTTATTTATCCGCAACAAAGCTCTCAGACATTGGATGGACAATAGAGATATTGGCAAGAACGAACTGCAAAAACTTTGTGCTGTTTTAGCTAAAGAGTTTGATTTTGCAGACAAACTTAACTCTATGGCTCGTCAAGCTTCTGCTGATAGGGCATGGCTTGCAATTAAACGTTTTTACGATAATTGCAAAGCTAAGAAACTGGGCAATCAGGGATTTCCTAAATTTAAAAAACGTGGACATTCTGTAGAGTACAAAACGTCAGGATGGAAACTTTCTCTTGACAAAAAATACATTTCATTTAGTGATGGGTTTAATATCGGTAGGCTGAAATTAATTGGTACTCGTGACTTAAGTTTCTACTCTATCAAACAGATTAAGCGAGTCAGAATAGTTAAACGTGCTGACGGTTATTTTTGTCAATTTTGTGTTGATGTTGAACGCACAGAACAGCATCAACACAATGGTAAACAAGTAGGAATTGATGTAGGACTCGAATTTTTATACACTGATTCTGATGGTAAGACAGTTGAAAATCCCAGGCTATTACGTAAGTCTCAGAAGTCTTTGAAACGCAAACAGCGCAAAGCTTCTAAATGTAAAAAAGGTTCTTATAATCGCCGCAAAGCTGTTAAAAAACTAGCTAAAAAGCACCTCAAGGTAAGTAGACAGAGGAAAGATTTTGCTGTTAAGACCGCGAGAACTCTAGTCCAGTCAAACGACTTGGTAGTTTATGAGGACTTGCAGGTGCGAAATATGGTTAAGAACCATCATTTAGCTAAATCTATCAGTGACGCTTCCTGGTCATTGTTCACTGATTGGGTGGACTACTATGCCAAAGTTTTTGGCACTTGGGCAATAGCAGTTGCACCTCACTACACATCTCAAGATTGCTCTGTTTGTGGAACACGAATAAAAAAATCTTTGTCCACTCGCACCCACAAATGCCATTCTTGCGGAACAGTGATGCACCGCGACCACAACGCAGCTAAACAAATATTAGCCAAGGGGATTAAAAATACGGGAGGGCATCCCGAAATCAACGCTTCTGGACAGAACAACCTCTATCTAGGTGGGGAAACTCCTCTAGACAAGTTGACTGGTTGAAAGAAGAATCCCACACCTTCAAGGTGTGGGAGTGTCAAAGAACGTATGGTGATCAAATCGCTATCAGTAATTTCCATAATTTTAAAATGCGATCGCTCATTTCCCGCGCTGAGTCAGTTGAAATTCCATCTGCTCTAGTGCTGAGCGCCAAACATCATACCCATCTGGTGATAAATGTAATCCATCTGTAGTTAACTCTAAACGCAAATTTCCTTGATAATCCAGAAACCAACTATAGATATTGAGATATGTGGCTCCTTCTTGTTTTGCAATTAGGGCAAGTTGTGCATTGATATGACGAATACGACTATTAGTTATTGTTGGTAGGCGAGTAGGCAGAATTGATTGGATAATTATCTTTGTTTTTGGATGACTGTGCTTGAGGCTGCGAATAATCCGGCGGTGATTACGTAAAATAGTTTCATCACTAGCACCTTTTCGTAAGTCGTTAATCCCAGCCATAATGTAAATTGTATCTGGTCTTGTTGCCGAAAAAGCTGCCAATCTTTTTAAAATGCCTCCAGAAGTATCTCCAGATATTCCTTGATTCAGCCATAATTTACTAGCAGGCAATTTTTCTGTAGGAAACCACATACTCAAAGAATCACCTACTAAAATACTCAAATTATTTGCACCTTGAATTTTAGTGATTGCTTTAGCTTCTAAAGCTAATAAATTTTTCCAATCTTCATAAGTGAGTTGACGCTTTGTGCCTGACTCGGATAATGACTGGACGCTGTGGTCATACATATGTGTATAAATCTGACCTGTTTTAAGCGCCGCTAATCTTTGGTAATAAAGTTGATAGCCAGATGTCAGTGTAAGCGTAGCTAGTTGGTAGGTGTGATTGACTAATGGTTCTGTTGGTGGTGTTGATACCTGGTTGCTTTGTGGTAAGGATGTGTCGAGGCTGGCGATGCTTTTCTTACCTACTGTTGGTTGCAATCTATGTGAGTATGGCAACATCTGACTACTGAATTGTGCTAAATAAATGTCAAAGCTGGGAATATTTGTTTTACCGACTGTTGGCTGGAAATTGTGTTTTAATTCAGACAGGAATTGAGAACTTTCTGGTAGCATAATCGGCACTTGTGAAAGTGTCGATGTTGGTAATACTAATCCTGTTAACAAGCTTGCTGCCAACAGATAAGGCTCCCTCATCGCTTTGTTTCTCCTCTACTTACTAGTTTTCACGCTTGACAGCATTAATTGCCTGTATTTGCGACAATTTTATTTTGGTCAAGTAATTATTCTCATAGGAAGTGTATAGTTCTGTAAAGCGACTTAACGAGATTATATTTGACAATTCACAATTTCTTTAACGCATCTTTTTATGAACTGAAAGTAGTAAAATTTTCCAAAGCTAGCACTGACAAGAGTTTTCACTTTTGATTTTGCTAAATTACCAAAATTAGCCTGAATTCGGAAACTTGAATTCAGGCTAATTTTGGTAATCGCTTTCAGTTTGCTTTCAGTCCGCTCCGAAGTGATTTATATTACAGTGAGCTATACCCACCGTTCGCGAATGACAACAGTTAACTTCACTGCTATCCGCAAATCAGCTAGTACCTTTAATGTGATGATTTCTGAGTTGGCGGAAATTCTGGAAAAATAAGCGCTGAACTCGCTTTTTAAGTTATTGAGATAATTATGATGGTAAAGTGCTATGCGTTTAACTTATATATTCACTGGTGAGTTTGTCCTTTCTCACTTGTAATTAAGAGCCACTGCGTTGCTTTGGTTTACAAGTTTTAAGTAAGTGGCTTACATCTCAGTTTACAAATGACTAATGAAGATATATATCTAAGCGAATCACCAGATCAATTAGCAAGCAGACAGATAGTTATTACTAACTATAAAGAGGCACTAAACTATCAAATAAATTGTTAACTGCTTGACATAAAATAACAACACTGTTATTAACAGTGTAATTTCTGATATTCGATCAAAAATTCCTTGATTCAGTGTAAAATTTGGCTGGTACTTTTGATAGCCTGATTGAGCATGTAGTGAAAATTATGCATAAACTAAGAGCATCTGGCTTATCTATGGGATTATTTGTTATTAGCGAAATTTATAATTTCTTTAATTTGTACTTAAACAGGTAACTATAAGTTCTTACATAATTAAATTGAATTCTATCTATTATAGAAGAACTTCCAAGGAAGTGCTAAGATTTAGGCGAAGTGATTAGTGTTTCCCTATTAATCTGTGGCAAGAGCTAGTACAGCGATTGGTGTTAGTCCAATTATCAAGGAGATTGTGCAAAAACAGGCACATTCAACACGGTTAACCCTGAAAGAAGTTATTCTGATGGGGATGTTAGCGATTGATAAGCTTGATGATCAAAGTCGTCAAGAATTAGCAAATCAAGTTCATCAAATGCAAGTGAATGGAGAGATTTGAGTGAGTATTTGTACGGGCGGGTTTTGCAATCTTACTCAATTAGTAGCAAGGTATGCGGGTAAACCTGCCTCTACAGTAGTTATAAATCTTAACACTGAATTCCTCACTCCTAACTTTATCTGATTATTGACTGAAGCGATAACGGCTTCCCGCAAGATAATCTTCATTAATTTCAAAAGATATCCATCGCCGTTGTAAAGTTTCACAAACAAACCCAGTTGTATTAGAACCTGCGAATGGATCTAAAACGATATCATCTTTATCAGTTAAGAATTTGATAAAGAACTCAGCGAACCCTTGAGGAAAACGTGCTGGATGGGTTTTAATTCCTGCTGCTTTACAACGACGTAAATAAACACTATTTGATTCAGTGTTAGCAATTTCTAGTAAATTCGGCGGAATTGCACCTTGGTTATCTTTTTGGAATTTATCAGAAATATCATGTCCACTCGGACGTATTTTAGGGGTATAGCCATTTTTGAGTAATTGCTTCATACTTTGGCTATATGGCTTTAAAACTTTTCGATTGTCTGCTTTGGGAGTTGGTGTTTTGGATAACCACCAAACAACGTTTACTGAATCTTTAACTCGAATGCGTCTGATTGTCACCCACTCAGCGGGAGTAGGTAATCGAGCCGGATTGTAGTGATAGAATTCTTGAGCGAGAAAAAAACCAACTTCCTTACATAATTTAACTAAAAGTTCGTATTGGTAAATACTCCGCACAGGTATGCCAGGAAGATAAGCACCGCCTAAGTCTATAACGAGTGAGCCATCGGTTTTTAATATTCTTTTAAATTCATAGGCAAAAGGTAGAAACCACTCAACATATTTTTCTGCACTTTCATTGCCGTATGCTTTTTTGCGGGTGAGAGCAAACGGGGGTGATGTCAAGATTAAATTAATACTGTTGTCATCAATGAATTTAATTAGCTCTAGGCTATCACCCAAATATACTGCTCCGTGATTTTGAGTATAATAAGGGCTAAAAAGACCAGTTAGGTGGTTTATTTCAGTTTCGTCTGTCAAGAAGAATTAATGTTGTGAAATTAGCGGATTGTTATATTTATAACTTAGTAGTTATTTTTAGATAGAGAAACCCTATTATTCGCCAGAGTAAAAGTTTACCATTTTTTGTAGGGTAGAAATTTGCCAGACATAATAATTTTCACGCGATCGCCTTTGGGGTCTTCTTCTTTCTCCACATCTAAAGTAAAATCAATGGCGCTCATAATTCCATCGCCGAACTTTTCTTGAATTACGTCTTTAAGTGGATACCCGTACACTTGCATAATCTCATAAAAACGATAAATTAGTGGGTCTGTTGGTACAATTGGCCCCAATCCTTTTACAGGCGATGCAGTTAACTCTTGAATATAGCTTGCATCTAACCCTAATGCTTCAACCAGTAACTTAGCCTCTGACTCGGAAGCAGTAGCTTGACGGTAGAATAAAGCCGCAATCCATACTTCATCGCGTCCGAGAATTTTTTCTAAATCTGCAAAGCTTAGTCCTTTGGCGTTTTTTGCTGCTAATAGTGTTTGTGTAATTTCGGGGATAGACACCTGATAACTCCGTTAGTTAGTTTATAGTCGTTTATTACTAAGACGATATCACCTTTTTGGAGAGAGATTAGATAGGTTCTCCGTCTTCAAGAGAGTATATGTCTGGCTCATCGTCAAGAAATTTATAGTAGTCTAATCAAAATCAGTCGTTTAGGACATTTTACAGTTATATTACTATTAACTTATTCTTTAAAGCATCTTTAACTGAAACGTATTGACATGTAAAGCCTAACTTTTGAGATAATTGTTGCTTGTAAACACATTTTTTAGAACAATATTTTTACTTTGTCTGCTAGAGATGCCTTTCATGAAGTTGTTAAAATTGCTCTCCAAAAAGATGGTTGGCTAATTACACACGACCCCTACCCATTGCAAGCTGGTACATTTGACTTAGCTATTGACCTTGGTGCAGAAAAAGTAATTGCAGCCCAGAGGGAAGGACGGAAAATTGCTGTAGAAATTAAAAGCTTCCTTGGGCCATCAAAAATTTCAGAATTTTACGGAGCTTTAGGGCAATTTATAGCATATAGGTCTGCTTTAAACTCTCAAGACCCACAACGAGTTTTGTATTTAGCTGTATCCAGCGATATTTATGAGCGATTTTTTGCAACCTCGTTTATTCTTGGACTTGTAGTGCAAAACCAACTTCTTCTATTGATCTACGATATTGATGGGGAGGTAATTGAACGATGGCTACCGTCAATGAATACAGAGAACATATAAAAAATTTGCTAAACGAACACGCTAAACTTGTGTGGGATGAACGTATCCAAGCCCAAACTATTTTTGATACTGAACATGACCACTACCAATTAGTCTATGTTGGTTGGCGCAATTCTAAGCGGGTATATGGTACAGTCCTTCACGTCGATATCATCAATGGCAAAATTTGGATTCAGCAGGATGGTACAGAAGTAGGTATTGCAAATGAATTAGTTCAATTGGGTGTTCCCAAGCAAGATATTGTTTTAGGTTTTGATCCACCAAAGATGCGACATTATACCGACTTTGCAGTGGGATAGAAGGTCTTTTTTAAATGACTTTTGATTAAAGTGGTTGATGGGCGATCGCTTTTTTATTATTTTTGTTATTTTACACATCAATCTAAAACAAAACTAAAAGATAGTGCTTGTTTATTTTTCTTTTAGCAAAATACGTTAGCCCTAATTATGATGTCAGTTTCAAGGCTTGAAGTATTACTGTATTCAACTGTTGAACTTGACTTGCTCCTAATTTACCTATCCTTCTAGTGATGAGTCTACGTTCTAGGGTGGTTATTCGAGTTACCCTAACTTTAGAAGTAACTCGTAATCCAGTACTAGTAAAATCTGGATCTGAAGGTTCTAAGATAAACTCTTCTGGACTCAAACTACTTATATTTTGAGATGAAATAAAACATAAAGTGATATCATCCCCCATAGTATCTACCCATAAAACTAAACCAGGGCGTAGCTTTGTTCCACTCAAGTCTGTAAACGGAAATGGAACCAAGACGATATCACCTTTTTGGAGAGACATTAGATAGGTTCTCCGTCTTCAATAGTGTATATGTCTGGTTCATCTTCGAGAAATTTAAATGAACCACCAATTTGAGCAAGTTGTATTAGGTCACGGATTGAAGGTTCTGATGAATCGAAAAATAGTTTTTCTTCTAAGAGCGATCGCTCTTCATTAGAAAGAGATAATATAACTTGCAACAGCGATTCCACAAGTTTAGTGTTCATCTTTGGTTAGCGGATATTTTACAAGTTTGCGTCTACTATTTATGGTAAAACTATTAACTTCGTATTAAACAGCGCTAAGGCTATTTTAATTTGTCCTTGTTCACTTTTAGCTGCCTCTTCGTTCAGTCTTTGCTGATATAGTTCTCTAACACTAGACCATAAGGCTTGTGTATTTGTATTACCTACTTGTTGCTGTAATATTTCCAGAGATAGCACTGTGTATGCTGCATTTTTACCTAGCTCATGTTTGATTTTTGTAATTTCCCAGCCTTTATAAGTTTGAACGCTATCGACAAGACGACCTAAATACCATAAACCGTATGCTGCACATCTTGGACAACCTTTTGTGCCAGAATTCTTACTTTTACCACCTAATTGTTTGTATGTGTCATACCAGTAATCACTCCAGATTTCTAGTGCTTCGTTTTCATAAACATTCATCTTCTGCATGGTTTCTTGTACCCAAGGTACAATAGGAATTCTGAATAATAAATCAGACATCATCTCTCCTTTAGCAGTAATTATATTGTTCGCTTCTATAGGTTTAAAAATTTATGTCTTTAAGTGAACTGGATGAATATATAAGTTAAGGGGCGGGCAAGATGCCCACCCCACAAGAGTAAATGCAATATTTGAGGTTATTTTGAGGTTTGCCAGAAGAAAGGATAATCTTCTGGTGTAGAAGCCAGTCCTGCTTTTACAGGATTTTGTCTGATGTATTCCCAATATTGTTGAAACTCTTGCTCATTTCTAACAATTCTGTCATATCGCTCATCTTGCCATATTTTTCCTATATGATTCATGACGTTGGGAATTTGTTTGGCACTATAGCCTTTAATGCTTTTCATAATGCTACTCAGTGACCAAAGCTCGTTTTTAGACTTGAGTAAGGGCTGAATAAGTAAATGTACATGATTTGACATAATTACTAAAACAAATATTTGATATCTTTTGTTATTAAAAAACAAGCAAGAATTAAAGACTATCTCTATAGCATCGAGGCTAAGTTCTAATTTTTCCCAAGTATTAAAAGTAATAAAATAAATTGCCCCATCTAATTCCCAATGAGGTAATCTCCTGTCATAAATTTTAAACCCTGGCTCTTGCATTATAGAAAGTTATTAGTAGTTTTTCTTGTGGGGTGGGCATCTTGCCCGCCCCTTCTCTTATCTTTCCCATTAATGAAGAGAAAATCTAATATCTTCACTATCCCAAGTCAGTCAGGGATTTTGTAGTTTATGAATTATTTAAGGTTGTAACCATACACCCTTCCCAAGTTCTCCTATAAATTTCTGATAAAACTTTTGATGTGAACCCTCATAGTTATCTTCCCCCTTCTTTGTCAGATACCCTTTTTTACCTGTATGAGGATTTGGCACATAACTATAAATACAAGATTTTCTCCGCTCTGGATTTTCAGACCAACCTATATTAAAAGCAGCATACTTGGGAAAAAATTCCATCCCACTATAGTTATCAATATGATCATGAATCCACCATGCTAATGCTGTCCAATCAGCAGTTTTTTCATAGTAATCAATAAATGAGTTAACAATAATACAAGCTGTTGCACCCATATAGCCGTCAGCGTCCCTAACATCCCAGATATGTCCTGCGTAATTAGATTCATTCTTGGCACAGTTGTACTGATTTTTGTTCTCTGCGCCTTTGGCGTTAACAGCAGATGAGCGAAAGGCAGAACGAATGCTGATTCTTCCTAAAGCATCTTGAATTGGTTCTAGGACTTGCTCACAGAGGTTTTTACCTGCGGCGATCGCTAACTCTGGGTTATCTGGTATATTAGGTATCCCTTCAATTTGTGAAATTTCAGAGTAGAGAAAATCTCGCATAAAAAAGTTTTTTGAGAGACGCGCCCTACCTAATTCTTCTAAGGCTTTCACTGTTTGTGGTCTTCTCATTGGTCACTACAAATCTTTGTATTAACGTTCGTCATTTATCAGTCAGCAACTTCAACGGGATAATTTATTTCTCGGAGTTCCCTTATATTTCCCATTTACCATCAAAAAAAACCCCCGCCATCAGACGGGGGATTTAAATTACTTAACCTATCAAACTAGTAGCCAGATCAACCGAACTTACCAGCCGTAGAGGCAATCAAGAAGGCTGCGTAGGTCAAGACATAGCCAACAGTGAAGTGAGCTAGACCAACCAAGCGACCTTGGACGATGGACAGAGCCACAGGCTTATCTTTCCAGCGAACCAAGTTAGCTAGAGGAGTACGTTCGTGCGCCCAAACCAGAGTTTCAATCAACTCTTGCCAGTAACCTCTCCAGGAGATTAAGAACATGAAGCCAGTTGCCCAAACTAGGTGTCCGAAGAGGAACATCCAGGCCCAAACAGATAGGTTATTCACGCCGTAGGGGTTGTAACCGTTAATCAACTGAGCGGAGTTAGCCCACAGGTAATCACGGAACCAACCCATGAGGTATGTGGAGTTTTCGTTGAACTGAGCAACGTTACCTTGCCAAATACCTAGGTGTTTCCAATGCCAGTAGAAGGTTAACCAACCGACTGTGTTCAATGCCCAGAACAATGCTAGGTAGAAAGCGTCCCAAGCGGAGATGTCGCAGGTACCGCCACGGCCGGGGCCGTCACAGGGGAAGGAGTAGCCGAAGTCCTTTTTATCGGGCATCAGCTTAGAACCACGCGCATCCAAAGCACCTTTGACCAAAATCAAGGTGGTGGTGTGCAGACCCAAAGCGATCGCATGGTGTACCAAAAAGTCGCCAGGGCCAATGGTTAAGAACAGAGAATTGGTGCTGGAGTTGATCGCATCCAACCAGCCTGGTAGCCATACGTTGCCGTAGTTGGGCCATGCTGTGCTAGCGATGCTATCAGGGTTAGACAGCAAGGTGTCTAAGCCGTAGAGTACTTTACCGTGAGCAGCTTGAATGAACTGAGCAAATACCGGCTCAATCAAGATTTGCTTTTCAGGAGTACCAAAAGCAACTACTACGTCGTTGTGGACGTACAAACCGAGGGTGTGGAAGCCTAAGAAAAGGGATACCCAGCTTAAATGCGAGATAATCGCTTCTTTGTGCTTCAATACACGGTCGAGAACATTACCTTTGTTTTGTTCGGGGTCGTAGTCACGAACCCAGAATATTGCCCCGTGGGCGAATGCACCAACCAACAAAAAGATCGCAATGTATTGGTGGTGAGTATATAACGCTGCCTGAGTGGTGTAATCCTTAGCAATAAATGCGTAAGGAGGCAAAGCGTACATGTGCTGAGCTACTAGGGAGGTGATGGTTCCCAAAGCAGCTAGGTGAATTCCTAACTGGAAGTGTAGGGAGTTGTTGTAGGTGTCATACAAGCCTTGGTGAGGCAAGTTAAACTGACCTTCACTCTTGCTTCCGGGTACTAAACCACCCTTGGAATTCAGCATTTCTTTGATGCTGTGACCAATTCCAAAGTTAGTGCGGTACATGTGACCAGCAACAATGAACAGTACAGCGATCGCCAAGTGGTGGTGAGCAATATCAGTCAACCACAAGGATTCTGTCTGGGGATGGAAACCACCCAAGAAAGTTAGAATCGCTGTTCCTGCACCTTGAGATGTGCCGAACACATGGCCTGCAGTGTCAGGGTTTTGAGCGTATACACCCCAGTTACCAGTAAAGAAAGGTGTCAAACCTGCTGGGTGAGGTGCGGTGGTTAAGAAGTTATCCCAACCTACGTGCTGTCCGCGAGCTTCGGGGATAGCAACGTGAACCAAGTGACCTGTCCAAGCCAAAGAGCTAACGCCAAATAAACCTGCCAAGTGGTGGTTTAGACGATGTTCAGCGCTCTTAAACCATGCCAAGCTGGGACGGAACTTGGGTTGCAAGTGTAGCCAACCAGCGAACAATAACACAGCTGCGAAGATCAGCAGGAAGACTGAACCGGTGTACAGTTCGCTGTTCGTCCGCATACCGATGGTATACCACCAGTGGTAGATACCAGAGTAAGTAATGTTTACTGGATAGTTTGCACCTGCTTGGGTAAACGCTTCGATCGCTGGTTTACCGAAGTGGGGGTCCCAAATCGCGTGAGCGATGGGGCGTACATGCAGGGGATCTTTAATCCACTGTTCAAAGTTACCTTGCCAGGCTACGTGGAACAGGAGGCTGGATGCCCACAGGAAGATGATTGCCAAGTGACCGAAGTGAGTTGCGAAAATCTTTTGGTAAAGATTTTCCTCTGTAATGCCATCATGACTTTCAAAGTCGTTGCCTGTAGCGATCGCATACCATATCCGACGAGTAGTCGGGTCCTGTGCGAGATCCTGGCTAAATTTGGGAAATTTTGTTGCCATAGGTTTGATAATTCCTCTGACCTTTAGCCATCAGGTATCAGGGTTGAGAGTTATGAGTTGAGAGTTATGAGTTAGGAATTGAGAATTATCAGCTGTAAGTTATGAGTTTTAAATTTTTATTTTTAACTCCTAACTCCTAACTTCTAATTTCATTTCTAACTCCTAACTCCTAACTCCTAACTTTTACAAAACTGATTGCTACCCTACTGAAAGGATGTGTGCGTGGAAGAAAGCCCAGGTTGTGGCTATTCCTCCTAATAGGTAGTGAGCTACACCAACAGCGCGTCCCTGAATGATGCTCAGAGCGCGAGGCTGAATTGCTGGCGCTACCTTTAGTTTATTGTGTGCCCAAACGATGGACTCAATCAATTCTTGCCAGTAGCCGCGACCACTGAACAGGAACATCAAGCTGAATGCCCAAACAAAGTGAGCGCCTAAGAACAGTAAACCATAGGCAGATAGCGCACTGCCATAGGAGTTGATGACTTGTGAAGCTTGTGCCCACAAGAAGTCACGCAACCAGCCGTTGATGGTGATGGCACTTTGGGCAAAGTTACCACCTGTGATGGTAGTCACAGTACCGTCTGCGTCTACAGTTCCCCAAACATCCGATTGCATTTTCCAACTGAAGTGGAAAATCACAATCGATAGGGAGTTGTACATCCAGAACAATCCGAGGAACACATGGTCCCAACCAGATACTTGACATGTGCCGCCACGACCAGGGCCGTCGCAAGGGAAGCGGAAGCCCAGGTTTGCCTTGTCTGGAATCAGACGAGAACTACGGGCATACAGTACGCCCTTGAGCAGAATCAAGACGGTGACGTGAATGGTGAAGGCGTGAATGTGGTGAATCAGGAAGTCGGCTGTACCCAAAGCAATGGGTGCAGCTGCGACTTTACCGCCTACAGCCAAAATACCGCCGCCAAACACATAACTCACAGGTTCTAAGGCATTGGGTGCAGTGCTACCAGGAGCTAAGGCGTGGATATTTTGTATCCACTGAGCAAATACTGGCTGCAACTGAATTGCCGTATCAGAGAACATGTCTTGAGGACGACCCAACGCACGCATTGTGTCGTTGTGGATGTAAAGTCCAAAGCTGTGGAAGCCAAGGAAAATAGACACCCAGTTGAGATGAGAGATAATCGCATCCCGGTGACGAAGCACCCGATCCAGGAGGTTGTTTTGGTTAACCACAGGATCATAATCCCGCACCATGAAGATAGCTGCGTGAGCTGCTCCACCAACGATGAGGAAGCCACCTATCCAAATATGGTGAGTGAATATGCACAACTGCGTAGCGTAGTCAGTTGCCAAGTATGGATAGGGGGGCATCGCGTACATGTGGTGCGCGATGATGATGGTCAAGGAACCCAAGAAGGCAAGGTTGGTTGCCAACTGAGCGTGCCAAGATGTGGTCAGGTTTTCGTAGAGTCCTTTGTGTCCTTCACCAGTGAAGGGGCCTTTATGGTTTTCTAGGATCTCTTTAATGCTGTGACCGATACCCCAGTTGGTGCGGTATTGATGCCCAGCAATGATGAACAGTACTGCGATCGCTAGGTGGTGATGAGAAATATCTGTCAACCACAAGCCACCTGTTACTGGGTTCAGACCGCCCTTGAATGTCAAGAAGTCAGCATATTGTCCCCAGTTCAAAGTGAAGAAAGGCGCTAAACCACTGGCAAACCCAGGATAAAGCTCAATCAACAAGTCTTTGTTCAGGATGAATTCGTGGGGCAAAGGTATGTCTTTGAGGGCAACACCTGCGTCCAGCAGCTTGTTGGTTGGTGCGGACACATGGATCAAGTGACCAGCCCATCCCAAAGAACCACAACCTAGCAACACTTGCAAGTGGTGATTCAGCATCGACTCCACATTCTGGAACCATTCCAGTTTAGGAGCGCGCTTGTGATAGTGGAACCAACCAGCAAACAGGAACAAGCCTGCTAGTACCAAGCCACCAATGGCAGTTACGTACAGTTGGAAGGAGTTAGTAATACCCCAGCCACGCCATACCTGGAACAAGCCAGAGGTGATTTGAATGCCGTGGAAACCACCCCCGACATCAGCATTGAGAATGTCTTGTCCCACAATTGGCCAAACGACTTGAGCGCTTGGCTTGACATTCAACGGGTCGCTTAACCACGCTTCGTAGTTAGAGAACTTCGCCCCGTGGAATATCATCCCGCTTAGCCAAATCGTCACAACGGCTAAGTGACCGAAGTGCGCGGCGAATATCTTGCGGGATATCTCTTCTAAATCGCTTGTATGTGTATCAAAATCGTGGGCGAGGGCATGAAGGTTCCAAATCCATGTGGTGGTTTTGGGACCTCTGGCTAGAGTTCTGTCGAAGTGTCCTGGCTGCGCCCATTTTTCAAATGAGGTAGGAACCGGATCGTTATCAACTATGACTCTGGCCTTTTTTTCCTCTCGCTCCGGAGGACTGATTGTCATTCGACCTCCTCTGTGGATAAGGAATGAGGAATCATGGATACCACAAAGTGAACTGCGATCGCAGCTTCCAGAAAACTTCTGGAGCAGCGATGGAAGACTCTTGATGTGGAGTGTTGTTTCTGTTGAATTATAGAGTCTTCACTCGTACACTGTTGGACACATTTTAACAATAATTCAAAATCGCTGAAATAATTGCCTTTCCTGCCTTTTAAGTTTAAACTTTTGTCCAAAAAGTCAATAGTTTATTCATATAATTTACAAAGGATAACAATTCGTAAAATTTATGATTTTACTGTATATAGTAGAAATTCTGTGCTTTTCTTCAACGGCGTATAAATTGCATAACTACTCATAGTCGGCGTTGACCGATGACAGATGACTGATGACTGTTGACGGTGTGAGTGGGAAATTTTGTGGGATGTCGGGAAGATTTCACCTTTTGGGCTATAGTTCCGGGTGGACAGTTTAAGCCAAAATAACTTTGTCAGTTGTTGAAGACTATACCTGGGTGTAAGGCATGAATTTGTGGCAGAAGCCGATTTTAGAGAAGCTCCTCTCTAGGAGTTTTGCTATTTTTAGATGGTTAATAACTTTAGTGCTGGTATTAAATTTGGCTAGTTGCGGCGAAAAAGCTGTAAGTAAAGAAGTATCTACTGGCTATACAGAAAAACCTCAACAGATTTCTCAGCAATTTTCAGAAGTTTCCCCTCCTGATGTCATTCAAGAACTACGCCCAGCTTTAGAAGTTTATCGACCACAAGTTACAATAGTTACGCCTAAACCTGATGAAGTCCTAGAGGAAAACACCGTTAAAGTTAACTTTCAGGTTAAAGATTTACCAATATTTAAAGACCCAGAATTACAATTAGGGCCTCATTTACATGTAATTCTCGATAATCAACCTTATGTAGCTGTTTACGACTTGAAGCAGCCGCTAGTTTTGCCAGACTTGTCTGCTGGTACTCATACCCTGCGCGTCTTTGCCTCTCGTCCTTGGCATGAAAGCTTTAAAAATGAAGGCGCTTATGCCCAGACAACATTTCACATTTTTACCAAAACTGACGACAACCAGCCGGATGCGGCTTTGCCCTTACTCACCTATAGCCGTCCCAAAGACAATTATGGTGCAGAACCAATCCTACTGGATTTTTACCTGACTAATGCTCCCCTGCGCCTTGTTGCTAAAGACAATCCCAACGATGAATTTGGTGATTGGCGCATCCGGTGTACCATCAATGGCGAAAGCTTTGTTCTTGACAGTTGGCAAGCAATTTATCTTAAAGGCTTCAAGCCTGGTAAAAACTGGGTAAAACTGGAATTTCTAGATAACCAAGGAAACCCTGTAAAAAATGCCTTTAACACTACTGTCAGAGTGATTAATTACCAGCCAAAGGGGAAAGACACTCTGTCGAGAATTGTCAGAGGAGAATTGAAAGCTGAAGATGTGCGTGGCATTGTAGACCAGAATTACGTCAAGAAACCAACTATTCCACCAACCCCCACGCCTACCCCTACCACAACTCCTACTGTGGAAATTACACCACAACCACAGTCCCAGGAAGAAAAGCAGCCAATTCCTGAAATTAAAGTTCCAGAAATTCCCCAAACACAGCCAACCGAATTACCACAGCCAGAGGTAACGCCCACACCCAAAGCGACAGAATTACCAAAAAAAGTAGTTCCTGAACCAGAAAAACAGCGATTTGGCGGATTTTTTAATCGTTCCCGTCCTAGTGTCGAACCATCACCTAGCACACCAGAAACTACACCAGAACTAACACCTGCGACAGAATTACCACAAAAAGTAGTTCCTGAACCAAAGATTATTGAATCTCCTACACCAGAGCCGGTTACACCGCTACCAGAAACTACGCCAGAAGTACAACCAGAGGTGACACCCACGCCTGAAGCGACAGAATTACCAAAAACAGTAGTTCCTGAACCTAAAAAACAAAGATTTAGCGGATTTTTTAACCGTTCCCGTCCCACTGTTCAACCATCACCAAGCTTACCCCCCACGCTACCAGAGATTATCGAGTCTCCTGCACCAGAAGCACAACCAGAGGTAACACCAACACCTGAAGCAACTGAGTTACCAAAAACAGGAGTTCCTGAAGTTGAAAAACAATGACTCAATTGTGTTGACTGATGACTGATGACTTTCATCTGTTATCGGTTATCGGTCGTCAACTTTCATTAGCTGAAGATACTCAACTTTAACTTTTGCGATAAAGCTTCAATAAAGGCGATCGCACCTACAGGATTGCCTATACTATCCAAAGCAGGACTGTAAGTAGCGATCGCACCCTCTCCTGGTACGATTGCTAAAAGTCCACCACTAATCCCCGATTTCATCGGTAGTCCAATTCTGACAGTGTACTGGGCAGAAGCTTCGTAAAGTCCACAGGTTAACATCACGGCGTTGACAATTTGGCGGTGCTGTGATGCCAAAAAACTGCTTTCACAAGCTAAAAGTTTTCCCAGTGAAGCTAAATCCTCAACTTGTCCAGATAAACAGCATATTTGCTCGTAAGTGTCAAGTGCTATATCAAGATTGTTAATATGTCCAGTTTCGGCTAGATAATTAGCGATCGCTTGATTAGCCGAGGAAGGCGATGAACGCACAGAAGCTAACATCACCTGGTCTAACTTGAGATGACAGCCGGCTAATTGATTCAACCATTGACAAAATAATTGAGTGCGATCGCTAGCATCCTTTCCTGGTAACTTATCTGCAAGGGCAATAGCCCCAGTATTAATCATCGGATTGCGGGGGTGTCCGCGATCGGCAATTAGTTGATCTAGAGAATTGAAGGGTGCATCAGAAGGTTTAATTCCCACCCACTGTAACACCGTTTCTGCTCCCCCATGTTCTAGCAGATAGAGAAACGAAAATGGCTTGATCACACTCATCAACGGAAACACACAAGCTGTATCTCCAAGGCTGTAATGCTTTGATTCACAGCAGATGTGAACTGCAAACCAATCAGGGTTAGCTAAAGCTAATTTGGGGATGCGATCCAGAATTCGTCCTTGTTCAGCTTGGGTTTTAGCTTGTTGTACCCAGCCTAACAACTCGGTAGTAGTTAATTTGTCAAATTTTTTCACAAAAGATTCAGCCACTTGAAATTAGTTATAGTCAATAAGCATAATGCTTGCATTTTTAATTTTGAATTCTTAATTTTTAATTTTATGGCTTCCCGTGTCAGAGCGCCAGAATTACCGCAAAATTATTCTTGGTTAAATACCGATAAACCTTTATCTCTAAAGCAACTCAAAGGTAGAGTTGTAATTTTAGACTTTTGGACATACTGCTGTATCAATTGTTTGCACGTTTTACCAGATCTGAAATATTTAGAACAAAAATATAAAGATAGTCTTACTGTTATTGGTGTTCACTCTGCCAAATTTGACAACGAAAAAGAAACCGAAAACATCCGCCAAGCTATTCTCCGTTATGACATCGAACACCCAGTTTTAGTAGATAGTGGTTTTCGAGTTTGGGAAGAGTATACTGTGCGTGCTTGGCCTACTTTGATGGTCATCGACCCGGAAGGTTATGTAGTTGGCTACGTCTCTGGTGAAGGAAATCGTGACGCTTTAGATCAACTAATTCAACAATTAATTAGCCAACACCTTGAGAAAGGTACTATTAATTTTCAAGAACTTAGCTTGACTTTAGAAAAACAGCGTCAACCATTAATTACACCCTTAGCTTTTCCTGGTAAAGTCCTAGCTACCTCAACAAATTTATTCATCGCTGACTCTGGACATCATCGCTTGGTGATGAGTAACTTTGACGGCGAAATTTTGCATTTAATTGGTACGGGTAAATCTGGTTTAACTGACGGTGCTTTTAGCGAAGCACAGTTTTTTGCACCCCAAGGAATGACATTTGATGCTGAAAATCAGATTCTTTATGTTGCTGATACAGAAAATCATGCTTTGCGGCGAGTTGATTTGCAGCATCAAGTTGTGGAAACCATCGCCGGAACTGGTGAACAAAGCCATAATATTTATCCTCATGGAGGTGTTGGTTTAGAAACTGCTTTGAATTCTCCTTGGGATTTAGTGAAAGTTGGAAATACTTTGTTTATTGCAATGGCTGGCCCGCACCAAATTTGGCAAATGGATTTAGCAACAAGCATTATTAATACCTATGCTGGAACTGGTGCAGAAGCTTGTGTTGATGGTTCATTAACTGAGTCTGCTTTTGCACAACCTAGCGGTATCACAACCAATGGACAAGAATTATATATTGCTGATAGTGAAGTCAGTTCAATTCGTGGTGTGAAACTAGTAGAACCGCAACAAGTCAGAACTGTTTGCGGTAGTGGTGGTTTATTTGGTTTTGGTGATGTTGATGGACAAGGTGAGGATGTACGATTACAGCATTGTTTAGGAGTGGAATATGCTGAAAATTATTTGTGGGTAGCTGATACTTACAATCACAAAATTAAATTAGTTAGTCCTAGTACAGGGAATTGTCAAACAATTTTAGGCGATGGTGCTGCTGGTTTACAAGATGGTCAAGGTAAAAATAGCCGCTTTTTTGAACCTTCGGGATTGAGTGCTATTAATTCATATTTATATATTGCTGATACTAATAATCATGCTATTCGTAAAGTAGATTTGAATTCGTTTGAGGTGACGACACTACAATTTCCTAGTTTGTGTGCGCCTGATGTGTGTGTTCCGACGAATTTATAGAATTAATTACCTCACGCAGAGGCGCAGAGACACAGAGGTTTTTTCTCAGCGCCTCTGCGTCTCTGCGTGAGATTTGAAAGAAAAATTTTGTTGAAGTTTTAAATCAAGTACTTTCACTTAAGACATGTTAAAAATAGCAGATTAAAATAGTTAATTAGTTTAACTCATCATGCAGATAATTCATAATTTACATCGAGTAATAAGATGATCGTGAATAATAAATCTCAACTATTAGACTGTGATACAGATGTTTTGTTATTTGATAAAGATACATATATTGTTGGCAGGTTTAAAGAATTAATAACTGAACAGTTTAGACAAAAATTTTGTACACCATTACGCGAACATCATCCAGATTATTCTGTTTCGGGTATTTTATGTAAGCTATGCATAAACGAAGTAAAATTTAAAGCTGAAGATATTATATGGCAATCTTCTATGGAAGACATACACTGTCAAGTTTTCAGGGTTGGTTCTACAGGCTGGCAAGCAGGAAAAATTAGAATAAAAGTAAGTACAGAAATAATTAATCCATCAAATTCTAAGCATAGTGGCAATCTGAATATTAAAGTAATTTTAGAATTTTGTCCAGATGAACCTACTGAAGCTGAATCGCCTTTAGACGATATTCGTAAAATGATGCAAACAACATGAACACTATTCTCCACATAACTCAACGCCAACAATGGGAAGAAGCGAAATTTATCGGCAACTATTGTGCTGATTCGCTGGATACTGAAGGTTTTATCCACTGTTCTCAGTTAAGGCAATTTGTCAAAGTTGCAAATAGGTTTTTCTTTAATCAAAAAGATTTGGTATTGCTTTTTATTGATTCTGAAAAAGTTCAAGCTGAAATTCGCTATGAAGAGGCTGAAATAGGTGAATTATTTCCTCACATTTATGGGGAGTTAAATGTTGATGCTGTCTATCAGGTGGTTGATTTTGAATCTGGGGAAGATGGATTTTTTGAGTTGCCGCAAGAAGTTGTAGATTTAGAATAACGAACCGCAAAGGAAGAGATATGGAAGGTCTGGAGTTTGAAGCAGGTGAGTATGTTGACCAAATGGCGTTGTTGTTGGATTTGCAATTAAGGGATGAATATCGGGATGGGGTGGTGGCAAATTTTGAGAGAATTAAAGCGATCGCACAATTAGTAAATTCTTTCCCTTTACCGGAAGATGTTGAAGCTGCACCTGTGTTTGAACCATGAATGATGCTGTATCAATAGCAACTGCTATACGTGAAGGTAAAGTGAGTGCGGTGCAAGTTACTCAGGACGCACTAGCACGCATAGCAGCGCGAGATGATGAACTCAACTGTTTTACGGCTGTAATTGCTGAAAAAGCTTTGGCTGATGCAGCACGAATTGATGATGAAGTAGCACAAGGTAATCACCCTGGTGTGTTGGCTGGTGTACCTTTTGCGGTAAAAAATCTCTTTGATATCGCTGGTTTAACTACTCTGGCGGGGTCGAAAATTAATGCGGAAAACCCAGCAGCTACTCAGGATGCAACAGCAGTGGCTAAGCTGAAACAAGCTGGTGCTGTGTTGGTTGGTGCTTTAAATATGGATGAGTACGCCTATGGGTTTGTGACGGAAAACTCCCATTACGGTGCTACTCACAACCCTCATGATTTACAACGGTTGGCTGGCGGTTCTTCTGGGGGTTCGGCGGCGGCTGTTGCTGCTGGGTTGGTACCGTTGACGCTGGGTTCTGATACTAATGGTTCAATTCGGGTTCCAGCAGCTTTGTGTGGTGTTTTTGGTTTGAAACCAACTTACGGACGGTTATCGCGTGCTGGTGTAGCTTTATTTTCTAGCAGTTTTGACCATATTGGGCCTTTTGCTCGTTCGGTACAGGATATTGCTACGGTGTTCGATGTACTTCAAGGTGAAGACGATCGCGATCCAATTTGTACTAAGCGTCTTCCTGAATTATGTTTACCACAATTAAATCAAGATATTTCTGGTATCAAAATTGCTATTGCTGATGATTATTTTATCACAGGTGCAGCACCGGAAGCTTTAGCAGCAGTACAACAGGTGGCGGATGCTTTGCATGTAACTGAGTATGTAACGATACCAGAAGCACAGCGCGCCCGTGCAGCAGCATTTGTAATTACAGCTACTGAGGGGGCAAATCTGCATTTGGATAAATTGCGATCGCGTCCCCAAGATTTTGACCCCGCAACCCGCGATCGCTTTTTGGCTGGGGCGTTAATTCCTAGTAATTGGTATTTGCAAGCACAACGGTTTAGAAAATGGTATCGCGATCGCGTCCGTGAAGTGTTTCAAAATGTCGATGTAATTCTTGCCCCAACTACACCAATTTCAGCACCAGTAATTGGTCAACAAACGATGATTTTAGATGGAGAGGAAATTCTCGTCCGTCCTCATTTAGGTTTATTCACTCAACCATTATCTTTCATCGGTTTACCTGTTTTATCAATACCAATTCAACGCCCAGATGCCCTACCTTTAGGTGTGCAATTGATAGCTGCACCATATAATGAAGCGTTAATTTTACGAGTTGCAGCTGTGTTAGAACAACAATTCCTAATTCGTAATTAATAAAGCCCCGGCGAATGAAATTCGCGGCTATACAAACGAAGTCCGCCTACGCGGACTAAGGGGAAATTAAGGGTTTGAAACCCGTCTGCGCGGGTTTTGTCTATATAGAGGCGGTTTCTAACCGCCCCTACTAACTTACGAAAGCACTGGTTGTGCTTCTGGTTGCTTGACTTGATTTTTCAAGACGGTTGGTAATTCGCTGCTAAACGGTTCACCTTCAACCACTTGTGACCGGAAACCATCAGGGCCGACTGGAACGTCGCCAGTGATGGTAGTGCGATACAGCACACGCTCAACTTCCACATGATCCAAATCTTGGGGGGCTAAATGGGCGGTGGCGCGGTTATCCCAGAAGGCGATATCCCCGTTGTTCCAGCGGAAGCGGGTAGTGTATGCAGGTTTGGTGATCTGGTTAAAGAACAACTCCAGCAGCAAATCGCTTTCTTGACGTGATACATCAAGAATGTGGGAGGTAAAGCCTGGGTTGACATACAACGCCCGTTCGCCTGTCTCAGGATGAACGCGCACCACCGGATGAATGGAAACCAAGGGATTAGCTGCGATGCGCTGGACGAGTTTGCTGTTGCTGGGCAGATTCAAACGCGCATTGAACCGATGTTCAGCTTTCAGCCCGTCAGCCAAGGCACGCAGAGGTGCTGACAGACCTTCATAGGCTGCTACTAAATTAGTCCACTGTGTGTCACCACCGATGCTAGGGACGTTAACCGCACGCAAAATGGACGCCGCAGGTGGGTTGACAACCGCTGTCACATCTGTATGCCAACGACTTTCGTAGCTGGAACGGCGCAGCCCGTTGCGTCGTTCGTAGCGGCTGCGGTCAATGGGGAGGATTTCTGAGAAGCCCTCAATTGGCTCATCTTCGTGGGGATGTGCATAGGTGACTTCGCCGAAACGACTCGTAAAGGCAATTTGAGCAGCATGATCGATGTTCTGATTACGGAAGAACACGACTTTCCACTTCAATAATGCTTGACGAATTTCTTTAACTACATCATCCTCCAGAGGACGCGAAAGATCCACGCCGCTGATTTCAGCACCGGTGAAACCAGATGTAGGCTTGACTTCAATGTGCTTGTAGCTCATGTAAATTCTCCAGAGTTAATCATAAAGCAGTGTTCACACTCGATCGCTTGAGGGGGTGTCTTGCCATCAACTGCAAGCAACATCCCAAAGCAAGCGATCGCGGTTACAAAATATTCTACTATAACTTGATTGATTTACCGTAGTATAAAGATACGTATTTTAAACTGCCCGAATCACCGCAGGTTGAATCTGGGTAAGTTAGCCGTCAGTAGGTCACAACCTTTTCAACAAAATTTTATTTGTTTAATTCTTCCTTTAATAAAAGACTAACCAACTCTGGCAATCGACTACAGCAGGGATTCGAGTGTTCATCTAGTTCATTACGTTGGATCTGTCCTGCAATCTGATCAGCACGTTGAATTGCTTGTTTAGTCAAAGGTTTTAATGGATTTGGATACAGACACATTGATTTTTCGTAGTTCGGTATATGCTTTTCAAGCAAATTCCGCAATCTATCACCAGTAATTTCTGCAAAATGGTCTTGAAAATGAATTAAATACCAAAGTTCAAAACAAGGATTTGTAATTGCTAGCTGAATCTTTTGACTTTTAGCTCGATTAATTGCACTTTGCCAATTTTCCAAACTTTTTTCAATATGCTCATCTCCGTCAAACACAGCCCAAGCAGTATCTTTAGAATTCCACTGCTGGTTTTCTTTCAGCTGCGATCGTTCTTCGATGAGTCTTTCAATAATACTACGTGGATCAGTTCTACCTTGATTTTCCAATACAATAATTTTTAAAGTTGGCGATCGCAAGTCATTGCGAATGCTCTTAAAATAAATTGGTTCTGTTTTACTCCCTTCACAGGTTATTAGTATTTTTTGAGCAATATTTCTACTTGGTTGACGACGATTTAACGGTCTTGGCACTGCTAATCACCCTGTAAAATCATTTCTTCATCAGATGGAAGAAACGGGACAGCCCCAAAGCGACCATCTAAATAAGCTTTGTCAATTGCTAAATCATTGCGTACCTTAAAATCGCTCAATGAATATAATTCAGTACTGTGATCAGGACGTTTTTGGGTAAACCAAATTTGATCACGCCGTAACAAGTTATTTCTTTGTAATGTGTTATCATGGCTAGTGAAAATCAGTTGAGCGCGTTTTGGATTTGTTTGAGAATTTTGAAATATTTTTATAATATTTTTTGTAATATTTGGATGAAGATTTGTACCTAATTCATCGACAATTATTAATCCCCCAACGCTCAAAGACATTACTATACGAAATGCCAAATTAAATAAACTCTGAGTACCAAGAGATTCTTCATCAAAAAGCCACTGAATTTCGTCACCATCATAAGTATTATGCACAGCATATATATTGTAGTCAGTCTGACTCTCAGCTTTCTTTTTAAACTCTATCCGAGACAGTCCAGTATCAAATTTATGTACAATATTTAATACTTGTTTAAGTAATTCATTGAACTTGTAATTATTTTTATCTTGCATAATCGAAATAATCCAAGCAAGGTCGAAATCTTCACCTCTCAAGTAAATTCCAATCCATCTAGTTGTTATCCAGTTTAGAAAAGGCTCAATTATATCTACTTCTAGTTTGACTAAAGTACTAATAAATAATTCATTCTCTTTGATACTTTTTTGAAGCTGATTATGCGGCCCTGCAAAATCGTCACCAGTTTTCCATATAAATTTTTTCCTACCTTCATCCCATTGACGATGGAATAAACGACGAGTCCGTTTAGTTGTGTTTAAAGCATAGTCTAAATTCTCTGAAATTACATGATTTTGATTAATTATTAAAGAATAAGTATAAATAGCATTGTTAAATGTAGTTCGTAATTCAAATTTTGTTGGGCTGTGAGCAGAAATACTATCTAATTTGAAAGGGTCTAGTTTTGCATATTTAAACATTGGTTGAAATTTGACTACTTCCTGTGTACCCTGAGCCATTATGAACAATAAATAATCCAGAGCTTGGATAACATTACTTTTGCCTGATGCATTAGCTCCAAAAATAGCTAGAACTGGTAAAAGCTCAATATTCCACCCTTCAAGAGGATATCCAGGTGCAATTTCATCATCTGACTTTACTCGTTTGCGTTTGCTGCTTTGGCTTGTTTGACGAGTCTTTTGTTTTTGAGCAACTGCACTTAAAGTTACAGGTTCTCTAATTGACCGATAGTTTTCAACTGTAAAGTCTACAAGCATAATAAAACTTGTACAAAGCAGCTTTTTGTGATTTATTCACGTAAATCCTATCCTAAAGGTAGACAAATCTCCACTTTGATTACAACTCGTCATCTGAACTTGCCCGTATGATCTATTCACCCCAAATCTTGCACTGGTAGCGCTGGTAGGGGAGCCAGTGCGTTGGGCGGCTCTGCCGACAGCCTTTGCAACTGGCGTTGTGTTGTCGCCAAGCGCCGCACGATCACTGATTTTCGGTGCGTTAGGACTAACGTCCGTAACGCACCCTACAGCGCTTAACTGATATGTTGCACCTAGCCCTAGCGATTAGAAATCGCGGCTATACAAGCAAAGTCCGCCTAGGCGGACTAACACAAAATCGAGGGTTTGAACCCGCGCAGGCGGGTTTCGTCTATGTAGCCGCGACTTCCAGTCGCCTGGTGCAAGATATCAGTTAACAATAGATATTCTCCTGGCAGGAAAGAACTAACTACAAGAGTATTAGATCGACAATAGCAGTAAGGAACTCTAACCAAGATAGGTATGGAGCAATGGTGCGATTAAAGTTGTGGCAATGGGTTGTTTTAGCACTCCCCATCGCCTCCATCATCACTTTTTTATTAATATCCGCAGGGTTACAAATCCACGCTTGGGGTATTAATTGGATCTGGGCTGTGTTTACTCTAGTATTCGTCGCCTGGCGTTGGTTACTGGTGAAATGGACTCAACCGGCGTTCAAGCAGGTGGAAGCCGTACTGGCGGAAGTCAGCGCCAAACTGGAATCTACTACAGATAATGCTGTCGAACTATCGGCAGAAACTGACACCACCAAACAGGCAGAAGCCGCACTCCAAGAAATTTTACAAGCAGCACAAAACGATCGCCCGATTTGGGAAGATTGGGCCACATTTTGGCAGCGATGCCAAGATTTAGTAGTGGCGATCGCTCGTATCTACAATCCCGAAGTACAATATCCGCTGCTCAATATTTACGTTCCCCAAGCTTACGGACTGATTCGGGGAACAATGGATGGGATGGATCTATGGATGGAAAAGTTATCTCCTGCTCTCAATCAGGTGACAGTTGGACAGGCATACCAAGCATATGAAGTTTACCGCAAGCTGGAGCCATCTGCACGTAAACTCTGGCGGGTTTGGAACTGGGCGCAGTGGCTTTTAAATCCGGTGGTAGCTGTTGCTAACCGAGCCACCAAAGGCACTAGTAACCGTGCTACTGAGCAATTATTAGTGAATTTGGGTCAACTACTGCGGGAAACTGCCCTGAGAAACTTATGTCAGCAAGCGATCGCTCTCTACGGCAGAACAATCCCGACTTCAGTAACGACAGTTGCCACACCAAAACTACCCACAACCAAAACTCAAACACTGCGAGACATCTTAACCCAAGCCGAACCAGTGGAGGCCGTTGAACAAAAACCGGTGAATATTCTGCTGGTGGGGCGAACAGGTTCGGGAAAAAGCAGCTTGATTAATACATTATTTCAAGCTGATCAAGCTGCTGTGGATGTTTTACCCAGTACTGAACAGATTCAAAATTACCACTGGCAAACTCCCAGCGGTGACATGCTCACGCTTTGGGATACACCAGGTTATGAACAAGTCAACCGTGGCGGACTGCGGAAATTAGTGCTTGATTATGCCAACAATGCAGATTTACTACTGCTTGTCACCCCTGCTCTCGATCCTGCCTTACAAATGGATGTGGATTTTCTCACAGATATACAGGCAGAAATAGCCGACTTAAGCGCGATCGCAGTGGTAACTCAAGTAGATCGCTTGCGTCCCATCCGCGAATGGCAACCGCCTTATGATTGGGAAGCGGGCGATCGCCCAAAGGAAATTGCCATTCGCCAAGCGACTGAATATCGCGTGCAACTATTGGGTGAATTCTGTAATTTGGTTTTGCCAATCGTCACTAGTGATACCAAAACTGGGCGCGTTTCCTGGGGAGTGGAAGCCCTATCTTTGGGATTAGTAGAAGCGATCGCTCCTGCAAAACAACTCCGCCTCGCTCGGTTTTTGCGTAACCTAGAAGCCCGCACTGTCGCTGCTGCCAAAATCATCGACCATTACACTTTTCAGATGGCTACCACACAGGGACTCACAGCAATGCTTAAAAGTCCCGTCCTCCAGTTTATTTCTACCTTGTCAACCGGCACTCCCACCTTAGCGTATTTACTCGCAGAGCAAATCCCAGTGGAAAAGTTACCGATTGTCATTGGTAAACTGCAAATAGCTTATGAGCTTTTCTCGCTTTTGAATGGCGGCGATTCTAAAACACTCAACTTTGACCTGCTATCCCTTTGGCCGCTGTTGCTGGAAACTTCCGCATCTCCTGATCGCAACGCCTGGGCATTTGGTCATGCTCTAGTAGAATATTGGACTCAGAATCTCACAATTGAACAACTGCGAGAAAGATTTGAGTACTATAAAACTTACGCAACTGGCACACTAAATAAAGGTTAGGGTTGTCAACAGTCCATAGTCAATAAGTCGTAATTACAAATGGCAGATGCCCGACTTTTTGAAGAAGTCGGGCATCTAATGGAATTAGATGATTATTAAGCATCTTCAAGTTCAAATTGTGCCACCGTCACAGCATTAAAAGCGAAAGCTGCAACCAAAGGCATTGGACAACGCAGTACAAAAGTAGAAACCACAGCTACGATTGTGCCAATTACCGCAGATACCGACCACAATCTTTCCTCAAAGGTTAACCCCTTTTCAGCTTTGATCGATTGAAGAACATGACTCGGAATTGGTTCAGGCATTACTCCTCCCGGAGGGAAAGCCCAATAATTGTTACGCCGTTCAATAAATAATTCTGTCCAGCCATTTTCTTGGCACCATGCTTCAATCCATTCAACAGAGTAATGTGTCATATCGGTGTTGGTAATTGGCAGTGTTGAATTTGTGTAGTTAGAGAATATAAATCTATAGAATATTTTTGAGTCTTTAACTAATCACCATGAAGTTATAGTTAATTATCCTTTTGTAAGCTTTTTCAGCCAGCATTTGAGACACTTAAATCATTACGCTCAAACAATTGCTTACTACTCACCTTAATTAAAAGACTAACAGTCGATAGTGGCAGATGAACTTAAAAGACAACAAACTTTACCTGAAATGAGGAAAAATCAAGAAATGTAAACAAAATAGCTTGTGATTCCTACTAATCAAACTCCAGTTATCCTAGAATTCAAGTTTTAATGTCAAGAATTGTAAACAGTGGCTGAGTAATTACTACAAATTAAGTTACTCATATTTTAAATATCTGCTTATCAGATTTTGTGCTGTAGAATCACAAAATATGTCTTACGAATTACAATAATCATTCCTGAGTAACAAATTGAAAAACAGAGAGTGCGATCGCTTGAAATGGGGAGTGGGGAGTGGGGAGTAGGGTTATTAAATTATTTGAAAACCTTTGTCATAAAAATTGAACAAAGCAAAAAACAGCAGACAGAAGTATTAATTATATTTCCCCCTCATCCCCCTCATCCCCCTCATCCCCCCCATCCCCCTCATCCCCTCATCCCCCTCATCCCCCCCATCCCCCTCATCCCCTCATCCCCCTCATCCCCCCATCCCCAATCCCCATAATCAAATGCGGTAAGCTGAATCCAGTAACACCAAATTGGCTACGAATATGTTTTGGAAGCACGGATTAGCATTAATTGTGGGGATGATGATATTTTTCCTGGCTTCCCCAGCACTGGCAGTAGACTGGACTCATCCGCTGTCATTTAGTAATGCAGAGTTATCAAGACGGGACTTTTCAGGTCAAAGTTTGCAAGCTGCTGAATTTTCTAACGCCAACATGGAACTAGCTAACTTTGCAAACGCTGACTTGCGCGGTGCAGTAATGAGTGCTTCGGTGATGACAAAAGCAAATCTCCACGGAGCCGATTTAACGAATGCCATGGTCGATCAGGTAAACTTGACTAAAGCTGATTTGAGTGATGCCGTTTTCAAAGAAGCTCTTTTGCTGCGCGCCATCTTTAACGATGTCAATATCAACGGTGCAGATTTCACTGATGCAGTTTTGGATAAGGCGCAAATTAAAGAATTATGCGGCAAAGCCAGTGGAGTAAATTCTCAAACTGGCGTGGAAACTCGTGATTCTCTAGGATGTTAATGAAACGTGTTGGTATAATTGGTGGCGGGCAACTTGCCTGGATGATGGGGGATGCAGCTAAAAAGTTAGGAGTGGAATTAGTTGTACAAACTCCTACTCAAGATGATCCCGCTGTATCTATCGCCCAGGAAACTGTTTTCGCCGCAGTTGATGATGCTCTGGCTACAGAAATTTTAGCCAGTAAATGCGATGTCATCAGCTTTGAAAATGAATTTGTTAACTTGGATGCTTTATCATCTTTAGCACATCAAGGTGTTTGCTTCCGTCCCCGGTTAGAAGCTTTGACACCTCTTTTAGATAAATATCACCAACGTTGCTATTTACGTGATTTGGGCTTGCCTGTTCCGCAATTTTTCGCTGTCCAACAATCGGAAAATCTCGCCTCTCAGATAGAATCTCTGGATTTTCCCGTGGTCTTGAAAGCCAGGCGGCATGGTTATGACGGACAAGGTACTTTCATTATCCAGGATTTAGCTAGTTTACAAGAAAAGTTAAATTACAGCCAAAATTTATTTTTAATAGAGGAATTTGTGCCATTTGAGCGGGAATTGGCGATAATTGCCGCGCGTTCTCTAGACGGTGAAGTTGTCACATACCCAGTTGTCGAAACCCAGCAAGAACAACAAGTGTGTCGGCGAGTTCTTGCACCAGCAGATATTACGGAAAATCAAGCCGCACAAATCAAAGCGATCGCTCATACACTATTAAATAGCCTGGAAGTAGTGGGAATTTTCGGTATAGAGCTATTCCTGACTGCTGATGGTCAGGTGTTGGTCAATGAAATCGCACCGCGTACCCATAATTCTGGACATTTTTCTTTAGATGCTTGCAAAACTTCCCAATTTGAGCAGCATTTGCGGGCAGTTTGTGGTTTGACTTTGGGTGATCCCGCCTTACACTGTGCTAGTGCTGTGATGGTCAACCTCCTGGGGTATGAAAATTCTTTTAGCGACTACCTTTGCCAGCGCCAACAATTAGCAGCCATTCCTCAATCTCACGTCCACTGGTATGGTAAAAGCGAATCACGTCCTGGGCGCAAGCTGGGACATGTCACCGTTTTGCTAGATCACCATCACCGAGATGACGCGATCGCCGCTGCCCACACCATAGAATCTATCTGGTATCCCAGTTAAATTTGCCAGAAAATTTTGCTCTTCAACACACAACCTGTTTTTGAAAGCTATAATGAGGTAGTTGCACTACGACGTTGGTGACTGCCATCAAGTTTTTTGATCTATGTCTTTAAAGAAAAGGGAACCAAACAGTTCTCGTGGCAGTAGACCGGGCATGTACCCGGAAACTTTAAACGAGGCACATCGGTACCCACCTGGTTTAACCAGGTCATAAACTTAGGTAAAACGGCGTCGCGGTGAACTCAAAATTATCAGCTCCCAAGCTCAGCAAGAAATTGGGAGCTTTAATTTTAATATTAGTTAAATTTATATAAGATTAATTAATGATTAAAAGTGAGTAATAAATATGAATTGAGGCATAATCAGTATTTTGCCGATTTTGCTGAAATACAGTCAATTTTTATCACCCTGAGCAATGGGATTTACCCGTTTAAAAAAACTAAATCTGTATAAGTTGATTCTAAATTAGCGATCGTTCAGAGTTAAGATTACAAAAATAACATGAAATTGTGGTTAAAGCTACAAAAAATTGTCACAACAACAACTAATTAAGAGCGTGTTTCCAGCCTCGGTTATCCGATTAGATAATGGTTTAACGTTTATTCATCAAGAAATTTCCACTACCCCTGTAGTTGTGGCTGATGTTTGGGTACGGGCTGGAGCTACCCTTGAGCCAAAACCGTGGTATGGCATGGCTCACTTTTTAGAACACATGATTTTTAAAGGTACAGCAACGCTACCTCCAGGAATGTTTGATCATAAAATTGAAAACAGGGGTGGTGTGAGTAATGCAGCTACAAGCTACGATTATGCTCATTATTCCCTAACAACAGCTGCACCTTACCTAGAAGATACTTTGCCCCACTTGGGCGAACTACTGTTGAATGCGGCAATACCAGAAGATGAATTTGCCCGCGAACGGGACGTAGTGCTAGAAGAAATCCGCTCCTGCTATGATGATCCCGATTGGTTAGGATTCCAAGCTTTGAACAAAAGCGTATACCAAAACCATGCTTATGGACGTTCGGTGCTTGGTAGCGAGCAAGAACTCATGCAGCAGTCGCCAGAAGCAATGCGCTGTTTTCATCGGACTCACTACCAACCAGAAAACATGACAGTAGTGGTTGTGGGGGGAATTGCCCAACAGCCAGCTTGGGAATTAGTAAATAACTCATTTGTGAATTTTCCTGAACGTTCTGATTGTCCGCTAGCGCCAAAAGTGGTAGAACCAGGTATTGCCGAAATTCGCCGTCAAGAACTCTATTTACCACGCATAGAACAAGCGCGGTTGTTGATGGCGTGGGTTGTACCAGGAGTAGAGCAACTGCGTACCGCTCATGGTTTAGATTTGTTATCAGTGATATTAGCAGAAGGGCGGACTTCGCGGTTAGTGCGGGAATTGCGGGAAGAATTGCAACTAGTACAGGGGATTTGTAGTAATTTTTCCCTACAAAGAGAATCAAGTTTATTTACAATTACCGCCTGGTTGGAGCCAGAAAAATTAGATCAAGTTGAGTACTTAATTCGCACTCATTTGCATGATTTGCAAACCAAAGGCATAACAAAACAAGAACTGGCTCGTACACGCAGACTTCTGTGTAATGAATATGCTTTTTCTACCGAAACGCCAAATCAGCTGACGGGACTTTATGGTTACTACAATACCATTGCCCAAGCTGAATTAGCAGTAGCATATCCGCAGCAGATTCAATCATTTGATGCCCAAGAACTGCAACAATTAGCTAAACAGTATCTTTCACCGGATCATTACGCCGTCACTGTACTTAAACCCTGTTAGTCCATAGTCAAAAGTCCATAGTCCATAGTTTTTTTAATTATTGACTGTTGACTATTGACTATTGACTATTGACTATTGACTAATGTCTATAACTCAAACCGTGAAACCTTCTTTATCTCACTCCCCTATCCATCGCACCGTATTAAACAATGGCATTGTACTGCTAGTAGCAGAAAATCCGGCTGCGGATATTATTGCAGGGCGGATTTTTATTCGTGCTGGTAGTTGTTATGAAAAACAAGAGCAAGCAGGCTTAGCTTATTTGGTTTCAGCAGTCATGACAAAGGGATGTGATGGACTTTCAAGCTTAGAAATTGCTGAACAAGTCGAATCTGTGGGGGCTAGTTTAAGTGCAGATACTACCACAGATTATTTTTTGTTGTCCTTGAAGACAGTAACATCAGACTTTGGGGAAATTTTAGCATTGTCAGGGCGGATTTTGCGATCGCCGACATTTCCTGAAATCCAAGTACAACTAGAACGGCGTTTGGCACTACAAAATATTCGTTCCCAACAAGAGCAACCCTTTACCGTTGCCTTTGAGCAAATGCGACAGGTAATGTACCAAAACCATCCCTACGCCATGTCATTGTTGGGTAACGAAGCAACCATGAGCCGCTTAACGCGTGCGGACTTAGTGGAATATCACCAGACTTATTTTCGTCCAGATAACATAGTAATTAGTATTGCCGGTCGCATTTCACAACCAGATGCAGTGGCATTAGTGGAACAAGTATTTGGTGATTGGCAAGTTCCTGCACAACCGCTACCAAGTATTAATTTACCTGAAATCCCAGTACAACCACAGCACCAACTCAAGCCTATCCAAACGCAGCAATCAATTGTCATGTTGGGTTACTTGGGATCATCAGTGATTTCTCCTGACTATGCGCCGCTAAAGTTGCTTTCTACCTACTTAGGTAATGGGCTTTCCAGTCGTTTGTTTGTAGAATTGCGAGAAAAGCGGGGCTTAGCTTATGAAGTTTCCGCATTTTACCCGACACGGCTGTATCCAGGGTCGTTTGTAGTTTATATGGGCACTGCACCAGAAAATACGAGTATAGCCCTGAACGGTCTGCGTACAGAAGTCGAGTTACTCTGTACCACAGAAGTATCAGAAAGCGCCCTGCAAGCGGCTAAGAACAAGATATTGGGACAGTATGCTTTGGGTAAACAAACAAACGGACAAATTGCTCAAATATACGGCTGGTATGAAATTTTAGGCTTAGGAATTGATTTTGATACGAAGTTTCAAGAATTGATTGCTTCAGTAAATGCACAAGATGCAATGGCAGCTGCTTGTCGGTATTTGCAGGAACCTTATTTGTCTTTAGTTGGTCAAGAAGAAGCAATTAATAATGCTCTTGATAGTTGACTATTGACTATTGACTATTGACTATTGACCATTAACTATTGACTATTGAGCATATAATTTATACGCGATCGCCATAGCACCAGCTGTTTTCTAGACTCAAGCGGCTGTAATATTAGCATCAGAAGATTCTGGGAACAAATTCCATGAAAGGCAGCCTAACAGCAAGTATATTGAACTACCTAGGGTCAGCAAAAGCCTGTCGCTTCTTGAGGTCAAATAAATTTTATGGGCTACTTGTGTTTTCCTCTACGACTGTGCTTATTGGCTCCTCTGGTATAGTATCAATTGCCGCACAACAAGAAATTGCCCAAGTCAACGTCCAAAACAACATTAATCGTCCTGTGCTGCAAATTGGTAGCCAAGGCGAACGTGTATCGGAACTGCAAGCCGCTTTGAAGCTTTTGGGTTTTTACTCTAATGCAGTCGATGGTGTCTATAACGAGAATACAGCCAGCGCTGTTTCCCGTTTTAAGCAAGCAGTTGGCTTAAACCCAGATGGCATTGTTGATGCTGCCACTTGGCAACGACTATTCCCAAATGGCCCAGCACCTACACCAACCGTCTCTGCTGGTAACCCAACAGCTAACCCCACAACAAGTTTTCCTGTTCCAACTGTGCCTAGTACAACTCCAGTTGCAACTCTCAAACCCGAACCCAGACCTGTTAACCGTACAACCACAACTCCAGTTGCAACTACCAAACCGGAACCAAGGCCTGTTATCCGCAAACCAACTACAACTCAAAGGACGCAAACAACGCCGAAACGACCATCATCACAGAATCGCAGCACATCCAACACCCGCAGCACAACTACAAGTACTACCCAAATTCCTGGGGTTCAATACACCTCACAAGGATGGCCGATTTTGCGCCCAGGTATGCGTAATTCAGAAGTTACTAAATTGCAACAGCGGCTGCAAAGGCTGGGATTTCTGGATGGTGGTATAGATGGAGACTTTGGCCCAGCAACCGAAGAAGCAGTCAAAGCAGCTCAAAAACGCTATGGATTAGAGCCTGATGGCGTAGTTGGTGGGTCTACTTGGGAAGTTCTCTTGCGGCGATCGTCAAGGTAACGGTAGGGTAAAAGGGATTGGGTATTGGTGACTAAGGACTGGGGATTAGGGACTGGTGACTAGGTGCGAATTTATGATTATGTTGGTATCTCTTTCCCAGTACCCAATACCCAATACCACCAGCAGTAATTGCCATTAGCTATTAATGAATCAGTTGAAGCTTTTTCTTAAGTTTTGAAATTATGAAACACTTTTTATTAACTTGGTTGGGGACTGCGGTGGCTTTGCTTATCACTGCTAATATTGTTCCGGGATTCTCTGTGAAAAATTTTGTAGCTGCCCTTGTTGCTGTAGCAGTTATTGGGCTAGTTAATGCATTTATTCGACCAATTTTAAGTATTTTAGCGTTCCCGATTACCTTACTTTCTTTTGGCTTATTTACATTTGTCATCAATGCCCTAACCCTTTGGCTAGCAAGCGCCCTCACTCGTGGTTATGGCTTTGAAATTGAAGGTTTCTTGCCTGCTTTTTTGGGATCAATTGTATTGGCAATTGTTTCTAGTGTAATTAGCTATTTTCTGAGAGTAGTATTGTAATAAAAATAACTGAATAAACAATCAAGGGTGTATAGTAGTACTAACTCATTCGTGAATTTAATTTGATTGTTGGGCAACAGCTAGGGTTACTACTCCAGGTTGCCCTTGTAAACGAAAAATTTGTTTAGGAACCAAAAACCTGACTTGCAATTTGGTAGGCAGTAAGGGCAGTTTGCAGCAGTAACGTAAATTGGGATCAGAGGCTGCGAGAATAGCCGCTGCTTCGGCTACGCTGGGTGTTCCCACTTGTGTTTCGATAATTTTGGCAGGGTTGGGGACACAAACAGTGGACAGAATTTCTGCTGTAAAGGTTTTTAAAGGCAACCTGCGTAACTGACAAAGTTCTACTAAACCAGGTTCTGAGGCTTTAGTGTTAATGGTAGCAAAACCTGCGATCGCACTTTGGTTAAGTTGATTATCTGCAAATACTTGCTCAATTGCTGTTTCCATCAACTGTAACGAACTACCCCTCTGGCAACCAATTCCCACCCACAAATCTTGTAGCTGCCACAGATGTTCACTAATTTTTTCTTCCACCAATCTGATTTCAGTAAAAATTTAAACTTTGAATTACCCAATAAACCTAGATGAGATTAACTTTGTCATTTAGCCGATTACTATGATACCTGAAAACTGATCGTTAGAATACTGTTCCCAAAAATCAAAATCTATATATTAAGCATATCTAGCACAGTAGGAAACACCGAGGGAGAGACTAGGTAAAATATTAAAGGTAATTTCCTTCTTCATTTTGGCTTCTTTGGTATCTTGGAAGCAGAAACTTTTTCCCTGTACTTTCCCTCGGTGCTTCAATTTCTTATATTCTCCGTCACAGCAAGCTCACAACAGCTGCGACGGAGTTTTATTTTGTTCACAATTTTCGTCTTTGTACTAATATCATGTCCTTTGCATATTACTTATTAAACCCATTGAACCCCACCCCACCAAAGCTACGCTTTGTTTCCTCTCCCCGTTCACTCTGAGGGGTTAGGGGTGGGGTGCAATGACTGTGGGAATCATAACTAATTAACCGGACTTGATATTAGTAGTAAAAAATAAAATAACCATGAAAGACACCAAGACATAAAGAGTTTTCATCAGTTATGGTGTACGTAGTTCATGGCGACTACTTAGATTATAAGTTTGCTATTGCTGAATTTAGAGTAGTATCATTCCAAGTGATTTGATATTCTCTAAAAATAAAATGAAAACTGATTCGATTTTTTATAGATTATTTAAAACCTTTCCTAACGCCTTTTTTGAATTAATCAATCTACAACCCTCAGAAGCAAATGCATATAGTTTTGCCTCAGTAGAATTGAAGCAGACAGCATTTCGTATTGATGGGGTATTTCTTCCTGTTGCTAATGCTAGCGATCGCCCAATTTATTTTGTCGAAGTTCAGTTTCAAAAAGATGCCGAATTTTACGCTCGTTTATTTTCAGAAATATTTCTTTATCTTCGACTTAACACACCGACAAAAGCTTGGCGGGCAGTAGTGATTTTTCCTCGCCGCAGCATTGAACCAACAGAAATCGAACCTTATCAAGTATTGCTTGATAGTCAACTTGTGACGCGATTATATTTGAACGAGTTGGGGAATGAGGCTGAACAATCTTTAGGAGTTGGTATCATAAAATTAGTGGTTGAAAGTGACAAACAGACCCCTGAATATGCAAAAAATCTGATTACCAGGACACGCACAGAACTAGCAAACACAGCCCTCATGCAGCAAGTGCTAGATTTGATAGAGACAATTGTACTATATAAATTGCCCCGTATCAGTCGTCAGGAGTTGATCAAAATGTTTGGACTAGATACTTTTGATATCAAAACAACCAGAATTTATGAGGAAGTCAAAGAGGAAATCCTCGATGAAGTCAAACAGGAAGTCCGCAATCAAGTCAGACAGGAAGTCCGCAATCAAGTCCGCAATGAAGTCAAACAGGAAGTCCGCAATGAAGTCCGCAATGAAGTCAAACAGGAAGTCCGCAATGAAGTCCGCAATGAAGTCAAACAGGAAGTCCGCAATGAAGTCAGACAGGAACAGACTTTAGAGGTGTTAATGCGTCTGCTGCGACGACGCATTGGTAATGTAGATCAGCAAATACAAGAGCGTATCAGTCAATTATCTGTTGAACAGCTGGAAAATCTGGCTGAGGCGCTGTTGGATTTTGCAACGCCAGCAGATTTATCTACCTGGCTGCAAAACAATTACAATCAGCTTTGAGTAACCAACTGCCAATTGATTGTTGCTGATAAACCACTAGAATGGCTATTCCTTTGCCCCAGCCTTTCTGAGACTCCTAACTATATCTTTGTACCCATTAAATTCCGCAATCATCAAGGCAGTATAACCACCCCGATTTTTTAAATTCATATCTGCCCCAGCTTCCAGCAACATCTGCACAGCCTCACCATACCCCCCAGAGGCAGCCCACATCAATGCCGTTGCCTCTGCTGAGTCTTGAAAATTCACATTTGCTTGCTTTGCTAGCAACAGCTGTATGATTTCTGTGTAATTGCGTTCGGTTGCCTTAATCAAAACTGTTTTGCCATTCTCTACTAGAGTGTTGGCATCAGCACCGTAGTCTAGCAACAACTTTACCATCTGGCTTTGTCCCTGGGATACAGCCAGCTTCAAAGGTACTTGCTCAATATCGCCGCCACAACGCAGCAGTGCCTCAACAATTTTGCTGTGTCCTTGCAATACGGCTACAAACATTGGGGTATCACCCAAATGATTTTTGATTTGTACATTTGCACCCCGGTTGAGTAACACTTGCACTACATCAATGTAGCCTTCTACAACAGCCAGGTGGAGGGCAGTTTCACCATCTTTGTCTTGGGCATTAATTTCGGCACCTCGCTCTAGTAAAACAGCTGCGATCGCACTATGTCCAGCCGCCGCCGCCGCCAACAAGGCAGTTCCCCCATCGCTATTTCTCAAGTTCACATCAGCGCCACCTGTTAGTAATGCCTGCACAAGCTCCAAATTTCCTAAGTCTACTGCTACCATCAAGGGTGTTTCGCCTTCTTCATCTTGATGATTGACATTTGCACCACTTTGTGAAATTAATTCTACAACTGCTGTGTGTCCGTGCTTCACAGCTAGTTTCAAAGCAGTGTCATCATCTTGATCGGTGAAATTGACTTCAGCACCAGCCGCCAATAAGACTCGCACCACATCAACATAACCTTTAAGTGCTGCCGCCATTAAAGCTGTACTGCCATCTTCATTAATCGCATTGACATCAGCTCCTCTGGAAACTAAAAGCTGTACAATATCAAGCTGATTGGCACTAGCAGCCAACATTAAAGCCGTCAACCCATAGCGAATTCTGGGCAAGTTGATATTTGCCCCAGCATCCAGTAGCGATCGCACAATTTCGGTATAGCCTAAATTGGCAGCAAACATTAAAGCCGTAGTCCCATCGCGATCGCACGCGTCCACCAAAGCACCAGCAGCCAGTAGCGCACCTAGTCGCTTGATATCGCCACTTTTAGCAGCCTTCAGCAGCAAAACATCTTTGTTTTCAGTCATGAAATTCTGCACCAGCAGGTTTTATTCGTCTACTCTCAACAGGTAGCGGTGGGGATTAGGGGCAATGGGAACTAGGAAATTGTGACAAAATTTGGGAGGGGTCAAAGCCCTTTCCATAATTTTTCAGCTGATTACCCAATCCTTAATCCCCAATCCCCAGTACCTTTTACAATTTAGTCTGAGATTGTTTAAGCACTTTTGCAAGAAGACTAACTATGAAATAATGTTTAGAGTTATGCTAATTTTTATTAAGATTTAAGAATTGGGCGAGAACACAATGAATGCGGTACTGTCTCCCTCGGTTAAATATTGGCTGAACTTTTTTCATCCCCTGCTGATGTGGCTGCTATTGGCGATTTCACTTTACGCTGCTTACCTGGGGCTGCAACTACAGCGTACCAGAAACGCTCAAGGAGAAGAAAAGAAAGAACTAATTAAAGGTAGATATAATATCAGGCACTACCAAATTGGCTCTATACTCTTAGCTTTGATGGTGGTAGGTGCCATTGGTGGTATGGCTGTCACCTACATCAATAACGGTAAATTGTTTGTAGGGCCGCACCTGCTAGCAGGGCTTGGTATGACTGGTCTAATTGCATTTTCTGCTGCCTTATCTCCTTATATGCAAAAAGGAGCAAATTGGGCGCGTGCAACTCACATTTTATTAAATTTCACGCTTTTAGGACTTTTTGCTTGGCAAGCTGTCACTGGTGTGCAAATTGTCCAAAGGATTTTAACTCAAGCGTAGTCAATAGTCAGTTGTCAGTTGTTAGTTGCAGGAGTCAGTTATTTATTTTTCTTTGCTACTGACCACTGACCACTGACCACTGATCACTGACTACTGACCCTTGACTTACCGCTTTTTCTTGGAACTGCTGGGAAATGGAATTCCTAACGATTGGTAGAAATCTTCTTGAACTTTGCGTGTGAGGCGGCGAGAGACTTGACGGACGATTTGGTTTAGTAAGCGATCGCCTGTAGATTGAATTAAAGACTTGGGCAATCGCTGAATAAACCGAGGAAAGTGCAGATCAACCACTAAATCCAGTTCCCATTCAACTCGTGTCACTTCACCCAGATTGCTGGAAGTATCGTTAACCAAATTTTCTTTTAACTGTAGCGCTGCTTGGTAGTCTACATCGTAACCAGGCGGATGATAATCAGGAATTGGGATTGTGCGAATGTAGTATACCCCTTGCTCTGGTGGTAACAATTCTAAACCTATTTTCGGCTCTACTTCATAACCAAAAGAGCCAAAACGACCAATTGTCAGAGCATAACCATTTTCACCCAAAGGTTGCACCTTCATCGGTTCAGCACAGCGAGAAAACCATGAAGCGTGACCATTGAGATACTGAGCAACTGTATCAACTGAGGCATACATTTCCATAAAGTCGCTATAATGACCATAAAACTTGGTCGGTGACTCTACAGTTGCTTGTTGGGGTGTTTCCTCAGCTTCTGCTAGACTCGATGCTGCGGGTAAAACATCGTCTGTTATTTCCAAAGAATGATATTCGCCATTTGTTGAAAGCATCAATGGATTCCCCTATAATTAGGCGTTTGTCTATATTAATAATTCCCAGCTTGCTTGGGTCTTTTGCTGTAACATTCCATTTTGACCGAAACCTCAATAATCTGTCATAAACTTTATAAGGATGGCTAGCTGAAAACCCCGGAGGAACAGGCACGTAGTGCCGTATTCCGTGCTTCAGACCGGGGATGAAAGCCGCCGACGCAGGGTTTACCCTGCGGTGATGATTGGTTTTGGAAGTTTAGAAATATACTTCCTGACCAAATCAGACATAGAAACCCCTTGTTTTTCTGCTTCTTGTTTTAACTGCTCAAATTCATATTCGGATACCCGTATATCTAGTTTTTTAGTTCTTGACATACCCCGCCATTTGTCAGTACAATAACCAGTATAGAGTACAGGCTGAAAAACCGCGCTTCTCGTGACTATACAAATCTGGGGTGTCTCCACACGACTGGCTAGGAAGTAGTAATGCTCGGAGGGTAGGGAAAGTCCTCCTTAAAAACCCAGTCGCTACCTAACACGTTGCGCGTGAACCTAGAACAAAAAACAACTTAAAAGACAGCGTACCCTGGGGCACAGGGGAACGTGGGGAAAAGAGAGGAACGGAGTTCTAAGACACTCTCGACAAAGTACCTGAAAGCTTGGGGACAGATGCCCTCTAGGTCTTTCGTAAACTGGCTCAACACTTGGTCAACTACACGACGGGTGTTTGGTTTAGATACTGCCCGTGTACCATTCGGCGAATGGGAATAGGGATACGAAGGTTTACGGCTGCTGGATGAACCAAGAATCCCCTCGCCTTTAGGCAGGGGAGTGTCAAAAAATCACTAAAATAAAGAACTGAACAATCACATATTAGTTTCCCAGGATGGCGTTTGTCATGAAAGCATTTGTCGCAGGAGCAACAGGTGAAACAGGTCGCCGGATTGTGCAAGAATTGATAGCGCGGAACATCCCCGTTCGTGCTTTGGTGCGGGATACAGAAACAGCTAGAGCTATTTTGCCTCCTGAAACTGAACTAGTGGTAGGCGATGTGTTGAACTCACAAAGCCTGACTGCTGCTTTGGGAGACAGCACAGTATTGCTGTGCGCTACTGGGGCGAAACCCAGCTTCGACCCGACCGGGCCTTATAAAGTAGATTTTGAAGGTACTAAAAATTTAGTGGATGTAGCCAAGGCAAAGGGAATCGAGCATTTTATTATTGTTTCTTCCTTATGTACTTCCCAATTGTTCCATCCTTTAAACTTGTTCTGGCTAATTTTGGTTTGGAAAAAGCAAGCCGAGGAGTACATCCAGAAAAGCGGTCTTACCTATACGATTGTGCGACCTGGCGGTTTAAAGAATGAAGATAATACTGATGCTATAGTCATGCAGGGTGCTGATACATTATTCGATGGTAGTATTCCTCGGCAAAAAGTCGCTCAGGTTTGTGTTGAGTCTTTGTTTGAGCCAGCCGCACGTAATAAAATTGTCGAGATTGTTGCTAAACCTGAAGCTACATCAAAAAGCTTTGGCGAGTTATTTGCTAACGTCGCCTGATTAACTAGTTAGGAGTTAGGAGTGAGGAATTAGGGATTTCCTACAAATAAATTATCCTCAATTGTGGCGTGGGCATCCTGCCCGCCCTTCAGACAAAGGACGGGTGGGGAACACCCATCCCACAAGAAAATTTGGAATATTTTTTAGAATAGAAGTCCTTAAAACTATTAACTCCTAACTAAACCGAAGTGATTTGTGAACTTTGCCGAAATCTGTGTATCAATGATTGTTGTTGACTAAGAGAGCGAATTTGAAGGAGTCAGACTCTGAAAGGCTTTGAACTCAAGGGCGTTGAAAAATTGATTGGCCCAATAGCCGCACTTCTCGGCTTGATATGTTTGTTGCAATGGTATATATATGGAGACTTGCGATCGCCTGATGATCCCGTTTTTAGAGTTAAACAACCACCCTTAGTCATGAAAGGGGGTGATCCTTACATCCGTGCTTTGATGCGAACTATCTCAGCCAGCGAGGCAAATGGCAACCGTCCCTATTCCCTATTGTACGGTGGTCAGCAGGTCAACGACCTCAGCCGCCATCCTGAGATGTGCATCACAATTGTCACAGGCCCCAACACAGGAAATTGTTCTACAGCTGCTGGTAGATATCAAATCATCAATACTACTTGGTATCAAATAGCCCGCCGCTATCACCCAAACCCAAAACGGTTAATGTTTTGGGTTTCTTATAGTTTTGAACCAGAATATCAAGATTTGGTGGTTTATCGGTGGTTGAATGATTCGCAAGTTTGGAAAACTGATATTTCTCAGCTGCTACGTCAGGGTAAGTTAAATGATGTTTTGCGGCGGCTGTCTCCCACATGGACAAGTCTGGGATATGGCATAGAAACTAATTCCATCAGTAGCTCTTTACCTAAGATTTATCAGACAATGTTGCAAGATGAATTAAACCCAAATAACCAACCACCATCATTAAATTTACCCCCAAGCTCAAGCACTCAAAACAAACCACTAGAAAATCAGTTAAAAGTTCAGTAATTGGTCATCAACTACTAATTAGTACCTCAAAAAATCTCTAATATTTTGCACAAAATCTTCGGTATTTTCAAAATGAATATTATGTCCAGCATTATTAATTATTTTTAAATGAGCAAACTTGCACAATTGAGCCATTTCTGTATTGATATTTATAAATTTATCATCATATTCACCAGCTAGTAATAGCAAAGGCTTAGTATTATCCTTAAGCATTTCCCACAAAGATGGTTGGCATCCAGTACCCATAAATTTGAGTGATTTAGCCAATTCAATTGGATGATTTTGTAATCGATTTTCTACCATTATCTCAAATTTTGGATAATTTTTTATGTAGCCAAAAATCGGCTGATTGTACCAATGAGATAGAAAAGTTGCAAAATCACTTTTAATCACACTTCTTGCTAATTTATTAGCTATTTGATGATCGCGTTTAACTCGTTCTAATCGTTCTGTTTCCGTTGTCAAACCTGGAGAAGCTGATTCTAGTACAACTTTAGAAAAACGTTGCGGAAAATGTAGAGTGAGGTATAAAGCTAATCTCCCGCCCATTGAATAACCAACTAAAAAGCATTCAGAAATATTTAAATTATCTAGTAAATAGATTAAGCCATAGGCAGTATTTGCCATTGTATAGTAATCGTCTTCACCTAAAACTTGAGTTTTCCCATGTCCGGGAAGGTCAAGAATTAGATACGAAAATTCATCACCTAGTAATTGTATGGCTTCATCAAATTCATCAATGTTACCCATGAAGCCATGTAAGAACAAAATCAATGGTTTTTCTATATCGCCAATTAAAGAATAGTGAAATTGATAATTTTCTAAAATCATATTTTATTAATATCAAAAATATGCGTAAAATCAGTTTGTATATTGCTTCTAGTATTGATGGATATATTGCCAGGCAGTCAGGTGAGGTAGATTGGCTATTCACCGATCAAGACTACGGTTACACAGAGTTTTTTGCCCAAATTGACACTGTAATTATGGGTAGCAAAACTTATTTACAAGTACTAAATTTTGGAGAATATCCATATCAAGAGAAGGAAGGATTTGTTTTTTCCAAAACTCTGCAAGGTGAAACCAATCACAACATCAAGTTTGTGGGAAGTGATTGGAAGGATTTCGTCGAAACACTGCGTCAATCAGACGGTGGTAATATTTGGTTAGTTGGAGGAGCAGCAATGATTTATTCTTTCATGAAGCACAAGTTTATTGATGAACTAATTCTCTCGATACACCCAATTATTTTAGGAAATGGTATTTCCTTGATAGTTAACGATGCGAATTTAGAGACAAAACTTGAATTGAAAGATATTAAAACCTATAACTCTGGATTGGTACAAGTGTCTTACGATTTGCAGAAAAGTTTGCAAACTTAATCTGACAATGAGGCAGCAATTTTTTAAATCCTCCACCTCGCTTACTGCCGAAAGCATTGCTGCCTTTTTCAATTTTTTAGCTTTCAGGGCAAAAACCGATCTAAAGCTGCTTTTAACTGTTGAATTTCAACTTCCATATTGCCCTCTTTAGCAGCTCTGGCAATACACTCAGTTAAATGTTCATCAAGAACGATTCTCGCCACCCGATCTAATGCACCCCGCACAGCAGCAATCTGCAATAAAACATCAGGGCAAGGGCTATTTTCTTGCACCATTGTTTTAATACCACGAACATGTCCTTCTATACGTGACAGTCGATTGACAATTCGCCGTAAAGACTCTTCACTATGGATGTGAGGATGCACCGATTCTTCATGCCCATGACTATGGTCTGTATGCGCGTGGCTTACATCTTGATTATGGGAGTGTTCTGCTTGCTCAGATACAGGCAAGGATTCGTTGATTAGTCGGTTTGATCCATTCATGGGTTATGAAAGCACTGGTAGTACTAAAATCCTAGCCTAGAGAACAATAATTTAATTAACGTGAGTGGGAATTGGGAATTGGGAATTGGGCATTGGTTATTTCTCCCCTGCTCCCCTGCTCCCCCGCTCCCCAGTCCCCAGTCCCCAGCGAATGGGTAAAAGCCGAACCTGCAAAGGGTAAATCTCCATAATAGCTATGGGGCTAAATATGCAATTAATTTTAATTACAGGTGCTTGCACACTGCACCAAGTCCAATATTGGAGGAATCAGGCAAAACCTGAAGCTAAGAGCAAACGTTAAGATGCTGGATTTTCACCCAACCTGTAAAAATAACTGTAGATAGATTTCTTAACTGAAGGATGAAGTATGAAGTATAAAATATCAGCTTTTAGTCTTTAGCCTACAGTGTAGGAAGCTACTCAAAGGGCGACTACATCCTTTGTTTTGTCACGGCTAACTAACAATTATGCTTCTAAATTAGGTTGTGATTATGCGATTTTACAAACTACCCCGTTCCATACGTCAACTTAGTACTCATGTGTTAGCGATCGCTTTAGGTGTTGTGCTAACTGTTACTTCTCTGCAAGTATTGCCCTCGCAAGCCGAACCTGCACCAAATCTCGCGACTAACCCAGATAACTCAGAACTGATTGCTCAACGACCATCACCTGCAACTACTGCGATCGGTAGCACTAGCTTTGTCACAGCAGCTGTAAATCGTGTCGGTTCAGCAGTTGTACGGATTGACACAGAAAGAACAATTACCCGTAGAGTCGATCCATTTATGGAAGATCCTTTTTTCCGTAGGTTTTTCGGTGACAGCTTACCCCAACAGTTACCCTCTGAACAATTGCGGGGTCTTGGTTCTGGTTTCATCATTGACAAAAGCGGGTTAATTTTAACTAATGCCCACGTGGTAGATAAAACTGATAAGGTGACAGTCCGCCTCAAGGATGGTCGCAGCTTTGAAGGAAAAGTTCAAGGTATTGATGAAGTCACAGATTTAGCGGTGGTGAAAATTAACGCTGGTGGCGATTTACCAGTCGCGTCCTTGGGTTCTTCCAATAATGTACAGGTGGGAGACTGGGCGATCGCAGTTGGTAATCCTCTAGGATTTGATAACACCGTTACTTTAGGAATTGTCAGCACCTTGAAACGTTCCAGCGCCCAAGTTGGTATCACTGACAAACGCTTGGATTTTATTCAAACTGATGCAGCAATTAACCCTGGTAACTCTGGTGGGCCATTATTAAATGAACGGGGTGAAGTGATTGGGATTAACACAGCTATTCGTGCTGACGCTATGGGTATTGGCTTTGCAATTCCCATTGATAAAGCCAAAGCGATCGCATCTCAATTACAGCGTGACGGCAAAGTTGCCCACCCCTATTTAGGCGTGCAAATGGTAACTTTAACGCCTCAATTAGCCCAGCAGAATAACACTGATCCCAACTCTTCTATCGAAATACCAGAAGTTAACGGCGTTTTGGTGATGCGAGTTATACCCAATTCTCCAGCTGCTACTGCTGGTATCCGCCGGGGCGATGTCATTGTTCAAATTGATGGTAAACCAATCACCAGCGCCGAACAGTTACAGAATCTTGTAGAAGATAGTCGCCTTGGTCAAGTGTTGCAGGTGAAAGTGCAACGAGGTAATCAAACACAGCAGCTATCAGTACGTACAGCTGAATTGCAAAATGCTTCTTAGATGACTGATGACTGATCACAGTCGGTGTGGTCTGTATTGTTTGTCGATATTGTGAGCATAGGACAGTGTAACCAACGGTACACTGTCCTATGTTTTATAGCAAAAGCCTTAGTGGTTAGGACATCAACAGATGATAAAACCTAGACACAGACTTTTCACCCAGTCCCCAGTCCCCAATCCCCAATCCCCAATCCCCAGTCCCCAGTCCCCAATCCCCAATCCCCAGTCCCCAGTCCCCAATCCCCAATCCCCAATCCCCTGCTATACTGTGATTTCTGGCTGCTTGCTCATTTCTTCTGATTATAGTTTTACCAGCCCAATGAAATTTTTTTGAGGTTTTTGCATAAATTTTGAATTGATCCGCGATAGGTATCTTGAGGAGAAAACTAGCTTAGTTCTGGTTAAATCTTAGAGCAGAGCTTATCCCAAAATCCTGTAAAAGGATTAATTTTTCTAGTGATTATTAATTGTTATCTAGCGTTAAATTTATCAAACTTCTTAATTCGTTGAGTACTATGGCACAAGCAAAAGTGGAATTAATGAATGTTCAGTCTCAAACTGCTGAAGAAATATTAGGTGTTGATGAGTTTTACCTAGTTGGTTCGTTGGTATCTCGTCGGTGCATTGGTAGAAGACCGAAACACAAACACAATTTTGACAACTGTGAGATGAATTAGAGGCTGTCTCTCAATAAATGTAAATTGATACTGACCGAGAATTAGTCTTCAATCAGGGGCGAAATAAAGAACAATCGACACCTACCGATTTGGTAATTAGGAAATTATTGTCTTATTCCATCCTCCTGAAAAACTCCATCCCTAAAAAGGTGGAGTTTTTTAATTATAAGTATCGTGTTTACAGCTACAGTTCTGTTCCAGAAATGTGAGCAACAATGATTGTAAATAACTCGAAATGCAGCCCTTGCTGTAAATGATGCTGCTGTTTCATGAAACCCCGAATAATTGTTTGTGGCTTAGGACGTACTGGATATAAAATCTTTCGTTTGTTGAGACAGCAGGGAGCAATTGTTGTTGGTATTCATCACCAACCTATCCCTGGTGAAGTAGCGGGAGATGTGATTGTTGGCGAATTACATGCAGCTGCTACCTTAACAGCAGCGTTAATTCAGGAGGCAGACACTTTAGTGATTGCTAGCTGTGATGATGCTGTGAATTTGTCGATTATGATGCAAGCACGGGTGCTAAATCCCCAAATTCGGATTATTAACCGTCTTTATAATACGAACTTGGGCGATCGCTTGGATCAAACTTTGCCAAACCATTTGAGTATGAGTGTTGTGGGTTTAGCAGCACCAGTATTTACATTTGTGGCGCTGGGAAACCAAGCAATTGGGCAAATCAAGTTATTTCAGCAGACTTGGCCTATCAAAGAAGAATATATAGATGAAAACCACCCTTGGCTGGGTTGTAAGCTGAGTGATTTGTGGGATGACACTTCACAGATGATGATTTATTACTTACCAGTGCAAGGTGAGATGGATTTAATATCTGCTGTGCTGTCTGGACAAGAGTTAAAATTAGGCGATCGCTTAATCATTGGTACTCAACCTCGCATCCGTCCCCCCCGCAGGTCATTAGCGAGAAAACTGCTGAAAATTTTTACCAGTCTCAGCCAGTTTCAACAACATGCTCAATCGGTGGTGTCAATGGCCATCGTGCTTCTGGCGATCGTTTTTCTGTCTACACTCACCTATGCTACTACTAAGCTCAATATTTCTTTTGTCGATGCCTTATATTTTGCTGTAGGTATGATCACGGGAGCCGGCGGCAATGACAAGGTAGTAGAAAATGCTCCCGACAGTATTAAGTTATTTACCATTGTGATTATGCTGATTGGGGCGGCAGTGATTGGTATTTGGTACGCAATGCTTACCGATTTTGTCTTAGGCAGTCGCTTCAAACAATTTTGGGATGCAGCACGTATTCCCCAGCGAAATCATTACATCGTCTGTGGCTTGAGTGGCATCGGTATCACAATTATTCAACAACTCCATGCTAGCGGACATGAAGTAGTAGTAATTGAAACAGACTCCAATAACAGATTTGTCAACTCTACTAGAGGATTGGGTATTCCAGTAATTCAAGGTGATGCCAGCTTCCGCACAATACTCAAAGCCAGCAATATCAACTCGGCTGCTGCGGTGCTTGCTGTCACCAACAACGATGCCACTAACTTAGAAATTGCCCTCAAAGCCAAAGGCTTAACACCAAGTATCCCGGTAATTGTCCACTATGCCGATCCTGATTTTGCTAGGATGGCGCAACAGTTATTTGACTTCGAGGCCGTACTCAGTCCCGCTGAACTTGCAGCACCAGCTTTCGCCGCCGCAGCACTTGGAGGTAGAATTCTCGGCAATGGCATCACAGCGGATAATCTTTGGGTAGCTTTTGCTACTAAAATTACACCATTACATCCTTTCTGCGGACAGTGGGTGAAAGATGTAGCTATGTTGGCTGATTGTGTGCCTTTATACTTGGAAACTAATTACCAAACCCTCCACGGCTGGGATTTACTAGAAACTATTCTCCGCAATGGCGATATTTTATACTTAACTATGTCTGCAACCAAATTATATCAGTTGTGGCACGACGAGCGATCGCAGGCGATCGTTAGTTAATCTCACAAACCTATTTCAAAAGCTTTCCATCAATTCAACACACTTGTGCATTTGCTGGTGCATAGTCTCAGCATCAGCATGAAACCTCCGCCCATGACCTGGTAGCACCCACTCAAAAGAGTAATTAGCCAATTGCCGCATTGATTTAGTTTGTTCTGACCAGGAATACCAGCAGACATCGTGGAACGCCACCAGCTGATGCAAACTTTCTGACCAAGCGAGATGGTCGCCAGTGAAGAGAAACTTATTCTTGTACAGTAAAACTGTATGTCCTTTGGTGTGACCAGGAACAGGAATAATTAGCAAATCTGGAGTCAGCGCAAATTCTTCTACACCAGTTAGCTGTATTTCCACATTGCGAGTACTGCCAGAAATATCATCAGCGTGGAGAATGCGCTGACAATGGAAATGTTCGGCAAACTTTTGATGATCTGCCACATCATCTTGATGGGTTAAGTACATATAATGAATTCCACCCATCTCTTCTATACGCTTGACTAAAGGTGGCGTAAATCGGGGGGAATCAACTAAGATATTACCTTCCGCAAGTTGAATCAAATAACTAGCAGCACCATAAGATTTTTCTGAATGATAGCCACAGTGATAAATATTTTCATCTACTAAAAGCGGAAAAGTTTGCTGAGCATCTTTGATATCGTGTGGTTTTTCAACTGTGCCAATGGAACTAGTAGGGCAAGCCAAAAGTGCTTGGAGTGCTGCTAATCTTTCTGTCTCATTCTCTGGTTGGTGAGATACTGCCGACTGTTCATCAACCCGATAAAAAACTTCGGGAGTCATCCAGCGACATGTATCACAATCAATACAAGTGGTATCTACATAAAAATCGCCATTGACGTTTTGGGTGCGACGAAGATTTAAATGAGCCATCTTAAACCTCTTTGAGCCTGGCTGCTTGCTGGGCGGGCAATAAACCCCTGTGTCACCACGCTAGCAAAAACAACTCTTGGCTATAGATGCCCCTAGATATAAATCTCTGTAAAAAATCTCTGTAAAAAAATACAGAGATGACTGTTGACTGTCAACCGCCATCAGTCAACAGTCATCAGTCATCAATCAACATCTTCATGCTTTGCATACAGTGTAGGAGTATGTCACAGTTACAAGTATTGGAGCAGAAAGCCCACCAGCAACAGACTGAAAATTTTTGGATTTTCAGTCTGTTGCGTCCTTCAGGGGTGGGATGAATGTGTAGCACCTTTAGGTGCAGTCTCATTATTAGGCACCTGCAAAGAAAAAAATGTCCCACCGGATCATAAATATTTTGGACATAGTGTTGATATATTGGGGCTTTCGCCCCTTCGGGGCGAAAGCGACGGTGGGACATTTTTTTTATTGGAACTCCCTTAGCGAGTTTTTTGATTAGCAATATACTTTTTGATTGTCTCACTTGAAGCATCCCCAGCCGTTCCACAAAAATAACTTCTTGTCCACATTGAGGGCAATCTTAATAAATGTGGAAACTCTTGCCTTAGTATCCTGGATGTATATCCCTTCAATCTAAACATAATTTGGTCTGGAGCTAAGGTCGGAGGACAGCTAACAAAAAGATGTACATGGTCTTCGATAATTTCAAGAGCTAGAATCTCACACTCTAGCTCTTTTGTTTTTTCATAAAGCAATTCCTCAAGCCTGATAGCGACATTTCCAACTAATACTTTTTTGCGTCTTTTTGGTATCCACACGAAATGGTAATTAATCAGAGTGACTGATGTTGTCTTGTGCCTGTATTTTCCTGGCATATGTAAACTTTATATAAATCTATGGTCAATAGGTCGTACCTATTGAGGATATGACACTAGAATAAAGAAAAGCATCTAATCAGGTCTAAATATTATGCTTGCAGGTAAAAGTCCTATCAAGAGCTACAAGAATAATGATGTTAAAGAAAGTGAATCCGTCAAAATAAGAGGCAAGTGGCTTTATGCGGTTCGCAACCAAGGTGAAGCACTTAATCTACTGGGTAAATACTCAGTTCATGAATTAGGTTGGGGTTCTAGTTATTATGATTGCGATAGTTTTACAGCCCAAGAGAAAGCGTTACTAAAACAGACAATTAAATAATTTAATTACAGTAGAGATTATTAGGTTAAGCCCATGCTGGTCTTAGAAGCTAAGTTAAAAGGTAAACAAAGTCAGTACCATTTAATAGATGAAGCTCTTAGAACTGCTTTATTTATCCGCAACAAAGCTCTCAGACATTGGATGGACAATAGAGATATTGGCAAGAACGAACTGCAAAAACTTTGTGCTGTTTTAGCTAAAGAGTTTGATTTTGCAGACAAACTTAACTCTATGGCTCGTCAAGCTTCTGCTGATAGGGCATGGCTTGCAATTAAACGTTTTTACGATAATTGCAAAGCTAAGAAACTGGGCAATCAGGGATTTCCTAAATTTAAAAAACGTGGACATTCTGTAGAGTACAAAACGTCAGGATGGAAACTTTCTCTTGACAAAAAATACATTTCATTTAGTGATGGGTTTAATATCGGTAGGCTGAAATTAATTGGTACTCGTGACTTAAGTTTCTACTCTATCAAACAGATTAAGCGAGTCAGAATAGTTAAACGTGCTGACGGTTATTTTTGTCAATTTTGTGTTGATGTTGAACGCACAGAACAGCATCAACACAATGGTAAACAAGTAGGAATTGATGTAGGACTCGAATTTTTATACACTGATTCTGATGGTAAGACAGTTGAAAATCCCAGGCTATTACGTAAGTCTCAGAAGTCTTTGAAACGCAAACAGCGCAAAGCTTCTAAATGTAAAAAAGGTTCTTATAATCGCCGCAAAGCTGTTAAAAAACTAGCTAAAAAGCACCTCAAGGTAAGTAGACAGAGGAAAGATTTTGCTGTTAAGACCGCGAGAACTCTAGTCCAGTCAAACGACTTGGTAGTTTATGAGGACTTGCAGGTGCGAAATATGGTTAAGAACCATCATTTAGCTAAATCTATCAGTGACGCTTCCTGGTCATTGTTCACTGATTGGGTGGACTACTATGCCAAAGTTTTTGGCACTTGGGCAATAGCAGTTGCACCTCACTACACATCTCAAGATTGCTCTGTTTGTGGAACACGAATAAAAAAATCTTTGTCCACTCGCACCCACAAATGCCATTCTTGCGGAACAGTGATGCACCGCGACCACAACGCAGCTAAACAAATATTAGCCAAGGGGATTAAAAATACGGGAGGGCATCCCGAAATCAACGCTTCTGGACAGAACAACCTCTATCTAGGTGGGGAAACTCCTCTAGACAAGTTGACTGGTTGAAAGAAGAATCCCACACCTTCAAGGTGTGGGAGTGTCAACCAACTATTAATTAACCCCCAAAACCAGGAATTAAACGCTTCAGGGCACGTCCGGCAACATCACCATAGCGCAGTTCGCCACACAGAATCTTACCCATGATTTGGGCACCAGAGGGGCGCTTCACACCAACTTTGTAGCCAATACCAGGAAAGCGATAGAATGCTTGAGCTAATTTTTGCGCCCAAGCCATATCAGCACCCCATTGTTCGTTCATGGCTTCGGTGTATTGTTCTAAAGCATTGATGTCACCAGCAAGCGCCTGATTAATAGCTCCTGCTGCTAGTAAACCACTAAAAATTGAGGGACGAATGCCTTCTGCTGTCATGGGATCAACTACGCAAGCGGCTTCCCCAGCTAAAACAGCATTTTGGGTATGCAGCTTTTGATTGCCATCCCAAATACAAAGGGGATGACCATATTGCTTGCTAATTGTCAAGTCTAAATTAAAGGATTTGGCATACTCATCCAAAATTTTCTTGAAGTCTTGGCGTTCACCACCAATGAATGTACCGACACCAATTGAATAACCATCAGCTTTGGGAAAGTTCCAGATGTAGCCGTTTTTCACCAAGCCGAACTCGAAGTGAATTGTGGATTTATTTTCTACATTGGCAGCAATTTCTGCCTCTAAAGCTCCTGCTAGGCGGCGTTTACGTTCTGTGAAGCCTAGCCATTTTGCCATTGGGCCTTTGGCACCGTCAGCCGCAATTATGTAGCGACTTGTAACTGTACCATTGGCTGTGTTCACTTGCCAATAATCAGTTTTAAACTCAATTCCTGTAACTTCTGTATGATCGCGTAATTCCGCTCCTTGTTTCTGGGCTTGCTGCACCAGGAAATGGTCAAAAATATCTCGCCGCACCATCCAGACTGGTTCTTTTGTGGCAATTTTTGCTTCTACAGGGTCGTCTAATTTCCAGGTGAAGCGTAGAGAGTCTGCCCTGGAAGAAATAGCTGGGCTAAAGTCAAAGTCAAACCATTGAGCGATCGCTGGTGACACACCACCCCCACATGGTTTATATCTTGGTAGGGATTCTTTTTCTAAAACTAATACTGAATGACCTTTCTTCGCTAAGTGATATGCTGCTGTTCCCCCAGCTGGGCCTGCACCGACGATGATAGTATCGTACATATTACTGAATTTTTGTCTACACAAATTACAAATTATTTACTAATTATTTAGATAATTTTATAAGTTTTTAGTAAATATCTAAGGGACTTGCAGAAAATAAATCATTTTGGTTGGAGTTGTTGAACGCCAGTCGCCTCAAGTCGGGAAACCCGCCCACGGCGCTGGCTCCTGTTGACTGTTGACTGTTGACTTGTTTTTGCAGCATCAAATGAAATATGAAGGCTAAAGAATTGATACATCATTCTTCAACCTTCATACTTGACTTTACTTACCCTTCAGTAACGCTAAGCAAAGGGCGTCTACATCCTCTTAGACAGTGCTGATGTCTTTTTCTTTTTCTGCCAATAGTTCGTCTATTCTTGCAGTGTACTTGTTTGTCAGTTTTTGCAATTTGTCTTGTTGGTCTTTCGATTCATCTTCAGATATTTCCGAGGCTTTCTCTTGTTTGCGAATTGAATCTATGACATCACGGCGGATGTTGCGAATCGCAACGCGACCTTCTTCAGCATACTTGGCAGCAATTTTGACTAGTTCTTTACGGCGATCGCTTGTTAAAGGCGGAATATTTAGCCGAATCACAGAACCGTCGTTGCTTGGTGTTAAACCCACATCTGAAAGAGAAATCGCCTTCTCAACAATGTTGAGGCTGCTGCGATCGTAGGGTTGAATCAAAATCGTCGTGGCGTCTGGGGTGTTGATATTTGCCAAGGATTTCAAAGGTGTGGGTGAACCGTAGTAATCCACCTGTACTTTATCTAGTAAACTCGCATTGGCGCGACCAGTGCGAATTGTGTTAAAAGCTCGTTGAGTTGACTCAACGGTTTTTTGCATCGTACTTTCAGCTTCAGCTAATTTCACAAGAACCTCCCACAAAGGTGCCGATGGATTCTCCCATGACTGCACGGTGGATATTACCTCTCACCGTAAGGTTAAATACCAGAATTGGGATATTATTTTCTTTACACAAGGCAATCGCTGTACTATCCATCACCCGCAAATCTTTGGCTAAAACATGCGCGTAGGTGAGGCTGGTGTAGCGTTTGGCGTTAGGGTATATATGAGGGTCAGCATCGTACACTCCGTCTACCTTGGTGGCTTTAAAAATCACTTCGGCATCAATTTCTGCGGCTCTTAATGCCGCAGTGGTGTCAGTTGTAAAGAAGGGATTTCCAGAACCTGCACCAAAAATTACCACCCGTCCTTTTTCTAGATGACGGATGGCGCGACGACGGATATACGGTTCCGCTAATTCTTGCATAGCGATCGCTGTCTGCACCCGTGTCTGTACCCCTATTCGCTCTAGTGAATCTTGTAGCGTCATGGCGTTCATTACCGTGGCAATCATCCCTATGTAGTCAGCGGCTGCCCTATCCATCCCCGCCGACGCAGCTTTGACGCCTCGAAAAATATTGCCGCCGCCAACGACGATGGCGATTTGAACGCCTGTGGCTACTACCTCTGCTACCTCTTGTGCTATCTCTTTGACCACTTCTGGATCAATGCCATAGCCCATGTTGCCCATTAAGGCTTCACCGCTCAGTTTAAGTAAAACCCGTCGGTAATTCGTTCCCATGAAGTTACGCTTTATCAAAAAAGTTGCAATTGCCTCCAATTTAAGATAGCAGTACAGTGCCTATCTATGTCTAGTTCCGCCAAATCAATGAAGTACCTACTGGTTCTGTTTCTGGAAGGATAATTGCTTGATTTTTAAACAGAGAGGCGATCGCATTTCTCAAATATTCCTCTCCTACAAATGATGCTTCCTGAGGATGATTATCAATTTGACCTTTATAGCGCAATATCCCATCATTATCTATTAAAAAAGCCATTGGCGTTTTACTAGCACCAAAGCTTTTAGTCACATCTTGCGTTGAATCCCATAAGTAGGGAAAATTCAACTGATGATCTTGAGCAAAAGCTTTCATCTCTTCAAAAATTTCTCTAGGATGCTCAGTAGCATGACTGCCATTCATGCCGATGAGTGTAAAGCCGTTTGGAGCAAATTCGGCTTGAATGCTTTTTAGCCTATCTAGATATAAGTTTACATAAGGACAGTGGTTGCACATAAAAATGACGCCAACTGCACGGAACTTCTCTAGATAACGGCTAAGATGGTGTACTTGATTGTCAATTCCTGGTAGTTCAAAATCTGGTGCGTAGTTACCAACGGAAGTATAAACAGTTTCTAATATAGTCATCTTATTTGGCCGCAAGGAGTTAGTAACAAAATAATCTCAGTGAATTTAGCGTCAATTTCTGGTGCAAACCAACTTTTAGCCGATACTTAATATCCAACATTTTATAGAGCCATTTGGCAGCCGTAAATTGTGAAACTACTGAAACTACTACCGATGCTAATTTCATGACATTACCCACAGTCATTTGGTCAGTTACACTTATACAGTGCAATTTGCGCTCATTATATAGCTGGGGACTGGGGACTGGGGACTGGGGACTGGGGACTGGGGACTGGGGACTGGGTGAAAAGCCTTTTTGTGCCTAGGTTTTATCATCTGTTGATGTCCTAACCACCTTGGCTATTGCTATATAAGCACAGTTGTAAATTCAGCCTTGGCAAGCATTGGTTCAGTCTTGATAAACATCAACAGTCAATACTGTATATGCCTTGCTTGTAAAGCCTTTACAATATTTCTCTGTTTTCAGTATTAGTACTAGATTCCCTCTTCAAAGCCGTCACAGATGTTTAATATTGATAGCGATCGCTAGTGCTTGCCTCGTCAAAAAAAGCAATATTACGATTTGTGAAGTATGATAAATAAAAATAACAAAGTTTAAAAAAAGCGTCATAAAAATTAGGGACAGTACTGTTTTCATGTATATCAAAGTTACTTTAGTCACTTTGATATTAACTATATATACTTAAAATACTTCTATATCTAAGTAATTTCCTATGACGACTTCTACAACCGCGTTTACATCTACAAAAACTTGGATTTGGCAAGGTTTTCCCATTTCCTACCAAACCCAAGGAACTGCTGGGCCAGCTGTGATTCTAGTGCATGGTTTTGGAGCCTCATTGTGGCATTGGCGAAAAAATATACCAGTGTTAGCAGAAAGTTGTCGCGTTTATGCCATCGATTTAATTGGTTTTGGAGGTTCAGCCAAACCCCAGCCAGGTGAAAAAATTGCTTACACACTGGAAACTTGGGGACAGCAAGTAGCAGATTTTTGCCGCGAAGTGGTGGGTGAACCTGCTTTTTTGGTAGGAAATTCTATTGGTTGTATTGTAGCTTTGCAATCAGCAGTCAGTAACCCGGATATTGCCTTGGGAGTTGCCTTACTCAACTGTTCTCTACGCCTTCTGCACGATCGCAAACGAGCAAGTCTACCTTGGTCACGTCGTTTTGGCGCACCTATTTTACAGCGTTTATTAGCTATTAAACCCATTGGCAGCTTCTTTTTCAATCAAGTTGCCAAACCAAAAACAGTGCGGAAGATTCTGCTGCAAGCCTATGCTAACAGTGAAGTGGTGACAGATGAGTTGGTAGATATTCTCACAGCACCAGCCAGCGATCCCGGTGCTGTGGCTGTTTTCCTTGCCTTTACTGCTTACTCTTCAGGGCCGCTACCTGAAGACCTTTTACCCTTATTACCATGTCCTGCGATTATTTTATGGGGAACAGCTGACCCTTGGGAACCAGTAGAGTTAGGTAAAGAGTTAGCTAATTTTCCGCAAGTTGTCAAATTTATTCCTTTAGAAGGTGTTGGTCACTGTCCGCAAGATGAAGCGCCTGAGTTAGTTAATCCAATAATCAAAGATTGGATTCACAGTTCTGTACAGTCTTGAACTATTCTCTGTTCCCCGTTCCCTATTTTCAAGTAGGGAGGTAGAGGGCCTGACTTTTCACGTCATGTGGAAAAGCTAACGCGAAACCTAACCCCCCAGCCCCCCTGACCCTAATCCCCATTAAATTAGGGCTTAGCCCTAATTTAATGGGGGCCCCGAGTTCCCTACAAGGGAAGGGGGAGAATTCAAAGCCTCTCTCCTCGCAGGAGAGAGGAATGGAAGCGAGGTTTTCCAGATCCCGTGAAAAGTCAGGTAGAGGACAGGGGGCAGGTTTTGCGAGTATTACAAATTACAAATTACGAATTACGAACTTGTACTGAGCGTAGCCGAAGTATTACGAATTACGAATTAAAAATTATCTTGTTCGCAACAACTGCACAAAAGTATTACTCACTGTATTGTCTTTAGTATCTGCGGCATATTGAATCAACTTTTCTCGCAGTTCTTTGGCTGCATCTAAAGGCAGCAAAGTTGCTAACAAAAAATAAACCCCACGAAATCGGGGATCGCCCATTCTATCTACTAATAGTGCTTCGGCTTCATCGCTGTTGCCGAGGAAGTTCTGCACTAAGAAAAAGTCCATGATTTTATCGTGGCGGAAGTACCATTCTTGCTTGGCTTCGCCTTTTTCATCTTGCCATTGACGGCTGACTACCATTTTGTATTTCTCGTCTTCTAAAGATTTCACAACTTGGAAAAATTCATCGGCGGGTAAGGCTTGTTGATCTTGCATTCGCATTTCGTAGACGGCGGCGGCGAATTTTTTTAAGGGAAATTCTTGATTCCATTCTTTGAGGTATTCTGCTGCCATCAAGTTGTATTGCTGTTCTTGCAACCGGAATAAGTTGGGATGTTTGCCTTGGGATAACATCAAGGCAACCACAGTTAAATCCATTGGGTTAGAGAGAATGCGGCGGGCGGCGTTTAATTCTTCTTGGGGTTGCTGGGTGGTGAGGACTTCTTGTAGGTAATTGGTGCAGGCTATTTCGTAATCTTTACCTTGAACTTTGGCATCTTTGGGCAGTCGCGGCTGACGGGAAAGCAAAAATTCTTGAATTTGGGTTTGTTCCAGGGGTTGCAAGTAATAGGTTTTTGCCGTTGAGGGTGGTGTCCACTCTAGGGGCTGGGTAGTCATAATAATGTTGCCCCGGAAATAACTTTCGACAAACTGACAGATTTTCGCCCGTGTTTCGGCGGTGACTTCGTTGAGTCCGTCGATGCAGATGTCAATTGCACCACTGTAAATCAGGTTTTTGAGGAAGTCGGCATCTCGGGCTTGTCCGTGAAGCTTGTCTTGAATGGCTTCTATTACGCCTTTGTCGCATTTCTGGGCGGGGAGGTAAACGACAATGCGCTGCGAGTTTGTCAGCAGATGGCGGAGAAACATCGACTTGCCTAAGCCGGAATCACCTTGTAAGATAACTTGTCCAGGTGAGAAAAAAGGAAAGGATGAAGGCTAAAGGATACAGGATAAAAGGTGAAGCTTTGCGGGTGCGGCGGTAAGTTAGCAGCATATTTGGGGCAAGCTGGCAGATTACACAGAGTTATGGGTATATTATCAAACTGGCAATTTGTAATTCCTGATTTGTAGTGAAAAAATCGGATTTAGTTTGGGTTGCTGGGGTTGAGGGAAAGTTTATATCTGGGGCGAATGGAATTCGCGGCTATACAAACAAAGCCCTCCTTCGAGGGCTAATAGAACGTGAGGCGAATGGAATTCGCGGCTATACAAACAAAGCCCTCCTTCGAGGGCTAATAGAACGTGAGTTCGACAAGTGCTGTTTTAACCTCTTCCCCGGCCCCTCTCCTACAAGGCTACCGTGTACACACAAGTCGTATTACCCCCCTTAATCCCACGCCACTTGCTACAAGTCGGCAAAGCCGCCCAACGCAGTGGCTCCCCTTATAAAGGGGGGAAATAAGAAAATCCAGTTCCCTCACGCCACTTGCTACAAGTCGGCAAAGCCGCCCAACGCAGTGGCTCCCCTTGATAAGGGGAGGGTTAGGGTGGGGTAAAACCCAGATTTCTAAACAAATTTAGACTTGTGTGTATACCGTAGCCTACAAGGAGAGGGGAGTAAAACCCTTATTTTTTCGTTCCTCCTCCCTCGCCTTTTAGGAGAGGGAGGTCGGGAGGGAGAGGTCATCGAACTCACGTTAATAGAAGTCAAGTTTTGAGAACCCGCGTAGGCGGGTTTTGTCTGTGTAGCTGCGGTTTATAACCGCTAATTTAACTCATGAGTATCAAACACTCTTCCGTCAGTATGAAACACTCGCCCACAAGTATCAAAGACTCACCCACGAGTATTAAACACTCTCACGCCAATATCAAAGACTCACCCATGAGTATTAAACACTCTCACGCCAATATCAAAGACTCGCTCACGAGTATCAAATTCTCTCACGCCAGTATCAAAGACTCGCTTACGAGTATCAAACACTCTCACGCCAGTATCAAAGACTCGCTTACGAGTATCAAACACTCTCACGCCAGTATCAAAGACTCGCTCACCTAAATATGCCACTGAAACCAGATCCCCGACTTCTTTGAGAAGTCGGGGATCTAATCTTGTACGTTAAATTACAGCTTATGAATTAGATGCAGCTTTGGCTGGTTTAGTTTTCATTGCTTTAAACCGTTCGCCTAACTGTTCAGCCAGAGTTTTTAAACCTGGAGTTTTCTTTGCAGCTGTCTTGACGTAATCATAAACTGTCAAACTGCTACTCATTGCTTCGCTGCCAACTGCCATTAAGGTATCATCTACTTGTTCTGTGAGTTGTCGCAGCCCAATCAACAGTTCGGTGAGGGTGCTGGCTAGTTGATAATCTCGCACAAATTCATCAACATCAAAGCTGGCTGGTAAAATATCGCGGTTCGATTGGGCAGCAGTCAGGCTATTGTTGACGAAGGCTAGGCTTTTATCGCCCATTTTAAATAACTTACGTCGTTCTTCGACGCTGAGAGTTACGAGAAAGGGCAATTTTGCTTGGATAGTGGCAAAGGCGGCTTTAATTTCTTGGATATCTTCTGGAGAAAGGGAGGCGGTGATGTTTTGATAAGCCATTGGATCTTTACCGTAGGGAATTTTTGTTATGATTCCCACTGGTAAATGCGATCGCACAGTCAAACAGAGGCAGAAGGCAGTCTGTCCTCACTCCCGTTTTACAGTTAAATGGTCATGGGAGCGATCGTATAATTCTGTCTCCTGCCCTGTTTTCAAGACAGGAGTTTCTTCCCTTTATCTCATCTTCGCATGTTCGCTTATCTTCACTACTCGTCTATCTGCCCAACGCGGCGTATATTCAAAATGTCGCTCATTTTTTTGATTTGGGTGAAGACTTGTTCTAGTTGCAGGCGATCGCGTATATCTATTCCTAAGTCCATTAATGCTGGTTGACCTGTAGCAGTTTTCACCTGAGCATGACGCACATTAATGCTTTGGTCACTTAACCGTGACAGAATATCTTTTAACACTCCCACACGGTCAAGAGCTTCAATTTGAATTTCCACTGGGTAGGTGTGATGACAACCATTATTTTCGGCTGCTGGGTTCCACCTCACTGGTACTAAGCGCTCAAACTCCACATTCTCCAGATTATGACACCCTTGGCGATGAATCGAAATTCCTCTACCTCTGGTGACTACACCAATAATTGGTTCGCCAGGAATCGGAGTACAACACCCAGCCAGATGATACACCAAACCTTCCACGCCAATAATTGGCGAATCAGTTAAGCGACAATTACTTGCAGGTGCATCCCGCAAAGCTTTAAGTGTACTTCCATCTTTGGGAAGAAATGGAGTTGCAATGGTGACAGGTTGTTGTCCTTTCGCCACTTCTCGCCAACGGTTTAGCACTAAGTTCAGCGTCACTTCACCGTAACCCAATCCTGCAAGTAAATCCTCCACACTGTGGTAATTACACTTTTCAGCCACAGTCTGCATTGCTTCTGACTTCAACAAACTATCAAAACCAGTTTTACCGAGTTCTTTTTCTAAAAATTCTCGTCCACGGATGACATTTTCTTCGCGGCGCGATCGCTTGTACCATTGCTTAATGCGATACTTGGCTGCTGAGGTTCGGACAAAGTTCAACCAATCTAAACTCGGATGGCTGTTCTTTTGGGTGATAATCTCTACAATATCCCCATTTTGCAGCCGCGTAGACAGCGGTACTATCCGTCCATTCACCCGCGCCCCTGCACAGTGGTTTCCCACTTCTGTATGAATCCGATAAGCAAAATCTATACTGGTAGAACCGGGGCTTAAGGGTACAACATCCCCCTTGGGGGTAAAGACATAAACATCATCTTCAAATAGATTATCTTTTACACTGTCGAGATACTCTTGAGCATCCTTGAGGTCGCTTTGCCATTCCAACAGCTGACGCAACCAAGTAAACTTTTCATCGGTTCCTGTTAAATGGCTATTAATAGAACCGCCAGTTTCTTTATACTTCCAATGAGCGGCAATTCCATACTCGGCAATGTGATGCATTTCTATGGTGCGAATTTGCACCTCCAGAGGACGACCTGTTAAACCGATGACGCCAGTGTGCAACGACTGGTAACGGTTGGGCTTTGGCAAGCCAATGTAATCCTTAAATCTACCGGGGATCGGGCGAAAGGCATCGTGAACCACCGCCAAAGCACGATAACATTCCTCATTGGTCTGGACAATAATTCGCAGGGCTGCCAAATCGTAAATTTCATGAAATTCCTTTTGCTGCCGCTGCATTTTTTGGTAAATGCTATAAAGGTGTTTGGGACGACCGCTGATGTCCTGGCAGTGAATTCCGGCTTGTTGCAAACGATCCCGCAACATTTCAGTAGTTTGTGCTAATTTCTCTTCTCGTGCCGTCCGTTTTTCGGAAACATGCTGCTGTATTTCGCGGTAAGCTTCAGGTTCCAGGTATTTAAAAGCCAAATCTTCCAGTTCCCATTTGATCCGCCAGATCCCCAACCGATTGGCTAGGGGCGCAAAAATATCTCGCGTTTCCTGGGCGCTGCGGCGGCGGCTGGACTCTGACATATACTGTAGAGTTCGCATATTATGCAAACGGTCTGCCAGCTTGACCACAATTACCCTGATATCTTGCGCCATTGCCAAAAACATGCGGCGGAAGTTTTCCGCTTGGCTTTCGGTTTTGCTTTTAAAATTGATTTTAGAAAGCTTGGTGACACCTTCTACTAATTGGCGGACTTCATGCCCAAAGCGCTCTTCTATTTCTTCAATTGTAATATCTGTATCTTCAACTACATCATGGAGAAATCCAGCTGCTATCATAGCAGGACTGCCCCCTAGATCACGTAGTAATCCAGCCACAGCAACGGGATGACTGATGTATAGTTCTCCTGATTTGCGGTATTGACCTTGATGCAATTGGTAAGCGAACTCAAATGCACGACCAATCAAGACCATATCACTGTGTCTTCGGTCATCCATTTCGCTGCTATTTGCCGCCGATGACTCCTTCAAACATTTCTTTAACCATTCTGGGAGGGCAAGATCAATTGAGGAATTTATAGCTATGCTGCTCATACAATCGGGACTAGAGGGGATCGGTGTATAGGTGAGATTGGAAAGAACTGACAGCACTGCTGTTAGTAGATGCTGTTACCCAATATTGGGGTAGGAAAAAAGAGTATGCAGATGATTGTCCACCAATAGTCTATGGAAATCATCCTGTGTGAGGTTAAAGGATCATAATGCCGAAGATCCACTGATGGCAAATAAAGCCTCAAAGCTTGATTTGAGGCTTGTGGTTTTAAGAAGAAGCTGAGAAAGTTTATTGTAGAAGAGAAAATTCTTGACATTAATACTATCTTAACTAGCACTGGATGTCTCTAAATCATAAGAAATATCAGGACTTAGCAATTTTGCTAAAAGAGCTACGTCTTGATGCCACCTCTACCCAACTAGATGCACCCGAACTGCGGCAGCGGTTAGCTTCTTTGCTGCAAATATTTCAGCAGGAAATTGTACCTTTGGCAGATGAAGACTCGCGGGTGCAGTCTTATCGAACCGAGATCAGTAAACAGTTGCGCCTGCTGGAAATAGATATCATGTTTTTCCAAGGGGCGCGGCAGGTATCTACTGCAAAAACCAGACTTGAGACAATTGGCGATCGCCTGACTACTCTCATCGGATACTGTGATGCCATCCTTCAACGAGAAGATAAGGAAGAAAAATAGCTATTTTTCTCCTTTTTATTTGGTTATCCTATCATCCCATCTACGTCTTTTGATAGATAGTTTTATTAATTACAAGTTCAATGGCAAAAACCCCTGGATGAATACCGCCTTGCTACCCCAAGGTTTGTGAACAACCTAAGAATATCGAATTTGCAGCAATAGCCTGTTTTGACTGGTTGGTGGTTTGACTTTGTGAAAACAGGATGGGTCTTGAAAGAAGCCAAATCCAGCCTTCCCTGTAATCTGAATTTCATTCTCTTTACCGTAGTAGGTATATACTGTTTCGTCACTATGGCGGCCCGACTTCAACAGCATCCACACAGGTTTTTTCTGATGAGAACCCTTGATCATAATGTGACAACCAGAGGATTCATCTAAAACAGAAGTTATATAAAAGCTCACTGTAGCAAAGTTATATCCTGCAATGTCGTAATGAAAGTTAGTCGCTGGATAACACTTCTTCATCTCATCTTCTGTCAAATTAGATACAATACTCCAGGTTAAGTGACTGGTAATTTTGGTAGGATAATAGCGCAAATAAGTACTAGCAATTTGCACAAGCCGAGAATCTTGAGCAATTAGATTGATTGCCTGACATTTAGTCACATCATCCACGAGTGCCCACTAACTTCCACCTAGCGATATTAGTCCTGTTAAATTTGAGATTGGCAAGGACTTTAACATCTAGATAATGCTATATAGAAGATTTGGACGCACAGAATTGCAGATGCCGGTGTTTTCCTGCGGCGGCATGAGATACCAGTTCAAATGGCAAGATGTCCCACAGTCAGAAATTCCTGCGGACAATCAAAAAAATCTGGAAGCGACTATTCTACGGGCAGTTGAGGTTGGTATTAACCATATTGAAACTGCTCGTGGTTATGGTAGCTCGGAAATGCAGTTGGGGAGAATATTACCTAAGTTTGTGCGAGAAAAGTTAATTGTTCAGACTAAAGTTGGCCCTGTTGCAGATGCGAAGGAATTTCGGCAGACTTTTGAACAATCATTGCGAAATCTCCAGCTAGATTATGTTGATCTACTGGGGTTACACGGTATCAATGATGCTGTTACTTTAGACCACAGTATTCGTGCTGGTGGTTGTCTGGAAGTGGCACAACAGTTACGTTCAGAGGGAAAAGTCAGATTTATTGGCTTTTCTACCCACGGTTCTGTTGAGACGATTGTACAGACAATTAATACTAATCTATTTGATTATGTAAACCTGCATTGGTACTACATTAATCAATGGAATTGGGCAGCAATTGAAGCTGCTAGCCGTCATGATATGGGAGTGTTTATTATTAGCCCTGCCGATAAAGGAGGAAAGTTATATGATCCACCAGAAAAATTAGTAAATCTTTGCGCCCCGTTGAGTCCAATGGTGTTTAATGACTTGTTTTGTTTGAGCCATGCAAAGGTGCATACATTGAGTATAGGTGCAGCAAAGCCACAAGATTTTGATGAACACCTCAAGACTTTAGATTTATTAGATCGCTCATCAGAGATTTTGCCACCAATTTTGGCAAGGTTGGAAGAGGAGGCGATCGCCACTTTGGGAGAAGATTGGGTAAAAACCTGGGAGATGAATTTACCTAGCTGGGAGGAAACACCGGGCCAGGTAAATATGCGAGTAATTTTGTGGTTGTTGAATTTAGCGATCGCCTACGATTTAGTAGACTATGCCACAATGCGCTATAACCTGCTTGGTAATGGCAGTCACTGGTTTCCGGGAAACAAAGCAGATCGCTTAGATGAACTAGACTTGCGCCAATGTCTCGCCCAAAGTCCCCATGCTGATAAAATCCCCCAGTTTCTAGCAAAAGCCCATCAGCTTTTGGCAGGTGAAGAAGTTAAACGTCTATCTCGAAGTTAGGGAATTGGTAATGGGTAATGGGTAATGGGTAATGGGTAGTGGGTAAATGGGTAGTGGGTGAGATGTGATGACTCATAGTAGAATCCAATTACCAATTACCAATTACCAATTACCAATTCCCAATGCCCAGTTATTCAGATGTCGTATCCACAGTTTGATTTGCTGTTGGCATCACTAACACTTTATCAACACGGTTGCCATCCATATCCATGACTTCAATACGCATACCCTGCCATTCAAAATGATCTGCTGCTGCGGGAATACGACCGAGATGGGTAATGACAAAGCCTCCCAGCGTTTGATAGCTACCTCGTTCTTCGGATTCCCACTCTTCCATACCGAAAAGTTCCAAAAAATCTTCTACAGCTAACATGCCATCTAACAGCCAGGAACCATCCTCTCGTTGCACAGCTTGTGGTTCGTCCTGTCCAGGGCCAGCTGGTACATCACCCACGATTTCGCTCATAATGTCATTGAGAGTGACTAATCCTTGAATTACACCGTATTCATCCACTACCAACGCCATGTGAGTGATGGTTTGCTTGAATAACTCCAAAACTTTTAAACCACGGGTGCTTTCTGGCACAAATACAGGCTGTCGTAATCCTACTGTCAAGTCTAGGGGTTCACCTCGGAAACTCCGGGCTAATAAGTCGGTAACGGGGATCACACCCAGCACATTGTCCAGTCCTGCCTGACAAACTGGATATCGAGAATAGGCACTTTCGACCATCTTCTGGCGGTTTTCTTCGGCAGAGTCCTCCAAGTCCAGCCAAACAATATCAGGACGAGGTGTCATCAAATAACTAACAGGGCGATCGCCTAAGCGAAATACTCGCTCTACCATATCCTGTTCGGCTTCCTCAAAAGTTCCTGCTTCTGTGCCTTGTTCAATGAGAATTTTGATTTCTTCCTCAGTGACTTGTGGTTCAAGAGAAGGTGTAATTCCTAACACTCGCAGCACCATATCTGTAGAAGCACTTAATAAGTAAACTACTGGAGAAGCAAGTGCGGCTAAAGCTCGCATGGGAATAGCAACAATCGCCGCAATCCGTTCTGGATTGTTCAATGCCAGACGCTTAGGTACAAGTTCGCCGATAATTAAGGACAAATAGGTAATGAGCAAAACCACTATCCCGAAAGCCAGCGGTTCACTATAAGCTCTCAACAAGGGAACGAGCTTTAAATATACAGCGACTTTTTCGGCAATAGTTGCTCCTCCAAAAGCACCAGTGAGAATACCGATCAGCGAAATACCGACTTGCACAGTTGACAAAAAGTGATTTGGCGACTCCGCTAGTTTCAATGCTACCCTCGCCTTAGCGTCCCCTTGATTGGCAAGCTGCTGTAGCCTGACTTTTCGGGCTGAGACAATCGCCATCTCAGACATAGAAAATACACCGTTGGCAATAATTAATACCAAAATGATTAAAATTTCAAAAGTGATGGAGGACATGTTTAGAATTGCCGCTATTGAGAGCGAACTTAGCTCAATCTCTAGTATCTAGTATTAAAGGTGCCGTCATAAATGCTTTGACTATGTACATAGTGGTAGTTTTGTTTTTCGTATGTTCCTTATAGTAATTAGCTATATTCTTCCATAGAAATAATAAGAGAGCAGTGAAGGCTTTTAAAATGGAGGACATAAACTGACTCTAGATTTTTTTATCTGCAACGACTTCCTCCTCTAGTAAAACTTATGGCATTTTCTTCTATTGTGCGTGCCTTGGCGCGATCGCCGCTCAGCACTGAATTACTTTCTAAGCTAAATCGGCAACAAGATTTGCGGTTAAATGGTATGCCTCGCCTACCCAAAGGCTTGGTAGCTTCGGCATTGGCGCAAAATTCAGCAAGAAATTTGTTTGTAGTCTGTGCCACCCTAGAGGAAGCTGGACGCGTTTACGCTCAGTTGGAGGCAATGGGCTGGAAAACTGTACATTTTTACCCCACATCGGAAGCCTCTCCCTACGAACCCTTTGACCCCGAAACTGAGATGACTTGGGGACAAATGCAGGTGTTGGCGGATTTGGTAGTTGGGGACTGGGGACTAGGTACTGGGGACTGGGAAGAGGGTAAAAATATTCCCAATACCCAATACCCAATACCCAATCCCGGAGCGAAGCAACCCTTGGCGATTGTCGCTACTGTTGGGGCGCTACAACCCCATTTACCACCTCCAGCAGCTTTTACACCTTTCTGCCTCACCCTGAAGCAGGGTATGGAATATGACCTCGATACCTTCAGCGAGAAAATAACCACTTTGGGGTATGAACGTGTGCCTCTGGTGGAAACAGAGGGACAGTGGAGTCGGCGCGGTGATATTGTTGATGTCTTTCCCGTTGCGTCAGAATTGCCAGTACGGTTGGAATGGTTTGGCGATGAAATCGAAAAAATCCGGGAATTTGATGCTGCAACTCAGCGTTCTGCCCTTGACAAAATCGACCAGTTGATTCTCACACCCACTAGTTTTGCTCCGATACTTACAGAAAAACTGGAAAAAAATACCGACTTCCAAGCCCTAATTGCTGATTTAAATCTTGACTCCGAACTCAGCACTGATAACTCAGCACTCTTAGAAGGTAGTCGGCGGTTTTTGGGGTTAGCTTTTGAAAAGCCAGCTTCTCTGTTAGATTATTTACCAGAAAATACTTTAATTGCCATTGATGAGCCAGAACAATGTCATGCCCATAGCGATCGCTGGGTGGAAAATGCTGAGGAACAATGGCGATTAGGGACTGGTGACTGGGAACTAGGGACTGGGGAAGAGTCTAACCAATTACCCCTTGGGGGTTCGCTAGTCGCTCATGGGGGAAACCCCCAAGACCGCGCTAGCTCACCAATTACCAATTACCAATTACCAAAAATTCATCGGTCTTTTGATGAATGTTTGGCTGACTTGACTAAATTTAAAACTTTATATTTATCGGAACTGGCGGAGGAAAATAGCGGCATCAATTTGGCTAGTCGGTCTGTGCCAGTAACGCCGCACCAGTTTGGTAAGCTGGCAGAAACACTCAGAAAGGAACGCGATCGCCATTTCTCTATTTGGTTGATTTCGGCTCAACCTTCGCGTTCTGTTTCTCTATTGCAAGAACACGATTGTCCGGCTCAGTTTATCCCTAACCCCAGAGACTACCAAGCCATTGATAAACTGCAAATTAATCATACACCTGTAGCACTGAAATATTCCGGCCTGGCTGAACTCGAAGGTTTTATTCTACCTACATACCGCTTGATTGTCGTCACTGACCGCGAATTTTATGGTCAGCATTCCCTGGCGACTCCCGGCTATATCCGCAAACGCCGCAAAGCGACTTCTAAACAAGTTGACCCCAATAAGCTGCGCCCAGGCGATTATGTCGTTCATCGCAGCCACGGTATTGGCAAATTTGTCAAGCTAGAAAGTTTAACAATTAACGACGAAACCCGTGATTACATTGTAATACAGTATGCTGACGGGTTACTCAGAGTTGCTGCTGACCAAGTAGGTTCATTATCCCGGTTCCGCGCCACTGGCGATAAAGCCCCAGAACTCCACAAGATGACTGGGAAAGCTTGGGACAATACTAAGAACCGCGTCCGCAAAGCTATCAAGAAATTGGCGGTGGACTTGCTGAAACTGTATGCAGCAAGAACAAAACAAGAAGGTTTTGCTTTTCCAGTGGATATGCCTTGGCAGGAAGAACTAGAAGATTCTTTCCCTTATCAACCTACCACAGATCAGCTCAAAGCTGTACAAGATGTGAAACGAGATATGGAAAGCGATCGCCCAATGGATCGTTTAGTTTGCGGTGATGTCGGTTTCGGAAAAACAGAAGTGGCAATTCGCGCTATTTTCAAAGCTGTCACCTCCGGTAAACAAGTCGCACTTTTAGCGCCTACAACTATTCTCACCCAGCAACATTACCACACCCTCAAAGAACGCTTTGCCCCATACCCTGTAAATGTCGGCTTACTCAACCGTTTTCGTTCCGCTGAAGAACGACGTGAAATTCAAAAGCGTTTAGCAACGGGTGAATTAGATATAGTTGTGGGTACGCATCAACTTTTAGGCAAAGGCGTGTCATTCAAAGATTTAGGGCTGCTGGTGGTGGATGAAGAACAGCGGTTTGGGGTGAACCAAAAAGAGAAAATTAAAAGCTTGAAAACTCAAGTTGATGTGCTGACTCTCTCGGCTACTCCCATTCCTCGTACCTTATATATGTCTTTGTCGGGGATTCGAGAAATGAGTTTGATTACCACACCACCCCCAACCAGACGACCAATTCAAACTCATCTTGCACCGCTGAACCCGGAAAGCGTGCGTAGTGCCATTCGCCAAGAATTAGACAGAGGCGGACAGGTGTTTTACGTAGTACCGCGAGTTGAAGGAATTGAAGAGACAACAGCAAACTTGCGAGAAATGATACCTGGGGGAAGGTTTGCGATCGCCCACGGTCAAATGGATGAAAGCGAGTTAGAATCAACCATGCTCACCTTTAGTAATGGTGAAGCAGATATTCTCGTTTGTACGACAATTATTGAATCTGGTTTAGACATTCCGCGAGTCAACACCATTTTAATTGAAGATGCCCACCGCTTTGGTTTGTCACAGCTATATCAATTACGCGGTCGTGTGGGACGTGCCGGCATTCAAGCCCATGCTTGGTTATTTTACCCCAAACAGCGGACGTTATCTGATGCAGCAAGACAGCGGTTACGAGCAATTCAAGAATTTACTCAACTTGGTTCTGGCTATCAGCTAGCAATGCGCGACATGGAAATTCGCGGTGTGGGGAACTTGCTAGGTGCAGAACAATCCGGTCAAATGGAAGCGATCGGTTTTGATTTGTATATGGAGATGTTGGAGGAATCAATTCGAGAAATTAGAGGTCAAGAAATTCCCAAAGTTGATGATACTCAAATTGACCTCAACCTGACAGCATTTATCCCCGCAGATTACATCCCCGATTTAGATCAAAAGATGAGCGCTTATCGTGCTGTAGCAGGGGCGAAATCTAAAGAAGAGTTAGCACAAATTGCTGCCGATTGGGGCGATCGCTATGGTACTTTACCGGTGCCTGCTAATCAACTTTTGCGTGTGATGGAACTAAAACAGTTAGCGAAAAAGTTAGGATTTAGCCGTATTAAACCAGAGAATAAACAGCACATAGTTTTAGAAACGCCAATGGAAGAACCTGCTTGGAATTTGTTAGCGGGAAATTTACCAGAACATTTAAAAACGCGTTTTGTTTATTCACCTGGGAAAGTGACAGTACGCGGTTTAGCAGTTCTCAAAGCAGACCAACAATTGCAGAGTTTAATTGATGCTCTGGGGAAAATGCAAGGTGCGATCGCAGAGGCGGCTATTGTTTAATTAGTGTTTCCCGATGATAAATAGTTAGACCTCTAAATCGCATTAGATATCATGATTTAAAGGTTAATGTTCAGGTGTGAGCAGCTAAGTAGCTGTCATCTGGTGACTATGCTGTAGTTGGAAAAACGTTTTATGAATGTGATTATCCAAGTAGCAGTGAGTTTTAGGCTAAGGCATGGTTAAGTGATTGTAGGCTATGAGCGTTAAAGGAATACGGCAATGAAAATTAAAGTCAAAAATCTTGGTGCTTTAAAGCAAGCCGAATTCACAGTTGGCGACCTGACAATCATTTGTGGCTGCAATAATACTGGTAAGACCTATGCTACTTATGCGTTATTTGGCTTTTTGTCTACTTGGCGAGATAGGTTTTCAATCGAAATTAATGCTGACAAGATTGACCTGCTTCTTGCTGACGGTGTAGTTCTTCTTGATATACAAGAGTATGTCGAACAGACTGAGCAGATTGTTGCTCAAGGTTGTCAGGCATATACCAGGGAATTACCAAAGATTTTTGCAGCACCCGCTGAACGATTTAAAGAAACAGAGTTTCAGGTGAATCTGGACATACAAAATATTAGTTTAGCAAGCAGATTTAATCGGGAAATTGCCTCTGGCGAAGCATCACTTTTCTCTATTACCAAAAGTAAAGAAAGCACAGAATTAGTCGTAACTCTGCTGGTTGAAAAAGAGAAAGTAAAAATACCTACTAATATTCTTAAGCGCATCATTGGCGAAGCACTAAAGGATATTATTTTTGCTCAGTTTCTTCCTAACCCTTTCATCGCTAGTAGTGAACGAACTGGTGCTGCAATTTTTCGCAAAGACTTGAATTTCGACCGTAATCGCTTGTTTGAAGAAATGGGTCAGGCTAGTCAAAATATTGATCCAATAAAACTTCTACTTAAAGATTATGGAGATTATGCCCTGCCGATAAGGACGAATGTGGCTTTTATTCGGCAACTTGAAACCATCGTCAAAAAAAGCAGTTTCATTGCTGAGAACCATCCGGATGTGTTGGCTGATTTCGCCGATATCATTGGTGGTAAATACGCTGTCACCCGTAATGATCAACTTTATTATGAACCGAAGGGCAAACGGATGAAGCTTTCTATGGATGAAAGTTCTAGCGCCGTGCGTTCTTTACTAGATATAAGCTTTTACTTGAGACATGAGGCTCAGTCTGGCGATTTATTGATGGTGGATGAACCTGAACTGAATCTACACCCCGAAAATCAGCGCCGTGTCGCCCGGCTTTTTGCTCGATTAGTAAACCTCGGTATTAAGGTTTTCATCACTACTCACAGCGACTATATCATCAAAGAGCTGAATACGCTGATCATGCTCAACCATGACAAACCCCATCTCAAACGAATTGCCCAAGAAGAAGGTTATCGGCAAGAGGAACTGATCTGTTCTGAAAAAATCAAAGTCTATATCGCTGAAGAAGCACTGATAATACCAGAGGGTAAAAACAGAAAAACTAAATGCCAAACTCTGACACCTGCCAATATCGATCCAGAACTAGGTATTGAAGCCCGTAGCTTTGATAAAACCATTGAAACGATGAACCGAATTCAGGAAGCGATTGTTTGGGGTCAGGATTAATGTCTGATATTGCTATCCTCAAACAGATGATCAAGGAAACCGCTACAGTACCATTAGAAGATAGCTACGGCAAAAAGCAGGTTACACTTATAGAACCTCAGCATAATAACTATTCCGTAACAATTCATGGAATGCCTGATGAAGATGAGGTCATTATCATCAAGGCAGATTGCTTTAGTTCACCAGATGAGGTCTTTAAAGGAAATAGTGGTGAATGCAAGCGTGCAGATTTTGTTATAGTCGCTGATACTGATACGAAAAATGTCATTATCTGCATTGAACTCAAGGCAACTAAAGGTTCTGAGAAAGAAATCATCCAGCAATTGACTGGCGCACAGTGTTTTGTTGCCTATTGCCAGCAAATCGGTAAAGCATTTTGGAGGGAAGCGACTTTTCTTGATACTTATCAGTATCGCTTCGTCAGTATTGGTCACATCAGCATTTCCAAACAAAAAACACGCATTGAGCGCCCAACTGATAATCATGACCGTCCAGAGAAGATGTTAAAGATTGACTGGCCGCATCGTCTTGAATTCAATCACTTGGCTGGAAGGAAAAGATAGATGAGATTGCACTTGTGATCGATGAAGATGGAAGTTGGGAGTTTGTTCTATGAAATTGAATCTGTCTGAGATGACAAATACTGAATTAAAACATTACCTTTCTGAACACAGAAATGATCAGCAAGCTTTCCAGGCGGCCTTCGAGGTTTTGATGAGTCGCCGTAATCCAGCTAATCGTCAACCATATCCTTTCGACCTTGCCGATCCCAAAACTGAAGTCGAAGCAATTTTTAGAAAGAAGTTAAACCAAACTGAGTAACAATAATTTTACCGGAGTTTGGCACACAGGACGCCAAAAGAAGAAAGAAATGCTTAACTGAACTGTATTGCTTTATGGGTAGAGTCAAAAAAATATATGTCAGTTGTAACAGCTAAATCTTACGTAGAATATCGTCAAGACGCTTATTGGATTGCAGGAACTCGAATTTCCCTGGACTCCATCGTCTATGCTTTCCAAAAAGGATTATCCCCTGAAAGTATTGTCAATTCTTTTCCGTTACTAACACTTGAACAAGTTTATGGAGCGATCGCATTTTATCTAGCCAATCGTGCTGATATTGATGCTTATTTAGTAGCTGAGGAAGCAGCATTTGATACTATGCCTCAACCACTACAAACTGCCGATCCTGCTTTGTACAACAAGCTGATGGCAGCCAAGGCAGCAAGACAGCAAGTAGAATCGTGAATATTAGCTACCAAGCTGATGCTGATTTGAATCAAGCGATCGTCACAGGAGTTCTGCGACGAGAACCCAGCATTGACTTCCAAACTGCCTTGGCTGCTGGGTTAGAAGGTTTAAAAGATTCTGAAGTATTAGCGATCGCAGCACAGCAGGGACGTATCCTCGTCACCCATGATCGTAAAACAATGCCATTAGAGTTTGCCGAGTTCATCACCAGCAATCATAGTGCAGGAGTTATTATTGTTTCTCAAAAGCTAGCAGTTGAAGTCGTTATTGAAGAACTGCTGATGATTTGGGCGATATCCACCGCCGAGGAGTGGGGCGATCGGATTGCAAAGCTGCCTCTGTGATATATTCTCAACTAATGCAGCAAATTATGTGCTGAGAAAAAATGCTGAACTCTACCAGCGTTTGGCATGATGCGTTATTTGTCATTAGTGGAAGTATAGGTAGTCCCCAATGGTAAAGACACCATCTAAAACTTTGACATTAGAGGAGTTTCTCAAACTACCAGAAACTAAACCTGCTAGTGAGTACATTGATGGTCAGATTATTCAGAAATCCATGCCACAGGGTGAACACAGTACAATTCAAGGTGAACTAATTATTACCATCAATGGAGTCACTAAGCCGCAGAAAATTGCGCGGGCTTTTCCAGAGTTGCGCTGCATTTTTGCAGGACGTGCGATTGTCCCAGATGTATCTGTGTTTCTTTGGGATAGAATTCCTCGAAATGAAAATGGGGGTGTGGCAAATATTTTTGCACTAGCACCCGATTGGATTATTGAAATCCTTTCTCCTGAGCAAAGCCAAAGTAAAGTCATTGCTAAAATATTGCATTCTTTGAAGCATGGCACTCAAATGGGTTGGTTGATTGACCCAAGCGAAAGAGTAGTATTTGTATATTTCTCAAACCAGCCACCAGAGTTGTTTGATGAGGCAGAGCAGGTAATTCCTGTGCCATCTTTTGCAAGTGAGTTACAGCTTACGGTAGGTAATTTATTCGGTTGGCTATTAGAGTAGAAAGTTAAAATGAGTATTAATCTTGATTTGCCCCCAGAGCTAGAAAACCAGCTTTGTCATGAAGCTTCTCAGCTAAACCTGACTCTTTCTGAATACATTCTTCGTATTCTTTCTGTAAGGCAGGTTATAGGAAATCCACCCAAAACAGGAGTCGAACTAGTCGCTTATTGGGAAAGCGAAGGTGTGATCAACTCACGACCTGATATTACAGATAGTCAAGCCTACGCTCGCAAGTTACGTCATGAAGCGGAAACCCGTGAGAGAGCATAGGTAAAGTTAATGTATCTATTAGATACTGACGTTTTGATTGATATTCAACGAGGTCATGCTCCTGCTATAACTTGGTTTGCCAGTCTACCAGAATTGCCCAGTGTGCCAGGCTTTGTGGTCATGGAACTGATTCAAGACGCTCAAAACAAGCAACAGCTGCGTAATGCCCTCAAACTTGTTACCCCGTTACCGATAGTATGGTCAACTGAGGCTGATTTGACTCGCGCCTTGTCAGACTTCACAGCCTACCATTTGTCACACAGTCTAGGTTTGTTAGATGCTTTGATAGGTGCTTGTGCTGTTGGCCGAGGCGCAACACTTTGTACATTTAACATCAAACATTACCGTGTTATTCCTGGTCTTGTCATGCTACAGCCTTATACACGCTAACAGTGACCTAATACTGCGAAGTTTTAAGTAAAAACAAGATATAAACCCCGTACTGCAAGCTGCTGAACATCTACGTTGAGTAGCTGTGGTTTGATTAGTCCTTTAACTAACAAATTTGTTTAACTCAGTAAACTTTGATATACCTAGTTTGTTTTTTATTTGTTATGCTTGTTTGTACAAGCTGTATATTTGTTTAGGGGCAAACTTATGAGTTACGATACTGCCCGTCAACAACACATTAGGTGGTTACACAAGCAAATAGAAGAGAAGATGTCTGCCTTGACTGAGGCTGAAGTACGCGTATCTCAGCTACGAGCCGACATTGAATATTTTAAGTTGATGTTAAACATACACGAGAAGGCTAATACCGATGCCCTGAGTCAAGATACCTCTATAATGCTTAACTCTGATCAAAGTTCTAACGGAGAGTCTAACCAAAGTCAAACAAGCAATCCGATATTTGCCAACAATGCCAAATATGGGGTAGGAGATGATAACAAGCGTTCTCCGAAAGAAATGCTACGTGCGGAATTTGCAAACAAAACGTTAGCAGAGGTAGCTGAAATTGTTTTGAAAACCCGTAATGAGGCTCTGACTGCTGATGAAATTGCACGCACAATATTTATTACACAAGACAATGATGAGTATGTGCGTGCGAGAAATTCGTTATCTACTGAATTACGTCGAGGGGCTAGAGAAGGAAGATGGCAACAAATAGGACGCGGTTCTTTCGCTTCAATCCCAGCAGCATATTTGAGCGATAAAAATGTAGTTACTGCACATTTTTCAACGAATGGAAACGGGACAAACAATTAAGGTTTAGCTACCTCTGTAATAAATCAAAGTAAATCAAATACAAGGAGAATTTTTATGCCTCAACTTGCAGCACGACTTGGTGGTAGAGATAGTTACTCAGACGACCTACTACGCCATGTCGATCCTGATGGTGCAGAGTACTTCACAGTCAAAGCCACTGGTCAATCTGGGATGTCTCAGGCTGGGTTATCTAGGTTTCTAGGAGTAGCACAGCAAAGAGTATCAAAATGGGTCAAAAGAGTGCAGCAGGCTGATCTGATTGAAAATTCTTTACCAAAATGCTTGAAGCCTTTTGCAGGTTGTGATCTTGTTCTAACAGGATACTTTGATATTGAAGGGAGAAACATTCTGTCCGATGGTTTTTGTGCAGCCTTGATTGAGTACTATGCCTCATACTCAAGGCAAGTAAACAAAGAAAGTCAAGCAAAAGCTCAACAAACTTTGGATTTGATTCAACATCTGGGAATGCGACTTTTCATCCACAAAAAAACTGGATGGCAGTTCAGCTCTCGTCCTTCATCCTCAGTAGAAGATAACTTTGAGCTTGCATTTGAAGCGCATAGAGTGCGTCTAAGCGTGAGGCAGATTCTAAAGCTTGAGGAATATCCCGAACTACAATTAGCTATAAAAGAATATGGTCAAAGGCATGATTGTATATGTCCGAGGCTTTTTTCTGATACTCATGATGCAATGAATAAGCTTCTACAAGGTTTAAAAGCAAGAGAAATACGAGAGCAAAACAAATTATCTCGGAGTGTATCGCTTCGAGACCACTATGATACCCGTCCGTTGATGGACTACTCAGCCCTCAGCCGACTAACAGCTAATCAGATTCGTTATCAGGATAAGCACCCAGTAGATGCTGTTCGTATTGCTTTTGAGCTTTTACTGCCTAAACACATACCGCAGCCAGTACCCATTATTGAGAATGTGTACACAGCAGATAAGCGACTTAGAAAAGTAGCAAAACAGAGAAGACTTAAAGCAGGAGTTCAACAACTGTCTTTATTCACTGATGATCTTAAAATCAATCCTCAACTTTTGTAATAATTGGTGCGATCGCCTTCATTCTAATTTGTTTTGACACCAGCAAACCTAAAACTTGCTTCTACTCAAACTTTAATACTTCTGCTAGTGAGAGCGATCGCTCTCGATATCTGTTGCTTGATCAGCAATTACGCCATAATTCCTTAATGTTAAGCGATGATAATTTTAGAGTACAACTTTCGTAACTCTTGATAGCAATGACTGAGCTACTAGTACACTTCGGCGTAAATAAGCCAAGCATTAGATAGCCAACACTTTACCCTTATATGTCCACTTAAAAGGTTTAGCCATTGTTTGATTAAAGTAATCGATAAATTCGAGAATTCGGGTTTTGAGGTCATCCTGACTTTTGAAGCTAGCACGCTTGAGTAACTTGCGAACCAAAATACTGAACCAAATTTCAATTTGGTTGAGCCAAGAAGAATGTTTGGGTGTGTAATGGAAAACAATTCGGTGTGTTTGGTCACTCAAAAAAGCTGCACGGGATTTCATCGATTTCAGAATGCCACTTTTGCCCTTAATTCCAAGGTCAATGTTTAAATCTTCTTTTTGTGCAACAAAGCGAACTAATGATTCCGACTGGTGAGTATTAAGACAGTCCATAATCAAATGCCATTTGATTGCCTGAGGGTCGCTTTCAATAATTCGACGAATATGTTGGACAAAATCTTCTTCGGTTCTTGTGTTTCCACAATTTGGTTCAACAATTTGACCAGTGGCAATATCGAAACTAGCAATTAAGCTTTGTGTACCGTGACGAATATACTCAAACTCCCGTCTTTCAACCTTACCCGGTCGCATTGGTAAATCTTTTTCTAAACGCTCTGTAGCCTGAATCCCAGTCATTTCATCAATCGATATTGTACGCTCTCCGTTTTGATAACGTTCAATCGCACTGATGTATAAACCAGTAATATCTTCAACTTTTGCGTCAAATTCTTCATCAAGAGGGGGGGGTTAACCAGTAGCGGCTCTGGTGGGGTTTAAGTTCTGCTTCTTCTAATAATCTTCCAACATGGCGGACAGATATGCTTTCAATGATACCTTGTTTCATGATTTCGTCCGCTAGTTCTCTTGATGTCCAATGACTTATTGATCGTCCATAGTCTTCGGGTGGTGAACATGCAAGGGCGAATAGTTCGATTACTTGCTCCATACTAAATTTTACTGGTGCGCCAATACGCTCTGAGTCTTGTAATCTCTGCAAAATAGACAACTCTTTATCGCTATTTTCCAACCATCGGTTTCGCCATAAACGAGCCATATCAAGACTTATATCTAATAATCGAGCAATTTCGCCATGATTTTTCCCCTCTGACGCTAGGAGAATTATTTTTGCACGTAGTACTATTTGTTGCGCCGTATTGTGTCGGTTGATCAACTGTTGGAGTTGTGAGCGATCGCTCTCGTTCAAATTTAATACTTTTGCAGCTAATCGTGCCACACCAGGTTCCCTTGTTTTCAGCCTAAACTGCTTTGACTCTACTTTCTTAGTTTCTCACAATAATGCTTGGTTTATTTCCGCCGTGCTGTACTAGAACAAGCGATGCCTGACGGCAAGCCGCTTTGCGTCTACGCTAAACTAAAAACTTTACCTGCCACTGAACAAGATGCGATCGCGGCGATGATTTTGGCAGAATTAGAAGATGAACGTCGTTGGGATGAAGCTTTTGCCCGTTCTCCAGATATACTGGCTAAACTTGCAGCTGAAGCAATGGTTGAATACCGTGCAGGCAAAACCCAAGAGTTAGATTCAGATACATTGTGAAGTCACGCATAACCGCTCAGTTTCGTCAAGGATTTGCCGATTTACCTGAGCAAGTTCAACAGCAAACCCGTGAAGCATACCGTTCAAACAAGATCCCAGCCATCCAAGCTTGCGTTTCAAAAAAGTACATCCACAACTACCAATTTATTCAGCACGGATTAGCAAAAGTTTTCCAGCAGTTGGACAGCTAGAAGCGGATACAATTATCTGGTTTTGGCTTAGTTCACACGCAGAGTATGACAGGTTGCTGTCTCAGTTGTAGCGAAAACTCAAAAGTTGCTAATACTCAAACTCTAATACTTCTGCTAGTGAAAGCGATCACTAAAATATCTATTGTTTGATCAGCAATTAAACCATAATCCTCTTTGGCAAAGCGATTGCCCCACAATCCTCAGTCCTCTAAAATTGAAGTAGGGGTGTTTTGAGGATGAGGTAATTTTACCAACAGGCAAACAGGGAAAATCTTGCATCAAAGTTTGTCAATATCTGACGAACTTCTATCGTTCTATAGAGCTTGTACGTTTTGATGAGCGTACAGCCATAGTGTACATCTTTGCAGGTGAAGATTTGCAAGTTGTAATTTACCGTGATGGCAAGTGGAGGTTTAGATGAAACCAGACTTTGACAGTATGAGCATCGCTGAACTGCGAGCTTATGTACTTTTACATCGAAATGACAATGAGGCATTTTACAAACTTGCTGATCGCTTAGAAGCAAGTTCTGACGATACTGATTTATACCCTATTCCAGACACACTTGAAAACATTGCCATCATGGAAACAGCAATCCAAGAACACATTCAGAAGTTGGAACAGAAGCGAAAAAGTTAAGCGATGATAATTTTATTATGGTTGTTAGTATATTTTCAAAAACTAGCTCAACAGGTGTATGAAAATCAGAGCAATCATTCATCCAGCAGAAGAAGGCGGCTATTGGGCAGAGGTTCCCGCGCTTCCCGGTTGTATTACGGAAGGGGACACGATGGAAGAGGTGATTGCTAATTTAAAGGACGCTAAGGAAAAAATCAGGCTTTTACTCCCCTCTCCTTGTAGGAGAGGGGCTGGGGGAGAGGTCAATTTAGGTTGATTTAAGCTGTTACAGGCTGAGGGTTGTTCTGTTGGTTCTGTTGTAAGAAACTAGGATCAATCTCAATGTTCAATGCCTTAGCCACACGCTGACCGTAATCCATATCAGCCCGGAAGAAGTGACACAGTTGCCGCATTTGGATATCTTGCCTAGCTCCACTCAAAGCTCCTGCGATCGCTTTGGCTGTCCGATTTTTCTCATCTTCAGAGAATATTCGCCAGAGATTACCTGCTTGGGTATAATCATCCTGATCGCGAGATTCATAGCGATCGGCAACTACATCACCAAGAGCTAACCCAGGCTCGCGGTATTCAGGCGCTTCTTTAGGGGTGCTGCTGTCGCTGTTAGGATAATAATTGGGGCTGCTGCCACCGTAGCCTGTGGACAAAGCACCATCCCTTTGATAATGAAAGACTGGACAGCGAGGCTGATTTACGGGCAATTGCTGGTAGTTGGTGCCAATGCGGTAACGCTGAGCATCTGGATAGGACATCAGCCGTGCCTGTAACACTTTGTCAGGGCTGGGGCCAATACCTGGTACAAATACGGAAGGACTAAACGCTGCCTGCTCGACTTCTGCAAAATAGTTTACAGGATTGCGGTTTAGCTCCAGAATACCAATATCTATCAACGGATACTCACTGTGAGGCCAAATCTTAGTCAAGTCGAACGGGTTCCACTTAAAGGTTTGAGCTTGTTCTTCAGTCATGATTTGGATTTTCACCGTCCAACTCGGATACTCGCCTCGTTGAATCGCTTCAAATAGATCCCGCTGGTGTGATTCGCGGTCAATACCGATGAGATTGGCAGATTCTTCTCCTGTGATACTTTTAACCCCCTGACGGGTCTTGAAATGGAATTTGCACCAGAACCGCTCACCTGCTGCATTCACAAAAGACAATGTGTGGCTACCATAGCCATTCATGTGGCGATAACTAGCAGGCAAACCGCGATCGCTAAACAATATTGTCACCTGGTGCAGCGACTCCGGGTTTAATGACCAAAAATCCCACTGCATGTTAGCGTCCCGCAGGTTGGTTTGAGGGTGACGCTTTTGGGTGTGAATGAAATTGCCAAATTTATACGGATCACGGATGAAGAAAACTGGTGTGTTGTTACCTACCAAATCCCAGTTGCCTTCTTCGGTGTAGAATTTAACTGCAAAACCTCGCACATCGCGCTCAGCATCGGCGGCACCTCTTTCTCCGGCCACCGTAGAGAAACGCAAAAATACTTCTGTTTGCTTGCCTACTTCCGAGAGAAACTTGGCTAGGGTGTATTCAGGAATAGCACGAGTGACAGTGAATGTTCCATACGCACCAGAACCTTTAGCATGAACTACCCGTTCTGGAATCCGCTCTCTGTTGAACTGCTGCATCTGCTCTAACAGTTGCACATCCTGCATCAGCAAAGGGCCACGCGGCCCTGCTGTGATTGAATTCTGGTTATCAAAAATTGGACACCCTGTTGTTGTAGTTAACTTCTTATCTTCACTCATACCGTTAATCATTCCTTTGGTTGAGGTAACTAAATACTCATGCTATCTATGAGCTATCTTATCGTACTCATAACGATTATGAGTTTGCAACTATAATGTGAATATCTTTTGAATGTTTTTAGAATTTGGCTGGAGTCGATGGCTGTCAGTAGTGGGATATTTTTTATTTGGAAGTGGCTTATTCGCTGGTATTGGTCTGTTGTGTTGTATTTTTCTCAGAATCCAAATGCGTGTGACTACAACAATGAGTAACTTTTACTACTTTTTCTGGCACTGGGTCATAACCACCCGGATGAAATGGATGACAACGCAAGATGCGCCGCACCGCCATCCACCCACCGCGCCATGCTCCAAATCTTTCAATTGCTTGGATAGCATACGTAGAACAAGTTGGTTGAAAGCGACAAGTAGGGGGAAACAGCGGCGAAATAAACATTCTGTAGCCCCTAATCAACCAAATGAATAATAGTTTCATTAGAGTTGTCCAAATCTTATAAATTAGTAAAAGAGGTAAAAATTTCCCATCCCGTAAGATCTTTGTTGACTTCAGTTCCCGGCTTAATCCCAATTCCATCTTTGTGGCTGCAAATCACGATAGTTGCAGTTTGGGTATTACTCATCCTCCTAATCGCATGGGTCATAAAGCGCTTCGCCACCGATGATCCAGAAATAGTACGAAAGATTGTTCATATTGGTACTGGCAACGTAATTTTGCTTGCTTGGTGGCTCGATGTGCCTGCGAGTGTAGGCATTACAGCTTCAATTGTCGCCAGTGCCATCACTTTGTTATCATACCGATTTCCTATTCTCCCTGGCATTAACAGCGTCGGTCGCCAGAGTCTAGGGACATTTTTCTATGCTGTTAGTATTGGCATTTTAATTGCTTGGTTTTGGCACTTACAACAGCCACAGTATGCAGCCATCGGAATTATGGTTATGGCATGGGGAGATGGGCTAGCGGCTCTGATTGGGCAAAATTTTGGTAAACATAAGTATAAAGTCTTTGGCAGTCAAAAAAGTTGGGAAGGCTCCTTAACTATGACCTTGGTCAGCTACTTGGTCAGTAGTTTGATTTTACTGAGTGTAGAAGGTAACGTCTGGCAGACATGGGTAGTATCGCTAGCGATCGCTCTAGTGGCTACTGGCTTAGAAGCAGTATCTTTATTAGGTGTAGATAATTTGACAGTACCTTTAGGCAGTGCAGCTATTGCCTTTGCATTGATTCAGCTATTATCACTCAACTAAATAGCCGTCAATAACTACGAAGGAATAGGGAATAAGTAATGGGGAATTGGTCAGTAGTTATTCTCCCTCATTCCCCTGATTCCCCTCATCCCCCTCATCTCCCTCATCTCCCTCATCTCCCTACTCCCTACTCCCTACTCCCTTCAAAAGTAGTGCGATCGCACTTGAGCAATAATTACCTACCCATTTTTGAAAAATCTTGGATAAATTGCTTGATTATTTGTTAGCATTTCTCAAGCATTACATCAAAATTGTTCATTATCGCCACTATCTTAAGATATAAAATTGAAATGACTGTTTCACCTTTTTCTCAACCCCTGCTGCGGTATAAACAGGAAGCTTTGGATATTCAAGACTTGGAAGGTTTAGTATGTCTGAACTTGAGAGTTGGGACTATTAGACTATTTTCAGGTTTATACACCCGAATAGATCAAGTTTTTATCCTTTGGGGTTTAATATGTGCAGGTATATTTATTACAGCCCAGTTTCTACCCATTAGCTGGGATACACAAGCAATTTGGTGGTCAGTCTTGACCTTAGTCGGTACTATTGGCATGGTAGTTTTGACTTGGTTTTGGGCGAGTGTAGAACAGGTGCGTTGGCTAGTGTATTGTTGGGTGATTTTGATGCTAGGAGGTGTTGTTTTAACCGACTTAAGTATTTTTTTGGGTTGGGGAGAAGTATTGATGCGTCTGTGTCCCCTATGGTTAGGATTGACTAGTATTGGCTATTTGTGTACAGTATTAGCCTTGCGATCGCGAGCATTTTTACTAATGGCGCTTGTCCACCTGCTGGGAATGGCAGTTATTCCCTACTTTACTGAATGGCAGTTTTTCGCTACTGGCGTAGTAATGATGATCAGTTTATTGATAATGGCAGAATTGCAATGGGATATGTGTTCCTCAATAGACTCACATTTATTAACCCCAGAACAAAAGTTATTTAATCAGCAGCAGAACCAGCGCAGGCAATTAGAGGATGTTTTAAAAGTCAGAAAGAGCTAAAAATTATGCAGCATCGCCTTGTGAGCTTTCTTACACTAGCCACCCACTTTTAAAACATCCTCTTAGATGTGGCATCAGGGAGTTAGGAGTTAGGAGTTAGGAGTTAGTTGTCAGTTGTCAGTTGTCAGTGGTCAGTGGTCAGTTGTCAGTGGTCAGTTGTCAGTGGTCATTTTCTTTATCCCCCCATCCCCCCATCTCCCCTGCTCCCCATCTCCCCTGCTCCCCATCCCCCCATCTCCCCATCCCCACTTGCTACCTAAAAACTGTGAATAACTATTTAAATTCTTCAGATAGTTTCAAAAACGTTAATTATTGACCATACCCACTCTAAGGGTATTGGTATATCTACAAAAAATAGAAGATTTAATATCTACTTTAAGAAGTAAATCTAGATGTTGAATTTCTACCTCTAGATTTATGAAATCCTGACAAACAGTGCTTATAGTTGGGTACTTAGGTGGTCTACCCATCTAATTGCGTAGTGAGGCAAAAAATCATGTCACATCGAATAATTCCATATGTGTTGTGGATCACATTATCTGATAAACAACAACAGCTTCTAGCGGCACAGTATCGATTTTGAGATGAGTCATATCATGTCCGTTTAAACACTTATGATATCTGTGGAGGTCGGTAATTGGTAATTGGGAATTGGTAATTGGTAATTGGTAATTGGTTTTGAGTATTACCTATTACATCATGTCCGTTTAAACACTTATGATATCTGTGGAGGTCGGTAATTGGGAATTGGGAATTGGTAATTGGTAATTGGTTTTGAGTATTACCTATTACCTATTACCCATTACCTATTACCCATTACCCATTACCTATTACCCATTACCCATTACCCATTACCTATTACCAAGCAAACCGACTATATCGTAAGTAATTAGCCGAACTTGATATCATTTAAATGACTAGTACGCTTCGCGTAATTCATAATTACCGAACCGTAATTGTTTTAGACATTATTACAGAATTTCTGATGCTTGCGTAGTGACATTTGTACAAGCATTAGAGGTTTAGATTATGCAACTATTCTAGGGAACTCCGAGAAATAAAGTATCTCGGCTGAAGTTGTTGATTGTTCACATTTAACAATTAACACTCAACAGTTATTTTTTTTCCTCTTGATTTATCTACCGAAAATTACAAGTTATTTCTGTCTGCTTTCTGTTTGTATACTTAAGAGGCTGTCTAAATGCTGAGTATAACGCTAAAGCCTGCGAGTAAATCGCAGGAATCATTTTGTTGCATATAAAAAGGGGGTGGAGGAAATTATTACTACTCGCTCAACGTAAGTGAGGACTTTGAGGGAGTTTGAGCGTTTTCCTCCGTTTTATCAACGCGTTGTCTACGTTTAAAACTTGAGAAAGATAATTTTTGCATGTCGTACATACCTTCTCATCCCCCTTTTTCGATTATAGACCATCGTCAAGCATGATTGTGGCTAACACTAGCCACATATGTCAGCATTTCACCATTTAGCAAAATACAGTAGATCTTTCGTAAACAAAAAACTAGGGAGTAGGCAGTTAGGAGTTAGGAGTTAGGAGTGAAGAATTATTCCTCTGCTCCCCATCTCCCCTGCTCCCCTTCTAAACTAAAGGTGCAGTGCTGTGAACACCCTACATCAAGAGGAAAATAACTGGCATAGGTTAAATGAACCGATTTTAGAACAACTGCCAGAAATTGAAGCTCATGAATTTCTCCCCCATATCGGTAAATGGACAAATATTGGCACAGGCGTACTGCTAACTATCTTTGTGGTAGGAATTAGCCTCACATCGGTTCTGAATTACAAAGTTACAGTCAAAGTACCTGGAACTATTCGACCTGTAGGAGAACTGCGGGTTGTTGAGTCTGCCATTTCTGGAAGTGTTCAAAAAATCGAGGTTAAAGACAATCAAATAGTAACCCAAGGAGAAGCCATTGCTTATGTTGATGATTCCCGCCTTCGGACTCAAAAAACCCAATTAGAAAACAATATTCAGCAGAGTCAATTACAGCTAAATCAAATTGATGCTCAAATTAGTGAAATCAATACTCAGATTGCAGCCCAGACAAATTTAATTAGCCGCACGATTATAGCTGCACAAGCTCAGCTAGGTGGTAGTCAACGCAACTATGAAGATGAGCAAATTAAAGCTACAGCAGATATGACACAAGCACAAGCAGCTTTGGCCTTAGCCAAAGTGCAACGAGAACGATTACAGCGAGAAAAAGTCTTAACAGCAACTGTGGAAGAAACAGAAGCAGCCTTGACTTTAGCAAAAGTACAAAGAAACAGATTGCAGCGTGAAAAATTCTTAACAGCAACCTTGCAAGAAGCAGAAACAGCTTTGACTTTAGCCAAAGTGCAAAAAGACAGATTGCAGCAAGACAAACTTTTAACAGCAACCTTGCAAGAAGCACAAGCAGCTTTGACCTTAGCCAAGGTACAACGAGACAGATTGCAGCCGATAGTGGCATCGGGAGCAATTTCTCGGAATTTATTTGAAGAAAAAGAACAAGCGGTGAAATCTGCACAGGCCAAGCTAGAACAAGCTAAAGCTAATGCGAAAAATCTCATGGAGGAAAAGGAACAAGCGGTGAAATCTGCACAGGCCAAGCTAGAACAAGCTAAAGCTAACGCTAAAAATCTCACGGAGGAAAAAGAACAAGCGGTGAAATCTGCACAAGCCAAGCTAGAACAAGCTAAAGCTAACGCTAAAAATCTCATGGAGGAAAAAGACCAAGCCTTGCAAATCGCCCAAACGAACCTAGAAAAGGCGAAAACTGCCATCAATCCTAGTCATGCTTCTGTCATTGTGGCATCTGAACGGATTAGGCAAGAACAGGCACAAGGTGAGGCTACCTTAGCCGCTTTGAAAAAAGAAAGAGAAACTCTGTTTCAGCAACGCCTAGAATTTTTCAAGCAACTCGATCGCACTCGCAAAGAACTACAACAAGTAGAAAATGATTTGAGTAAGAGTGTAATTCGATCGCCAATCACAGGTACTTTACTGCAACTCAAACTTCGTAATCCTGGACAAGTAGTACAACCAACTGAAGCTATTGCTCAAATTGCTCCCCTTGATGCGCCAATGCTGATCAAGGCCCTAGTACCAGCTCAAGATATTGACAAGGTAAAAGTAGGTCAACAAGTGCAGATGCAGGTTTCTGCTTGTCCTTATCCAGACTACGGCACCCTCAAGGGAACGGTGAAAACAGTTGCACCGGATGCCTTACCTGTGGAAAGAAACAACCTAATTGCCAGCGTTCCACAAGTTAAAGCCTACGAAGTAACTATTGAGCCACAAACTATTTACGTAGGTAGAAGCGATCGCCAGTGTGATCTCAAACCTGGGATGGAAGGTAGAGCTGATATTATTTCCCGTCAGGAAACAGTACTTCACTTTATTCTGCGAAAAGCGAGATTAATCACAGATATTTAATTGCATATAATATCATGTCCGTTTAAACACTTATGATATCTGTGGAGGTCGGTAATTGGTAATTGCTAATTGGTAATTGGTTTTGAGTATTACCTATTACCCATTACCTATTACCTATTACCAAGCAAACCGACTAGATCGTAAGTAATTAGCCGAACTTGATATAACTGATGACTAATGACTAATGACTATTGACTATTGACTTTTAATAGGTCTGGTAGCTATGTTTGGTCTATTTAAACTCCATAAAAATTATCAGTGTGTTTTACAGTTGAGTGAAGAAGACTGTGGAGCTGCTTGTCTAGCTACAATTTGCAAATATTATGGACGGTTCTTAAGTATTAATCGCAGCCGAGAAGCAGTAGGAACCGGACAGCTAGGAACAACTTTGTTGGGGCTAAAACGTGGTTCTGAAGCTTTGGGTTTTAATGCTAGGGCAGTCAAAGCTTCGCCGGCGATTATGGACAGAATCAAAGAAGTGCAGTTGCCTGCAATCATACATTGGCGAGGCTACCACTGGGTTGTTTTATATGGTCAGCGAGGCAAGAAGTACGTAATTGGCGATCCAGCTGTGGGTCTTCGTTATGTTAACCGGCAAGAGTTAGCGATCGCTTGGAATGGAGTCATGCTCTTAATTGAGCCAGATCCAGACCGCTTTTTTGACCAGCCCCAAGAAGAAGCAAAAGGTGGCTTAGGACGCTTTTTTAAGCGCATCTGGCCTTATGGTGGTTTGTTGACTCATGTTTTAATGATTAACGCTGTGTTGGGTCTACTCGCTTTGGGTACTCCCATCTTGATCCAAATACTCACAGATGATGTCTTGGTGCGTGGAGACACCCAGTTACTCGCTGTTGTGGTGACAGCTGTTGTGGTTATGACGTTATTCAGCAGTAGTCTGCGAGTACTGCAAGGTATGATGATTGCTCACTTTGGCCAAAGGTTGCAATTAGGGCTAGTGTTGGAGTTTGGGCGAAAAATTTTGCAGTTACCCTTAAATTTCTATGAGGGACGGCGTAGTGGCGAAATCACTAGCCGACTGCGAGATATTAATGAAATTAATCAGTTGGTATCGCAGATTGTGGTGCTTTTACCCAGTCAGTTTTTTGTTGCAATAGTTTCTTTCAGCTTCATGTTGTTTTATAGCTGGCAATTGACACTAGCAGTTGTGATCTTCGGGCTTTTAATCACTCTATCCACTCTACCTTTTTTACCTATCCTTCGACAAAAAACCCGTGATCTTTTAGTGTTGGGAGCAGAAAATCAAGGTGTTTTAGTAGAAACGTTTAAAGGCGCACAGGTGCTGAAAACTACAAATGCAGCTCCTCAATTTTGGGATGAATTTCAAAGTCGTTTTGGTCGCCTTGCCAATCTTAATTTCAGTACTATCCAAATTGGAATTATCAATAATACTGTTGCTAATTTCCTGACTACCATTGGTGGTGTCATTTTACTTGGACTCGGCAGCATTTTGGTGATTAGGGGGGAATTAAGCATTGGTCAAATGCTAGCTTTTAATACTCTACAAGTTAATGTTTTGAATTTAATTGATTCATTAGTTGGCTTAACAGATGACTATTTTCGCTCTCAAACAGCAATCTCTCGCTTACTAGAAATTATTGATGCTACACCAGAAGTAGTTGGAGGTAGTCAAAAGCCGATCGCACAAATTCCAACTGATGCAGACATCTGTTGTTTTCATGTGACGTTTCACCATCCTGGTAGAGTTGACTTACTAGAGGATTTTTCTATTAAACTTCCTGGAGGACAAGTCATTGCTTTGATTGGTAAATCTGGCTGTGGCAAAAGTACGTTAGCAAAATTGATCGCAGGTTTATATCGACTGAACTCTGGCAATATCCGTATTGGTGTTTATAATAGCCAAGACCTTTCTTTAGATTGTCTGCGACAACAAGTAGTTTATGTACCCCAAGAACCTCATTTCTGGAGTCGCTCGATTGTAGATAATTTTCGCTTAGGAACGCCTTATATTTCTTTTGAGGAAATTGTCAAAGCTTGCCATATTGCTGATGCAGATGGCTTTATCAGTCAACTTCCTAATAACTATCAAACTGTTTTGGGAGAATTTGGGGCAAATCTTTCTGGTGGACAGAGACAAAGATTAGCGATCGCTAGAGGAATCCTCACTGATCCACCCATACTAATTTTAGATGAAGCAACTGCGGGATTAGACCCAGTTAGTGAATCTCAAGTGATGGATCGCCTCTTAGAATATCGAAAAGGTAAAACTACAATTTTGATCACCCATCGCCCTAGCGTAGTCAATCGGGCTGATTGGATCGTGTTAATAGACAAAGGACAAGTGCAAATGCAAGGTACTATTGAAACTTTTTTGTCACAACAAGGAGAACATTTGAAGTTTTTATCAGTGTGAAAATTTGGCTTTGATTACTTGAGTGCTGAACTCTTCAGTAAATCATCATATCATGTCCGTTTAAACACTTATGATATCTGTGGAGGTCGGTAATTGGGAATTGGTAATTGGTAATTGGTAATTGGTTTTGAGTATTACCTATTACCCATTACCTATTACCAAGCAAACCGACTAGATCGTAAGTAATTAGCCGAACTTGATATCATATCTAATTGCAATTAACTACTCATTTATTAAAAGAGTATAGAAATCAGGTTTGTTTTTTCAAAAACAAATCTGATTATCATATAGCAATCCTAAATCATTCGTGAGGAATTTAGAAATAATTGGGCGAATTCTATTCGCTACTACACAAACAAAGTTCATCTACGTGGACTTAATGAAATAACCCGCCTGTGCGGGTTTTGTCTGTATAGCCAAGCCACTGCGAAGAGCGCGGTTAAGCGACAGCCTTTGCATGTGGCGTGCAATTTCGCTCTCGCCAGGGCTGAATAAAATTTAACTTTTGCTTCTGATGTCAAATCTAAGTGTTCTCTCACGATTTAATTGGCATTGCTATATATACATTAAAACAAAAATATTTTAAGATAAATTAATTCTATAAGAAAAAATGCAAAATGATCGATATTGTTTATTATATTCATGAGTCAAAAGAAAGATATTTATTATAATAGTTTCTAACTAAAGAATAATTTATTATATCTAGCTATAAATAATAATAAAAGCATAGGTGATTAACACCTATGTACGTAAGTGAGGTTAATAATTTATGCCAACACAAATGATGTCTGATTTACTTGCAGACTTATCCACAGAGCAACAACAACTTCTAGCTGGTGGAGCCAAACCCGCTGATGAAGATGGCTCTGATGATCAGGATGATGAGCGCGATGACGAAGGTACTCCTTGGACTCCAGGTAAAGGTAGTCGCCTTTACAAAATTAGAAGCCGGAGTATCGTTCGTGTCCAAAAAATATCCTAAACTTTGCAACTAGAAGGAAGAGAAGATGAACCACATAATTTGCTCAATATCAATCAGGTTTTGAGAAAGTTTAGACGGTCTTCTATGTTCTCTTAAATCATTAAATCTATGACTAAGAGGCTAGAAATAAAAGTGCTAGCTATAGCGCTTTTATTCTTACTCTTCCCTGACTCTAGGCGCAAATAGTTTTGGTTATTTGAGGAATAGTTTTACGGGATCATATTGAATGATCCCGTAACTTGATAACCATCTAGGTATCTTTTTCTGTGGAATTAAAGTCATTATTTATATCAACTCAAATCATCATATCTCATTTGGTTGTAACATTCTTCATCGAACAACAAAAACTCTAGCTAAAGGTGACATTAACAGCTTTAGTTACAGTAGATCTGATGACAGCAGTATTGGTGAAATTGGCTTTAGTTACGCAGAATACTTAACTACTGCAAAGTTGATTTTTTCAACCTAAATTAGACCAATCATCGTCATTCATCTAAGTAAGTGAGGCAATCAATTATGTTAGTTCAATCCCTCGAATCTGAGTTATTTGTAGAAGTATCTACAGAGCAACAACAGCATCTCTCTGGTGGACAATTTGGCGGCGGAGGATTTCCTGGTGGTGGTAGACAACCTAATGGAGGTGGAGGACAATTATCTTTCCCAGGCAATAGACCTGATATTAATGTTCGTGGTTTTCTCACCACTGCTGATGGTCAAACTTTTCCTGTACGGATTTTAGGCTTTAGGGAAGATTTTTAATCGTAGCGCTTACCTTTCTATTATTCCTTGACTCGAAATGCAAATAGTTTTGACTATTTGCTGAACAGGTTGTATAAGGTATCACTGAATCTGTTGTCGTAATCTTGTACCTATGAAGTATTTTATTTCATAGGTACGTTATATATTTATAGCCATAAATTAACTATATAATCTTAATTTTTTAGGTTCATATAAGGCTATCTATTAATATTCAGTATTTGACACTCCTCGCCCTAGAAGTGCGAGGATTCTTGGTTCACGGTTCAGTTAGAGTCAAAATCCGTAAATTGCGTAGGTTGGGTATCGGATAGATAGAAACCCAACATTTTCACGACTTTGTTGGGTAACGCTTACGCTCTACCCAACCTAAAATTATCCTTAACTGAACCGTGTTTGGGCATAAGAAAAAATTATGCTTCAAATAATACAAGTTATATTGAGAGAGAAAAATTACGGCATATGTTCAAGCATAACTCTATCTCAAGTGGGATTGAAAAATTGCTGTCATTTTACTGTAGAATAACTTCTGTTTTCACAGATTCGACTTATGATTTCATCACTACGACAAAAAAGTTATATTAAGCTGATATTTATTAGTTGATCATAACCCAGAGTCAAAATGCCAGAAGACCTAGTGCCAAACAGTTGAAGATTAAACATCTTCACATTAGTCATTCAAATTAATTGATTGCAGCAGTCGCTAGTGTTGCAAAGAACTGGGAAATTTTTGATTAAACTTGCTCGTAATTTTTAAATGCGATCGCAACCATTTGGAGTAATAAATATAATGTGTTTTTTAAGTCATCTATCTAAAGGATGAAAGTTTTTGATAATAATTGAACCCATAGCTAGTTGTGTAAATCAAGCGATAATTTAAAAATGTTAACAATACTGATTGACAGATTATTCTCTCAAAGAATGCTAGATGTTATGCTGACCTAACTTGATGATATCCACTTTTTCTACAATTATGAAGAGATGGCTATACAATACCCATTCTTCTAGTAACCATATAAAATGGTGGAACAAATAAAGTTATGTATGCATTTGACAGCAGTAGCCAGTGATCATGTGACCAAAAATGTTGATTTAAAGAATTAATCAACAGGTCGCATCTGTGCTTTTGATGTCAAGATGAAACCAAAAAATATTTGTAAATTTTTGCCTATTCAGCCTTGCATCATGCAGAGTTTTCCAAATAGTCAATCAATGTAGTTGTACTTGTATAAATTGCTCTAATTTTTTTTAGGAGAATATTCTTATGGGTAGTTCCTTTCGTTGGTCTTCAACAAGCGCAACTTTGCTAGCTTTGGGAATGCTAGCAGCTACAGTTACTCCCATAACAGTTGCTACCGTAGTCACAGCGCAAACCACACCACCAAGCACAACTCCACCAACAACATCAACCTCTAACTTTAGTGATGTCAGTTCAGATTATTGGGCGCTTCCGTTTATCCAAGCCCTAGCCGAAAGAAACATCATTACAGGCTTTCCTGATGGCACGTTTAAGCCGAATCAATCTGTGACTCGCGCTGAATTTGCTACATTAATTCAAAAAGCCTTTAACCAAAACCCTGTTCGCCAGTTAAGTTCAACTGGATTTAGAGATGTTCCCTCTAACTACTGGGCGGCAGATGCTATTAGAGAAGCTTACGAAGCTGGATTTTTAACAGGTTATCCTGGAGACTTGTTTCAACCAAATCAGCAAATTCCCAAAGTGCAGGCGCTGGTTGCTTTAACAAGTGGTTTGGGTTTGAGTAGTAGTGATAATGCATCAACTGTTAACAGTACTTATTACACAGACGCTTCAGCCATCCCAGACTACGCCGTTAATAATGTGGCAGCAGCAACCCAAGCCAATCTTGTTGTCAACTACCCGAATCTTAATCAACTTAATCCGCAAGTCTCGCTGACTCGTGCCGAAGCAGCAGCAATTTTGTATCAAGCTTTAGTCAGGCAGGGACAGTTACAAGCCCTTGGTAGTAATGTCCCTGCTAGTAGCTATATAGTAGCTAGCAATGCTGGCGGCACTCAAACCAGAAACGATATTGTTTCTCTGGCTGCCTCTAGTAGTTCCTTTTCAACCTTGACTTCTTTATTACAGGCAGCAGGTCTAACAGATATCTTACAACAACCAGGCCCTTACACAGTTTTTGCTCCCACTAATGAGGCATTTGCGGCTTTGCCCGCTAGCACTTTAGAACAGTTACAGCGGCCAGAGAACAGAGAAGTCTTAATTAAGGTTTTGAGATATCATGTGGTTCCTGGTGCTATAAGTTCTAGTCAACTCTCGACGGGAGAAGTCAAGACGGCTGAAGATGCATCTGTCAACATTAGAGTTGATAGCGCCACTAATCAAGTTTCGGTAAACGAAGCTAGAGTTCTCCAGCCTGGTGTGCAAGCTAGCAATGGCATCATCTATCCAATTAACGCAGTCCTCATACCACCGAATCTTACAGTTAGTCAGCAGCCGCCAAATGGAACCGGTACTACTGATGTGACACCAGGTAGAGCTACTCGTGGAGGCTCCAGTTATATAGGGGTTGCTGGTAACATTGGTTTAGGCGGTGATACTGCGCTGGGCGACACTAACTTTGCGGTCATCAGCAAAGTCGGGTTGACACGGTATTTATCAGTGCGTCCTTCAGCAGTTTTTGGGGATGATACAGTTGTTCTGGTTCCCTTGACTTTAGATTTTTTCCCACGTCCAGTAAATCCCACAGGTGAGAGAACATTTCCTGTATCTCCTTACGTAGGTGCTGGGGTAGCTATTGAAACTGAGGACGACACTGATGTGGGATTATTGCTAACTGGCGGTATAGATATTCCTCTAGGTTCTCGTTTTACAGCCACAGGTGCTGTGAATGCAGCTTTTATGGATGACACTGATGTCGGGTTAATACTAGGAGTTGGCTTCAACTTTTAAAGTGCTGAAAAAGTCACAAAAAGGCTACAACAGCGAATAAATCAAATGTTTTGCCAATTGCAACGCCTCGAACAGCACAACTTGAGGCGATCGCAATTGGTAAAATTTACTTGAGAGATTTTGTTGATGCGATCGGTCTGACATTACGTTTTACTGGAGTTCCCCAAATATTAACTTTTCGGTCAAATCCACCGCTGGCCAGGGTTTGTCCGTCTGGACTAAATGCGATCGCGCTGACCCAATCTCTATGACCATTAAGTGTATTTAATAACTCTCCTGTAGTTAAATTCCACAGCTTAATTCCATCTCTGCCACCACTAGCAAGGGTTTGTCCATCGGGGTTAATGGCAATGGCGTTTACCCAATTGTTGTGTCCTGTGAAAGTGCGGACTAATTCCCCAGAGTTGATATTCCAAAGTTTAATTGTGCGATCGCGGCTGGCACTAACTAAATTTTCTCCATTTGGTGTGAAAGCTACGGCACTGACTGCATTAGAATGTGCTGCCAATTCCCGAATTAATCTACCAGTGCTTAAGTTCCACAGTTTAATCACACCCTTGTAGTCACCACTAGCCAAAGTCTGACCATCGGGACTGATTGCCACTGTAAAAATTGAATTATCAAAGCGTACCAGAGTACCCAGTGGGCGCTGCTGTAGCAAATCCCACAAGCGAATCCCGTCTAAAGCACCACTGACGAGAATCTTACTATCAGGAGATACAGCTAAAGACAATACATTACTAGTATGTCCTACAAAAGAGCGAGTAAAACTATTATTTTTCAGATTCCAAAGGTTTATCGTGTGGTCATTGCTACAGCTAGCTAAAGTTTGACCATCTGGCGAAATCACCAAAGATTCTACAGATGTTTTTTGGGCTTTGTTGATAGTACCTAATTTTTTGCCCTTTTCCAGGTTCCACAAGCGGATCACGCCATCGCTGTCAGCACCGCCACTGGCCAAAACTTTGTTATCTGGACTAAAAGCTAATGATTTAACGGTTCCTCTATGTCCAGTTAGGCTATAAATTAGCTGAGGATTGGCAAAATTAGCTGGAGTTTGGGAGTTTTGTGATACTTGGGCAGCGGCTTGTGCAACATAAGTGTAAAACCCTTGAACAGTAGTTAATCCAAGGGCAACAGTTGCCATAAATAGCAGAATCATATTTGGGCGCACTACAGAATTACTTGCAGCACCTTTTCCCTCACTACTCACTAATTTTTCCTCACTATTTAAATAATTATTAGTCAGCAGTCAGTGGTGAGTCAGTGCGGTCTTGGGGGTTTCCCCCATGAGCAACCGACGATCTTCGCAGCGTTAGCGAGCTTGCGAGCGTCACCCGAAGGGTTAGTAGTTAAAGAAAAATAACTAACAACTGACAACTAACAAATGACAAACAACAATTTAGCACTCCTTACTGGGGTGGTTTTTTCTTAGTAACGGTCAACATAGGTAGAGTCGGACTAGATGAGCGAGAGGGCAAGTAATGTTGTACTACAGGCTCCTCTGGGATAGAACGGCGTTGCTGGACACGCCATAACTTAAAGGCGAGGGCTACCCCTGCTGTCCCCAAGCCAAAGGCAAACAATGACCAGCTATCATCAAATCCACCAATCAGGGCATCTACCACACCTACGGTGATCAATACACTGACTAGTGGGTCTTTCCTGTAGGTTGATTTCAAAAAACGAGGTAATACAGCATTCATCACAGCTTGGTTTATCAAGTTTACCTTTTGTGTCAAGTTACCGAGAATACCTCACCTTAGAGTTCTCCTGCTGATGAAAAGCATCTAAATATTAGAATTTTCTTCAGTAGAGTCACAAGTGTAGTAATTAACTAGCTTGCATGTATTATTTGCATTTTTTAGCTAACACTGACACTTTTTGGTGTGCTTCATAGTTATAGACGGCAAATCATGGGAGGTAGTTCACTCTGAATCGATATAGTCAAAACCAGCTAGATATTCCAGCTGGTTTAAACTGTTCTAATTACTAGCTTACAACTTACTGAAACAAGGCGGGGCGGGGGAGCAGGGGAGGTGGGGAGCGGGGGAGATGGGGAGCGGGGGAGGTGGGGAGCGGGGGAGATGAGGGAGAAATAACTCCTAACTCCTAACTCTTAACTCCTAACTCTTAACTCCTAACTCCTAACTCTTAATTCAGCACTACTTTAGTCCGAGCCATGATAACACGCCTTGATTGGTGAGGTACTCAATCAAGACCATCAAGCCGAAGCCAATCATTGCGGCTCGACCATTCAATCGTTCAGCATATTCATTAAAGCCAAATTTCGGCTCTTCCAGTTTGGGGGTAACTGTTGGTTGTGGTTGTGACATGTTCAAGAAACCTCTTTTTGGCAAACGGGATTTGATAGCGAGAAGTCTGGGTGGAGGTTGACTCCAAACAGAACTTCGGTATGTTTTGAGATGATGGCAGTGCTTGAACCCGAAGATAGCTTGAAAAAGCTAGCTGTTTGGTGGGAGGAAGCTCTGCAACAGCGATCTTAACAAATTGTAATTATTCTTTATATATTGTATAAATCTGACGTTAATAGTCAAGAGTAAGACTTTGCGGGTTTTATAGTCAGTTTGAAAACGTTAGGGTGGTATGTAGTTAAGCAGAATACGGAAGTGCTTGTCTAAGACTGGCAGGCTAAAGTGGAACAAAAAATTTATTAGAGGCGGTATATGGAAATTGGCGTTCCCAAGGAGACTAAGGATCAGGAATTTCGGGTAGGTTTGAGTCCTTCTAGCGTGCGCGTGTTGCGAGAAAATGGTCATGCCATCTTTGTCCAGACACAAGCAGGTAATGGTGCTGGATTCACTGATGATGATTATGCAAGTGCTGGGGCGGAGATTGTCTCTACACCAGAAGCAGCTTGGAATCGGGAGTTAGTGGTCAAAGTTAAAGAACCACTGGTCAGTGAATATCAATTTTTGCAAAAGGGACAGATATTATTTACTTATCTACATTTAGCTGCCGATCGCAAATTAACTGAGAGTTTAATTGATTGTGGCATTTGTGCGATCGCCTACGAAACTGTAGAGTTGCCTGGTGCTAACAAGCTACCTCTACTTACCCCCATGAGCGTGATTGCTGGTCGGCTATCAGTACAATTTGGGGCGAGGTTCCTAGAACGCCAACAAGGTGGTAGAGGCGTTCTTTTGGGCGGCGTACCTGGAGTCAAACCGGGTAAAGTAGTGATTTTAGGTGGTGGTGTTGTCGGCACAGAAGCAGCTAAAATTGCCGTAGGCATGGGTGCGATCGTGCAAATTTTAGATGTAAATGTCGAGCGTTTATCCTACCTAGAAACTTTATTTGGTTCTAGAGTCGAATTGCTTTACAGCAACTCTGCCCATATCGAAGCCGCCGTGAAAGAAGCTGACTTACTAATTGGTGCTGTTTTAGTCCTAGGACGTAGGGCACCAATACTAGTATCCCGCGAATTGGTCAAACAAATGCATCCTGGTTCTGTAATTGTTGATGTCGCCGTTGACCAAGGTGGCTGCGTGGAAACTTTACACGCCACATCCCACACCAATCCAGTGTACCTAGAAGAAGGTGTAGTACATTATGGCGTACCTAATATGCCAGGTGCAGTACCTTGGACAGCAACACAAGCACTCAACAACAGTACACTGCCTTATGTCGTCCAATTGGCAAATCTGGGCATTAAGGCACTAGGAGTTAACCCAGCATTAGCCAAGGGTGTAAATGTACAAAATCATCGCTTAGTGCATCCTGCTGTGCAGGAAGTGTTTCCTGATTTAGTCAGTTAGATTTTACTAAATTTAGATTACCCATCGTTCTTGCAAAACAGCCTCTCTAACCCCTCCTCGTTTGCAAGGAGGGGGAATTTGATATTAGATTGTGCCAAATTTATGAAGCTGACTTTTCACGTCATGTGGAAAAGTTAACGCCAGACCTAACCCCCCAGTCCCCTTCCCTTCAAGGGAAGGGGGAGCAATTAAAGCCTCTCTCCTTATAGGGGAGAGGAATGGAAGCGGGGTTTTCCAGATCCCGTGAAAAGTCAGATTTATGAAGAACTGCAAAAATGATTCAGATAATTATAAAGTTCACGGAATAAAGGACACCTTCGCTGTACTTCCAATGGATTAATATATTCTAATAGAGCAGGTGTATGCAATCCTTTAGAATAGCGTGTGGAACTGCTATCAAATTCTTCTAAAACACTTGAATCGACTAGTGCTTGTGATAGTTTTTCTTGACAACAATTTCTTTGATGGTCATACTCACTAAAGGTTTCTGGGTCATCAAAAGGAATATTGATTTGCGTACTCAGCCACCAACGCATACGCTGATGTCTACTTCTAAAGTCTGGATGTCGAGCTACTGAATTATTCCAATCTGCTATTATCCAAGCTTCCAGTTCAGGAGCAGCAAATCCAACAAATATTGGAATATCAGTATTTCCTGATATTGCTGACAATATTATTTCTTTTTGCTGTATCGGATCGCGGCAATCTAAATCATCAAAAATTAAAATTAAATTACATATATTTGGTTCATATTGTAAACCTTTTGGTAACTCTCGCTGGATTTGCTCGATTAAACTTCTACCAGTTCTGCCATAACTATTTATTTTATTAGGTTTAGGGCCAGGTTTTTGACTAATTGGTGTTTTTCGTTGAAATGAACATCCAGGAAAATTTTTTCTTAAAAAAGGAATTAGTCCTCTAACTTCAGCTTCCCCACCGCCAGCGAAAACCCATACTACCACGGCCATCCTCCAATACTAGGGTCGCCAACACGGTATAAATCACCTAATTGCCATCCTTCTTCTAGTTTTTCATTCAGCATTTCTTGGGAGAGTTTTTTTAGATAAAAATGCTTTTGATCTTCTGAAGAAAAGCAAAATACACTTTCTAAACAATCTGTGAAATGATCTAGAAGATCAGGACTGTGTGTAGTAATAATTATTTGAGTTTTTCTAGCAGCTTTTTTAATCCACTCTGCTAAAATTGGCATCCATGATACATGCAATCCTAGTTCTGGTTCATCGATTACCAGTAATGAAGGAAGAACTGGCGAATGTAATATAGTAGCCCAACAAAGCATCCGCACAGTTCCATCTGACATTTCATTAAGATAAAAAGGTTCTTTTATATCATAAAAATGCCACTCTAATGTCAAAGACAAACGACCAGAACGTATTGGTCTGAGACGACGAGTCTTTGGTAATATAGCCTTCATTGCTTGGTTAATACTTTCTTCAAAGTCTATATCTTGCTGAGTTAAATTATCTAAAACTAGAGGTAAATTGTCTCCGGTTAAAGATAAATAAAGATCGCTTCCCCCTATTTTAGGTTCTGACATCCTAATCAAATTTAAATCCATATTATTGGCATTATAAAATTGCCAACTTGAGACTAATTCGATTAAAGCTCTTCTAATTTTATAAACAGATGTATTTTCAGGAGGATATTGGCTATCTTCAAGCAACCGGGGGATAGCATTAAGACCTAATAAATTAGTTGGTATATTATCTAAGCCTTCAAAATGAGTTGTTGGAACTTGACCTGGCTCATCATATACTGATACAGCACCCTTGCCAGATTCTCTGTCATGAAACTTATAGTAATAAAAAGGATTAAATGTAGTTGTATCATATAAATTTTCCCCACTATATAAGTATTCTTCCGCAATACTAACTCCTCTTGGTTTCTTTCTATTCACAAAAATTTTTAAATCAAGGATAGTACTATCTTTTGTATATATAATTACTTGTGGATTTTCCGGGAAACAAAAACAGTATGCAAGTCTTACTCTAGCAGGACTTTCTACATTGACATCTAAAATTCTATTACCTCCAATTTGGGCAACTGCATCCTCAAAACCACTGACACTACGACTGTCATCTGGTATTTTAGTTAGGCTATCCTTGAGAAATTTCAAGCAACTGATAAAATTGCTTTTACCTGAACCGTTTGAGCCTATAAATATATTGAGATTTTTGAGTCGTACTATTTGCTCTGAAGACAAGTTTTTATAGTTTTTAGTCACAAGAAAGCGAAGATGAGGTTGATTCATAACAGTAAAAACTTTCTAGATAATTTGCAATTCTATAATACTATTTATTCAATTCTACACACTCAGCATGTATAGCAAATCATAAATACTTTAATTAACTCAATCTGAAAAAAAGTAATATAAATGTAACTTTTGGTATATTTGCACCAGCCGTGCAACATTTATTCTAAAGTTGAGGCTAGTTAATGGAGAGAATCTATAAAATTTTGATTCGGTTGACTGGTGCGATCGCGGCTGTAACTGACATTTCAGTATATTTTTATACGTACAATTTAGAGACTACAGTTATGAAGATTTATTAAAGGGCTATAGCTAAAACTTGTAATCTAGACTATTACTTCATGTCAAATTTTAGTATAAATTGTACATCTTAGATTTTGGTTTTGATCTAGCTATAGACATTTCAATAGAATTTAACAGTGGTATTAATTGGGTATTTTTTCAAAGGGCAGTATTTTTTTTACGCCATGATAGAAGCACAACATGAGGAGGTTGTATGGAGACGCTAAAGTATTTTCTACCACAGATATGGTTTGTGATTTTAGCTCTCTTTCTCTTTTTATATGTGATGCTTGATGGGTTTGATTTGGGGGTAGGGATATTGTCTCTTACCGCCTCCGATGAAAAACGCCGTAGCGTTTTGATGACCAGCTTAAGCAATATTTGGGATGCGAATGAAACTTGGCTGGTTCTGATGGCGGGAGGTCTGTTTGGCGCGTTTCCCCTAGCTTACAGCACGATTTTGAATGCTTTGTATATCCCAATTATCATCATGATATTTGGATTCATCTTTCGTGCTGTGGCATTTGAATTTCGGGAGTTAGCAAACCGAAAATTATTTTGGAATTTTGCTTTTGGTGCTGGAAGTTTTAGCGCCGCACTCGGTCAAGGATTTGCTCTTGGTGCTGTGTTAAAAGGTATCAATGTTGATGAGCAAGGGCACTTTATCGGTACAACTTGGGACTGGCTAAGTATTCCCACAGTATTGGTAGCTTTGACGTTGATTCAAGGATATGTGTTGATTGGTTCAACTTATCTAATTTGGAAAACTACAGGAGAATTACAAGACACACATTACAAAACTGCAAAAATTGCCGCTTGGACAACGTTAATTGGTGCCATTTTTATTACGATTACCACACCGATATTTTATGAAAGTGTAAGGTCACGCTTATTTGATCGACCCCTAGTTTTTATTTTTGCAGTTATTCCGCTGCTGGGAGTATTATTAATTTCTCAACTCCTTACTAGTCTTATTCGGAAACAAGAAAGAGCGCCTTTTATCTGGACTATTCTATTATTTTTGTTGTCGTTCGTTGGCTTAGGATTGGTTGTCTTTCCTTACATCATTCCGCCTGAGATTACCATCTATGAAGCATCTGCTGATCCTAGTTCGTTGGTAATCATGTTGATATTTATTGGTTTACTGATTCCCGTAATGCTGTTCTATAACCTTTATCAGTACATTGTTTTCCGAGGTAAGGTAACTGGTGGTCACTACGGCGAATAAACAGAAGTAGCCATCATCAACTGCGTACAGCAAAATAAATGAAAACTCTTTGTGTCTTGGTGTCTTTGTGGTTCAATATTTTTTACCACAAAGACACAAACGTACAAAGTATATCAGTGTGCGTTACAGCGTTAAGCCTAAGCACCCCTGCACCCCTTAAAGAGTGGTGAGATACCATAACGGTCTTGACTGTATCTATGTAACTATATTTTAATGGCTCAAATAATCAAGCCTTAACAATGTTCAACCATCAGGCAGCCCATTGCCTCCTCAAACAGATAATATTTAAATATGAACGCTACACAAGAACAACTAAAAGTAAAATTTGAGCAGGCTTTGGTCGCGGCTTTTGGCGCTGAATACGTCGGCGTAGATCCGATTTTGGTTACTGCTAGCAATCCTAAATTTGGTGATTATCAGGCGAATGTGGCTTTATCCTTAAGTGGAAGGTTAGGAAAGCAACCAAGAGCGATCGCTGCTGCTATTGTTGAGAAACTAGATGTATCAGACATCTGCAAACCGCCAGAAATAGCCGGGCCTGGTTTTATAAATCTCAAGCTGAAAACAGAGTACCTCCAAGCGCAACTGCAAGCTATTCAAGCAGATTCCAGACTAGGAATTCCAGCGACAAAAACGCCCAAGCGGGAAGTTGTGGATTTTTCTAGTCCCAACATTGCTAAAGAAATGCACGTGGGACACTTGCGTTCTACGATTATTGGTGATTCTATCGCCCGTGTTCTGGAATTTCAGGGACATGATGTCCTACGGTTAAATCATGTAGGTGATTGGGGTACGCAGTTTGGGATGTTAATCACCTACTTGCGCGAAGTTTACCCCGAAGCGCTGACTACTGCTAATGCTTTAGATATTGGAGATTTAGTTACTTTTTATCGCAAAGCTAAATTGCGGTTTGATGCAGATGAAGCTTTCCAAGAGACAGCACGGCAAGAAGTGGTAAGATTACAAGCCGGTGCAGAAGATACACTTCATGCTTGGAAACTATTGTGTGAACAATCACGCCAAGAGTTTCAAGTAATTTACAACTTATTAGATGTCAGTGTCATAGAACGGGGAGAATCTTTCTACAATCCTTTACTTTCAACAGTGGTAGAAGATTTAGAAAAATCCGGTTTACTAGTAGAAAATCAAGGTGCAAAATGTGTTTTTGTAGAAGGGTTTACTAACAGAGAAGGTGAACCTTTACCCTTGATTGTGCAGAAATCTGATGGCGGTTATAACTACGCTACGACAGATTTAGCAGCTCTACGTTACCGGATTCAACAAGATGATGCCAAACGGATAATTTATGTAACAGATGCAGGACAAGCAAACCACTTTGCCCATTTCTTTAAAGTAGCAGACAAAGCCGGATGGATTCCTGAAGATGTGGAACTTGTACATGTTCCTTTTGGTTTGGTGTTAGGGGAAGATGGTAAGAAATTCAAAACTCGTTCTGGGGATACAGTACGGTTGCGAGATTTGTTAGATGAAGCAATTTCTCGTGCGCGTGCAGACTTAGAAATTAGATTGAAAGAAGAACAACGCAAAGAAACTGAAGAATTTATTCATGAAGTTGCTGAAGTAGTTGGGATCAGTGCAGTTAAATATGCTGACTTAAGCCAAAACCGCACCAGCAATTACATTTTTAGTTACGACAAAATGCTGGATCTCAAAGGTAATACCGCGCCCTATATGCTGTATGCTTATGCGCGAATTCAAGGTATTAGCCGCAAGGGTGAAATTAACTTTGAGGAGTTGGGAGACAATGCCAAAATTTTGTTGGAACATGAAACAGAATTGACGCTAGCAAAGTACTTGCTTCAACTAGACGAAGTGATTAATACTGTAGAGCAAGATTTATTGCCTCATCGTTTATGTGAATATTTGTACGAACTGAGTAAAAAGTTTAATCAGTTTTACGATCGCAATCAAGGAGTTCGGGTGCTGGATGCTGAAGAACCGCAGCGAACATCCCGCTTGGTTTTATGTGATTTGACTGCGAAAACTCTAAAGTTGGGATTATCTTTGCTAGGGATTAAAGTACTAGAAAGGATGTAGGAAGTTGTTGACTGATGATTGATGACTGATGACTGTTAATAGTCAGGGAGAAGTAATTACAGGAGGATATGTTTTTAAGGTGATATCATATTCGCTTGATTACTTATTAAAACCGAAGAACCCCACCCCGCCAAAGCTATGCTTTGTCTCCCCTCCCCGTCAACGGGGAGGGGTTGGGGGTGGGGTTATCATATGTACTTGGCGCTTACTGGGAAATGCTATATCATATCCGCTTGATTACTTATTAAAACCGAAGAACCCCACCCCGCCAAAGCTATGCTTTGTCTCCCCTCCCCGTCAACGGGGAGGGGTTGGGGGTGGGGTTATCATATGTACTTGGCGCTTACTGGGAAATGCTATATCATATCCGCTTGATTACTTATTAAAACCGAAGAACCCCACCCCGCCAAAGCTATGCTTTGTCTCCCCTCCCCGTCAACGGGGAGGGGTTGGGGGTGGGGTGCAATGATTGCGGGAATTATAACTAATTAACTGGACATCATTGAAACCTGTTGTTGCATAGGCTGAAATGGCGGTTTTACGTGTTTCAATCCCCTTGCGGGGTAGTAGGAAGTTGAAACTGAAAAAGCCAAGCTCACAGACAAAGAACAGTATAGTTTCAATCCCCTTGCGGGGTAGTAGGAAGTTGAAACCATTAGCGCGTAGCTTTGGGAGAACTTCTTCAAAGTTTCAATCCCCTTGCGGGGTAGTAGGAAGTTGAAACTTCTGCCCAAATGTCCGCAGATAAGCTCTACTTGTTTCAATCCCCTTGCGGGGTAGTAGGAAGTTGAAACAAAATGTGTTTTTTCATCTCTTCTGAGATATCAGAAATGTTTCAATCCCCTTGCGGGGTAGTAGGAAGTTGAAACTACAATTTCAATGCTTGGGAAATCATCGTATTCAATGTTTCAATCCCCTTGCGGGGTAGTAGGAAGTTGAAACTGCTGACATGTGCCAACTTGCCTTAAATCAAGTTTCAATCCCCTTGCGGGGTAGTAGGAAGTTGAAACTCTTAAGTTTTGGTGCAAGTATTTCAACTATGTTTGGTTTCAATCCCCTTGCGGGGTAGTAGGAAGTTGAAACTTGCATAATCCCTTTGTTGCTTTAGAATCCCGGCACGTTTCAATCCCCTTGCGGGGTAGTAGGAAGTTGAAACTCTATCGTTAGCTTCCCTGGCAAACCGAATGCATCGCAGTTTCAATCCCCTTGCGGGGTAGTAGGAAGTTGAAACTCCCATAAAGGCTTGCTCTACACTTGATGCTGAAGTAGTTTCAATCCCCTTGCGGGGTAGTAGGAAGTTGAAACGCATCAGCAGCTTTTACCCAAGGGGTTACTCTCAGGTTTCAATCCCCTTGCGGGGTAGTAGGAAGTTGAAACTCGGTTTTGGGAAATCCGGGGTGACTGGGTACAGTAAGTTTCAATCCCCTTGCGGGGTAGTAGGAAGTTGAAACAATCCCGATCCCTCCTCATTCGCAAAGCTGTTGACCGTTTCAATCCCCTTGCGGGGTAGTAGGAAGTTGAAACAGTTCACGATATAGATTTAGCAACCGCTTTTCCTGAGTTTCAATCCCCTTGCGGGGTAGTAGGAAGTTGAAACATAGATTTTTCTAAGTCAGGACAATAATACAAATCATTGTTTCAATCCCCTTGCGGGGTAGTAGGAAGTTGAAACTTTTGAGAACATATATTGGCTATATATTCAGTCCATAGTTTCAATCCCCTTGCGGGGTAGTAGGAAGTTGAAACACGATGATAGAACAGGTATTACTATAGGTAGCATTGGTTTCAATCCCCTTGCGGGGTAGTAGGAAGTTGAAACCAAAGGGTATATGTCACGCTTCGGACAAAGGATGAGTTTCAATCCCCTTGCGGGGTAGTAGGAAGTTGAAACAGTAAACTTTTACATTTGCTTGATTTATCGTAAATTGTTTCAATCCCCTTGCGGGGTAGTAGGAAGTTGAAACTTGATGAACTGCGATCGCTTCTTGCACAGTATGAAGGTTTCAATCCCCTTGCGGGGTAGTAGGAAGTTGAAACTAGGTAAAGGTTCCATCGCGTCTGCAACTGCTCGTTTCAATCCCCTTGCGGGGTAGTAGGAAGTTGAAACTTTTTTTCCTTTGTTCTAATAAAATCATATTTATCGGTTTCAATCCCCTTGCGGGGTAGTAGGAAGTTGAAACTTACCCATCACCAGAATTATACGAAGAATACCCCAAGGTTTCAATCCCCTTGCGGGGTAGTAGGAAGTTGAAACCCTACCCTCTGAAACTGCTACTGAGCAAGGTTCCTGTGAGGGTTTTTGGCGGGGGAGAAATTTGGATGATTTTCAGCCGCACTTATTGCAAAATACTTGCATTTACCCAAACTATCGAAACGCTGTAATTATTGATTTATCAAGGTTCTGGCGATTTTGGCGGCACTCCAGGGATTTTACTCCCGCTTCGCCCTGCCAAACATCAAGCTGATTACATGATTATATAATCATTGTTCTCGATTGTCGAGGTTTTCTCAACTATATGTAACGGCAATTCATGAGTAGCCCTGAAGTGAATCAAGCTAAACCTCACATAGAATTGGTATAAAGACGCAATTCGCACTTTCATAGGAGTATCCAGCTGTGCAGCCGGACTTAATAGGCTTGGAAATTAGCAAGGGAGAATTGAGACGTTTGACTGGATTCGATCCAGATGATGTCTTTCGACCTTCTATTATCAAAGACCGCAAGAAACGATTAGGGTTTTTTATCAATGAAATATTTTTGTCCCTAGCTTTAACCCCAATTATTGTTGGTGCTATTTATGCATTTATTATTCTACCAACAATTGGTTCTTCAATTAAACTAGGAATTATCTTATTAATTCTAGTGCCAATTGCCGTAGTCGTGGCGCGATCGCTATGGCGGCACTTCACCTGTCCCAAAGCACTGACAATACTTTTAGATGAAGTCGATAAATATCACCACGTTGTCAAAGCCATAGATATTAATGACCAATTGGCAATATCCACAAACTCCCAAAACAGTATAAATGAGCGAGATCAAATCATCGCCGCCCTGCAACTGATTAGAGAAAATTTAGTCCTCGCTTTAAAAAGTGAACGAATTTTGCGAGATAATAAACAACTACTTGCTAATAACCAAGAGTTATTTGTGAATAATTTAGCTAACCTGCAAGCTTTGCAAGCTAGCAGCCAAGCCAGCGAATATAGTCAACTTTTAAATGAATCTTTACAAATTGCCCTTGATGTCCAAGCAGAAATCAAAAAATTACAGCATTAAGCCAGAACGACTTCAAAATCCAAATAGGTGAGTAAGAATAAACATGACTACGTTACAAAACCTAAATACCCCTGAAACCGTAACAACTAACAACTGACAACTGACAACTGACAACTGACAACTGACAACTGACAACTGACAACCCTCACAAGTCAACTTTATTGACGCCACCTACCTATTAAATGAGTAACAAACCGAAAATAATTGTCCTAGATGATGATCCTACAGGTTCTCAAACAGTCCATAGCTGTTTGCTGCTAATGCACTGGGATGTGGACACTTTACGTACTGGCTTAAAGGATGATTCGCCGATTTTTTTTGTGCTAACCAATACTAGAGCCATGACGCCAGAGTCAGCAACAGCTGTGACTAAAGAAGTTTGTCAAAACTTGAAATTGGCATTAGCCGCTGAAGAAATTACAGATTTTCTCATTGTCAGCCGTTCTGATTCTACCTTGCGGGGACATTACCCAATTGAAACTGATGCGATCGCTACTGAACTCGGCCCATTTGATGCTCATTTTCTCGTCCCGGCATTTTTTGTTGGCGAAGCCTCTCGAAGAGAAGGCGGACGCATCACCCGCGATAGCATACATTACTTGATTATCGATGGTACACCTACCCCAGTCCATGAAACTGAGTTTGCTAAAGATTCAGTCTTTAGCTACCATCACAGTTACTTGCCTAAGTATGTAGAAGAAAAGACTCAAGGACAAATTCCTGCTGAATCAGTAGAAAGATTTTTACTTGCAGACATCCGTGCTGGTAGTCTCCAACGCTTGCTGAAACTCAGTAAGAATCAGTGCGCTGTGGTAGATGGTGAAACACAAGCTGATCTCAACACCTTTGCTGTAGATATATTAGCCGCTGCGAGTCAAGGAAAACGCTTTTTGTTTCGCAGTGCTGCCAGTATCTTAACAGCTTTGGCTGCTTTGCCTCCCCAACCCATTGCCGCAGAAAACATGGCAAAATACGTCCGGCAAGGTAAACCAGGTGCAATCATTGTGGGTTCCCATGTGAAAAAGACAACTCAGCAATTAGAAACGCTATTGCAAGCAGAGGGAACAGCAGGAATCGAAGTGAATGTGGCACAATTACTTGATGACGGAGAAAATAAATCTGCCCAACTGTTAAGCGATATCCTAGAAAGTACACGAGCAACACACAACGCTGGTAAAACACCAGTGATTTATACCAGTCGTCAGGAACTTACTTTTAAGGATGCTAAAACACGGCTAGACTTTGGGGTGAAAGTTTCCAGTTTGTTAATGGATATTGTGCGCGGTTTACCATCTGATATAGGATTTTTAATCAGCAAGGGTGGCATTACCTCCAACGATGTTTTAAGTACTGGTCTTTCTCTGAGATCAGCTCGATTGCTTGGTCAAATTTTACCTGGTTGTTCGATGGTGATTACCAACTCAGACCATCCACAGTTTCCCAATTTGCCAGTGGTGCTGTTTCCTGGTAATGTTGGCGGTGCTGATGCTTTGGAGACAGTTTACAAAAGATTAAGTAAAAATACTAAGTGATGGCTGATGACTGATGGCTGATGATACCATTTCACTCAATTACTGATACAAATCCAAAGCACCCCTGCACCCCTGCACCCCTGCACTGCCTATTTGTATCAAAATTAAAGTAAAACGGTATGACTGATGGCTGTCATCAATGAAGAATTACATGGGGTGGTTTTTTATTTGTCAGTCTTTAAGAATTTCTCGGTGTATCTTTGTCTTTTGGCTGGTGCTACATGACTTCTGATTTTACTGTCCCCGATATAGAGCCAAATTCCGCACTTTCTGATGCAGAATCAATCTCTCACCTTTCGGATATGGAGGTCAATTCTACCGTTTCTGATAGAGATCCTAATCCTATTATCCCGGATGCAGAACTAAATTCTGTCCTGCTTTATTTAAAGTCAAATTCTGGCCCTATTGACCTAGAGTTAGACTCTGCAATCCCTAATATCGAGTTAAATAATTCTACCGCCACTGACGTAGACTTAGATTCTGCTTTTTGGGATATCAATTCTACCGAATCACCAATAGTAGGAAATAAATTAAAAAATCATAACCAAGTCAAGTTAAAAACTGAAGAGGGACGATTACTAGTAATTTTACCTACAGAAATTCAAGTACCTGCCTCAGAAGTTACTTGGTCTGAAATGTGGCAACAATTGAAGTTGCGATTAATGGCAGGCGATCGCCTGCGTACCCAGAATACAGCAGTGCATCTCATAGCACAAGACCGCTTACTTGATGGCAGACAACTGCAAGAACTCGCCGAAGCATTCAGCGAAGTGCAACTGCAACTCAAATCTGTAGCAACAAGTCGCCGTCAAACTGCGATCGCAGCTGTCACATCCGGCTATTCTGTAGAACAACTACAGCCACAAACCTCTCTCAGTTCTGAAATCAACGCCAACTCCACACCCCAAGCAGATGCCCTATATCTAGAAATGACAATACGTTCTGGAGTAGAAATTCGCCATCCCGGTACGGTAATTGTCTTGGGAGATATAAATCCAGGTGGTATTGTAATTGCAGAAGGAGACATTTTAGTGTGGGGACGTTTAAGAGGAATTGCTCATGCTGGTGCAGCAGGCAATCGTGATTGTCTAATTATGGCTGTGCAAATGGAACCAACTCAATTGCGAATCGCCGATGCAGTCGCCAGGGCACCAGAAAAATCGCCGACGCAGTTTTTCCCAGAAGTGGCACATATGACGCCCCAAGGAATTCGCATTGCCAGGGCCAATGATTTTTCCAGAAATCAATTCAACAGGATCAATCAAGCTACATAACTATATAACTTGAAACATGAAAAAGGTAGACCCATCAGCTTTGGCGCAAGCTAGGATAAAAATTAAAGGATGAAATAAAAATATTCATACCTCGCTCTAGTCAGCGAGACCAGATATTTATTTATCTGATACGATACTTCATACTTTATACTTCAATTTACATACTTCAATTTACTGTTTTATATTTCCTGAACGCCAATCGAGCGCATTCACATCATGACTCGCATTATTGTGATCACCTCCGGTAAAGGAGGGGTGGGTAAAACCACAGTTTCAGCAAATCTAGGCATGGCTTTAGCCAAAAAAGGGCGGCAAATAGCCCTAGTTGATGCTGATTTTGGTCTGAGAAATTTAGATTTGCTCCTCGGACTCGAAAATCGCATCGTTTATACTGCCGTAGAAGTCCTATCTAGGGAGTGTCGTTTAGAACAAGCTTTAGTGAAAGACAAGCGACTACCAAACCTCGTACTTCTACCAGCAGCCCAAAATCGCTCTAAAGATGCAGTCAATCCCGAACAAATGAAGTTATTGGTGAATGCACTGGCACAAAAGTATCAGTATGTAATCATCGATAGCCCCGCCGGCATTGAAAACGGATTTAAAAATGCGATCGCACCCGCCAAAGAAGCCTTAATTGTCACCACGCCAGAAATTTCTGCCGTTCGTGATGCTGACAGGGTAGTCGGGTTACTAGAAGCACAAGGTATCAAGCGCGTGCATCTAATAATTAACCGTATTAGACCCGCAATGGTACGAGCAAATGATATGATGTCAGTGCAAGATGTTCAGGAACTTCTGGCAATACCCCTCATTGGAGTCATCCCTGACGATGAGCGTGTTATCGTCTCTACCAATCGTGGCGAACCATTGGTATTAAATGATACTCCGTCAATAGCCGCCTTAGCCTTTGATAACATTGCTCGTAGATTGGAAGGGGAAACGGTAGAATTTCTGGATCTCGACTCAAACCAAGACAACATCTTCGCTCGTCTGCGAAAATTGTTGTGGACTAAAATAGTTTAACTGATTTTCCAGTCTCCGCCTCACACCTATTTGCAATGATTGAACTTTTAGAAAGACTTTTTTCTCGCAGTCCTGACGACAGTCGCGCTCAAGTGAAACGTCGCCTACAATTGGTGATAGCTCACGATCGCGCCGCCTTAGAACCTCAGATTTTAGAAAAAATGCGGCAAGAAATCTTAGAAATAGTCTGCCGCTACGTCGAAGTTGAAACCAACGGGTTAGAATTTTCTCTAGAAAGTAACCAACGCACAACAGCTTTGATTGCTAACTTACCCATCCGTCGGGTGAAAGAAGCTTTGCCTGAAACACCTGAATTAGAAAGCAGCCAGCAATCTCCTAAAAGTAAGGAGTCAGGAGGAAGCAATACATTGGGTGGCTTTACCGACTTGTAGCAACTGCTTTATCACTTGCTATTAACATTCAAAAATTAAAGGATTCCACAGGGATTGTATTGAGAAAAACTATTGCTTTTTTTAAGCCAAATAATATAATTTTCACCTGGTAGCCGCACTTTATTCACTACTACTTAGTGTTATGTATCTTTCTTGGTATCTTAGAGGATGTTTTAAAAGTTTTGGGCGAATATAATTCGCTACTACACAGGCAAAGTCCACCTACCCTTCTCCTTCGGAGACGCTTACGCGAACGGGTTCTGCAAAGCAGTACGTGGACTAATGAAAAAGTAAGCATCTCAACCCGCGCAGGCGGGTTTTGTCTGTATAGCCGTGACTTCTAGTCGCCAGGGCTAGTCGTAAATTAGACTTTACCAGCAATGCGCTGGCTTCCCAAGGCGCTGCTGTCATGGGAGATTTTTTCGTGCCCCATGCCCAATGCCCCATGCATAAGTCCTAAATATTTTCAATCAGCAACGCCAAAAAAATTCCCGTTATCGCCAAAGCAGACAACGGGAGTCGATAAAACTTTCGAGAAACTATCTAGAAGCAACTTGTGGCCCAGCCCAAATCTCTGTAAGTTTTTCACCGAAAGTAATAGGCTGATCTGCATCTGTTGTATTTACTGTCTTACCATCACTAGCAACTTGTACTAAGGGCCAGTTTTCTTCTCCCATCTCACCGGCACGGAACAGTACATTATTTGGTTGGTTTTTACTCCAACCTAACAACACTGCAATCTTCTCATGCTCATCTTCTTTTTGAGCGGGAGCAACAGTATTAGTTTGATTTTTTTGCCGATCCCAAATTACAGCATGGTCTGTAGCATCGCCAGTATTAAATATTCCTTCAAACTTGCGTGCTAAAAAGCGATCGCTTTTTTCTGACCAGCTAACAGGAACTAACACCCCTATTTTACCGTTGTTTTCGTCTGATTCTGACACCGAAACATTTGTCCTTAATAAAGGATCGCTGGTAGTAGTAGTGGAAGCCATTACCCGTAACTTCTTAGTTTGTTTATCTTCAACAAATAGAACACTGGTAACTTTGCTGTTATACATCTGGGGTTTTACTTCCATTTGTACTCTGCTATAAACCACATATCTGCCATCAGGAGACAACACAGGCACACTCCGGTAATAGCGCACTCCAGAACCTTTGGCACCTACTGTTTCTTGAGTTGCTAAAATCCATTTCCAAGGTATAGGATGAGGACTGCCGATAGGGTCTGCTTGTGCTGTTTGAGCCTCATCAGGTTGTTCAGCAGGTATTTCTGTTGTGGAGTCTGGTTGTGATTCTGTAATAATTGGTAGAACTGGCGCAATTTGAGTTGCTGTCAATGTTTTAACAACAGCCATCTTCCTCGCCAAAAAATTATGTTCTCCTGTCAAAGATTTGATATTATCAGCTTTGTCTTTTGCATCTTTATTAGATTTATCAACAAACTCCTCTGGTATTGGTGCGAGTTCCACCGCTGCCAGCGATTTATTAGCAGATAAATCGCTACCTGATAGAGAATAATCTTTAGCTAACAAAGACTGATTTTTGTCCTCTTGTGATGTTGTCTGTTGCCTAACAGCATCCATCGGCGATATTAAATCAGATTCTTCAGTACTGGAGTTGGCTTTTGATGGATTTAACCCTTCAGCTAAATCTGATTCACTAACATCAGCTACTTCTTGTGAAATAGAGTCAGAGTTTCCAGTTTCAGAAGCAACTTTTGGTACTGTTTTTGATTGTTTCGCTGAGGAAGAGTGACCCGATGCTACAACTAAAGGAGCAATCAACATCACTACAACAACATAATTGAGGAATGGTTGAGCGCGGAACCATCCTGACAGCAAGAGGGATTTAAGCATGTGTGGACTCTCTAGAGGCGTGGTTGCTGTGTGAGGAGCAATGATGATGTAGTTAAAAAGCAGGAATTGATTACATGTATAACAACAAACTCACAGATTTAACGAGTTTGTGGAAATAATTTCCTTAAAGTTTGCAGTTTTTTACAAACGTTCAATCAATATCATTATTAACACCCTTTACTAGCAAATTACTGGTTTTTACGGGATATTGCCAGCACAAAAATAACGCAGTTTAACTAAGTAATTACTGCATAAAATCAATAGACTTTTGCCACCTCTAATATCTCAACAACACCAGAAAACTGGCATTAGTTTCAAGAGGATTAAGCGTATCATGTAAGCTACAGATACTGGCGGCACTAAGGTAGAGCAGAACGGCTGAGCTGTTGAGAGTAGCCTTAGCAATAGCTAAGTCGCAGTAGGCTCCCCTAATTATCCTGCTACAACAGCACAGACCCCGATAACAGTGGAAGTGAGGCGTTACTTTAAAAGCTGGGAAAGATGACGCACAACATATAATACTCGAAAATCACTATTATCAACCACCCTCAGCTATAAATTTAATCAGCATGGGAAAATGCAATCATAGACTGAGTTATCATTTGTCAGTCACTAGCTAGGAACGTACCATTAACTAATGACAAATGATTATAGGACTTACGCAACTGGCACACTAAATAAAGGTCAGGGTTGTCAAAAGGAGCCACTGCGGTGAAGTAGCCCCCGTCTTGGCTTGGAGCCAGATGGGGGACTACTGAACCCGGTCTTTCTTGGGGTTTCCCCCTCCGGGTGAGGCAGTGACGCTCCTGCGTCGCTAACGCTGCGCTAACGCAATCGGCAAAAGCCGCTCCTGTCTGCCTCACCAAGTGGAGCAAGTGGCGTTCCAGAGTCAATAGTCCAAAAAAGCTAAATTTTTGACTATTGGCTATTGACCCCTTCGGGGTGACGCTCGTTCCTCGCTACCGCTTCGCTAATGCCAGTCGCTCATGGGGGAAACCCCCTCTTGGCCGCGCTGGCTCACTATTGACTGCCTCAACTAAAAAATTATGACAATGCGCGTAAGTCCTGGATTAATGACCAATGACTAAAAACTAATGAAAATCATCTTCTTTGGTACTCCTCAATTTGCTGTTCCCACCTTAGAAAAGTTGCTGAATCATCCAGAGTTGGAAGTTTTGGGAGTTGTTACCCAGCCAGATAAACGTCGGGAACGGGGAAATAAACTAACCCCTTCACCAGTCAAAACCGTTGCGATCGCTCATAATTTACCAGTATGGCAACCCCAGCGGGTAAAAAAACACACTAAAACTTTAAACCAACTCCAACAATTAGACGCAGATGTGTTTGTGGTTGTTGCTTACGGACAGATTTTATCGCCACAAATTCTAAATATGCCGAAATTGGGCTGTATTAACGTGCATGGTTCAATTTTACCTAAATATCGTGGTGCAGCTCCTATTCAGTGGTCTGTGTATAACGGTGAAAAAGAAACAGGCATCACCACAATGTTAATGGATGCTGGTATGGATACCGGCGCAATGCTACTGAAAGCAACTACACCCATTGGATTGCTGGATAATGCTGAAGAGTTAGCCCAGAGGTTATCTACAATTGGTGGAGATTTATTACTAGAAACCCTTTTTAAGCTGGAACGTCAGGAAATTGAACCTGTTCCACAAAATGATTCCCAAGCGACTTATGCACCTTTGATTCAAAAGCAAGATTATCATTTAGATTGGTCAAAAAGTGCTATCCAACTACATAATCAAATTAGAGCTTTTTACCCCAACTGTATCGCTAGCTTTCGCACCCAACCATTGAAAATCACAGCTACCATTCCCCTTGGTTATGCTGACGATCGCGAGCTACCAATAGAATTAGAGAAAATACAAAAGAAATTGCCGCCTTTAACAAATATATCAGGTAGCCCAGGAGAAGTAGTAAGCATCGCCAAGGGAATAGGAGCGATCGTCCAAACCGGTGAAGGTTTGTTACTATTACAAAAAGTTCAACCAGCCGGCAAACGTCCCCAATCGGGGTGGGATTTTGTTAATGGTACTCGCCTAACTGTCGGGGAAGTGTTTGGTCTTGGTATTTAGTAAAAGGGGAGCAGGGGAGGTGGGGGAGATGAGGGAGCAGGGGAGCAGGGGAGCAGGGGAGATGAGGGAGAAATAACTAATGACAACTGAGAACTGACAACTGACAACTGACAACTGACAACTAACAACTGACAACTAACTCCTAACTCCTAACTCCTAACTCCTAACTTTTGGTAAAAGCGACAAGATTCACAAGGCCCCTCTGGGTTGACTGCACAGCGAATAATTTCTGAATGAGCATTATAACAACAGGTAGCATCACCAATTACCCAACGTCCCTCTACTAAAGTTTTTTCTGCTGGTCTTTTAGCAGACTGGACGTAAATGGCTATAGTATTCAAGCGGTAACGCCCTGATTTTAATTGATATCTGTGGCGGCGTTCTAGAACCGCGTAGGTTTTACCTTCAAAATCCAAATAGTTTCCAGGTTGAGGAGTCCAATCAAGTTGGACTTTGCCGAGGGTCTGACGCGGATGCGTCAGAATCACCTCGGTTGGTAAAGAGTCTGGCTCCATAAGCTCATGTGATGTGAATTACATTATAAAAATGGTATCGCAGTAGCCTACTCTAGCTTACTCAATTAAGAATATAATTAATGGCTCACTATATTTGGGAATTGATGACTGTTGACAGTCATCAGTCAACAGTTATCATTTCCTAGAGTTACCAAATAGCAATTAATAAATGAAATCTAAAATAAATATAAATATCTACCCTACCCTTCCAATTTTGTGTATTGAAATTACAAAAGCTAGGAAATAATTAAATTTTGAGACACGAAGTACATCCGTTAAAGATACGCATAGACCTAGAAAGACCTTTGGTGTAAACTTTAGCAGCGAAGGCAACAATTGTTTTGAATGCTTAACAAAGTCATAGCAATTTTACAAACACAGTATAAAGAATTGGCAACATTGGGTAAAGACAGTAAACAATAGCCATAGCTAGACAAGGAGTTTTGCCAACCTATGCAGCCTATTCGCACATTCAACGTTTCCCCCTCACTACCGCCGCGACTCGAACCGCTGCGGCGGCTGGCATATAACTTGCACTGGGATTGGAACGTTGAGACTAAAGATTTATTTCGTCGCCTAGACCCGGACTTATGGGAATCTAGCCATCATAATCCCGTTTTGATGCTGGGTACTATCTCTCAAGTACGACTTTTAGAAGTTGTCGAGGACGAGGGTTTTCTCGCCCAATTGGATCGAGCTAATCGCCAATTAGAAGATTATTTGCAGGAACGCACTTGGTATCAAAAACAACGCAGTCAGAAGCCAAAAGAATGCTATGCCTATTTTTCGGCTGAATTTGGGCTAGTAGATTGTTTACCTGTGTATTCTGGCGGTTTAGGAGTTCTGGCGGGTGATCACCTGAAATCTGCCAGCGATTTAGGGCTACCGCTTGTGGGTGTGGGCTTACTGTATCAACAAGGATACTTTGCTCAATACCTCAACGCCGACGGTTGGCAGCAGGAACGCTACCCAATCAACGATTTCTATAACATGACCTTGCACCCAGAACGCAATGCCGATGGCTCAGAACTACGGATTGCGGTAGATTATCCAGGGCGCAAGGTGTATGCGAGAGTATGGCGCGTACAAGTGGGAACTGTGCCCCTGTACATGTTAGACACGAACATTGAACCCAATAACCCCTACGACCACGACATCACCGATCAGTTGTACGGTGGTGATATTGACATGCGTATCCACCAGGAAATAATGCTGGGTATCGGTGGTGTACAGATGTTGAAAGCGCTGGGATATAATGTCACCGCTTACCACATGAATGAAGGCCATGCGGGATTCTCAGCCTTAGAACGCATCCGCATCCTGATTCAGGAAGAGGGATTAAATTATGCCCAAGCCAAACAAGTTGTGGCTTCCAGCAACATCTTTACTACCCATACACCAGTCCCGGCAGGAATTGACTTGTTCTCACCGGACAAAATTCTCTATTACCTGGGGTACTATGCAGAAATCTTTGGCTTACCCAAAGAGCAATTTTTAGGTCTGGGGCGTGAGAATACAGGTGATTTATCTGCGCCTTTCAGTATGGCGGTGTTGGCGTTGAAGATGGCAACATTTTCTAACGGTGTGGCGCAGTTGCATGGTGTAGTCTCGCGGCAAATGTTTCAGGGTTTGTGGAAGAAAGTGCCAGTAGAGGAAGTACCGATCGCAGCAATTACTAACGGTGTCCATGCCCGTAGTTGTGTTGCTAAATCAACTCAGGAGTTGTACGATCGCTATCTGGGCCCAAATTGGTCATCAGCACCACCCGATAGCCAATTGTGGGAACGGATGGATGCAATTCCCGATGAGGAGTTGTGGCGCAATCACCAACGCTGCCGCTTAGACATGATTTTGTATGTGCGGGATCATTTAGTCAAGCACTTGCGCGATCGCGGGGCTTCCGCCTCAGAAATTGCCCAAGCCCAAGAAGTTTTAGATCCCAACGTTTTAACCATTGGCTTTGCCCGTCGCTTTGCCACCTACAAACGCGCTACCCTGTGGATGCGTGATATTGAACGAATCAAACGGATTTTACTCGCTAACAAAGACCGAAAAGTACAATTCGTGATTGCTGGGAAAGCACATCCTAAAGATATTCCTGGTAAAGAACTGATCCGCGATATCAATCACTTTATCCGTGAACAACATTTAGAAAAACAAGTGGTGTTTGTTCCTAATTACGACATCCACATATCTCGGTTGATGGTGGCGGGTTGCGATATCTGGTTAAATACACCACGTCGTCCGCGAGAAGCCTCCGGTACTAGTGGGATGAAAGCCGCAATGAATGGATTGCCGAATTTAAGTGTCCTCGATGGCTGGTGGGATGAAGCTGATTACGTCCGCACAGGTTGGGCCATTGGACATGGGGAGAATTACGACGATCCTAATTACCAAGATGAAATAGAAGCTAATGCTCTCTACGAATTGTTAGAAAAAGAAGTAGTACCACTATTTTACGACCACCGCGATGTTGATGGCTTGCCCCGTCCGTGGGTTGCCAAAATGAAAGATGCAATTCGCTTGAATTGTCCATTTTTTAATACAGCGCGGATGGTGGGAGAATATGCACTCAGAGCTTACTTCCCAGCTAGCGATCGCTATCATATCCTCACTGCTGATAACTTCGCCCCAGCCAAAGAATTAGCCCAGTGGAAAGAAAAACTCAGCGACAACTGGTTTAACATCAAAATCAAAGATATTGATGTATCCTCAGCTGCGGATATTGAAGTTAACCAAACCGTTGCTGTCAAAGCCAAAATTGACTTGTCAACTTTAACCAATGATGATGTACAGGTAGAACTCTACCAAGGTGCGATCGATGCCAATGGTGAAATCGTCAACGCTATACCAGTAGTGATGGATTTCCAAGGACAGGATACTCAAAAATTGAGTGTTTACACGGGTGACATCACTTATACTACCTCTGGTTTGCAAGGCTTGTCTTTGCGGGTGTTGCCAAAACATCAATATTTATCTAGTCCCTATGAACCAAGGTTGATTGCTTGGGCGGAGTAAAAGTTAGGAGTTAATAGTGAGGAGTTAGGAGTTAATAATTAAAAACTCATAACTCCTCACTGTTAACTTTCTTGGGGATGACAATGTAACCTGTAGTGCGATCGCCTATTACTAGGTTACGTTGTTCGCCCCAATACCACCAGTGTGCTGCAATATAAGCGCAGATCAAACTATCTAGTTTATCTTCGGTTGCTTTGAGGGCTGCGCCAGTGGTAGGAATTTCTAGAACAAAGGAATCGCTCAAGTGCAGTGGGGGCGAGAGATTAGGTAGGATATCAAGAATATATTGATACAATTTAATTAATTCTAAGCGACGCTCACTGATGCGTCCTTTTTTATATTTGAGGATGCGTTCTAAACCAAATAGATGCACGATTGCTGGATGGGGAAAAACTTCGATTTGATATCTGCTGAGTTTTTGTGGTTCGATGGTGGGTGCGTGTGCAAAGCCACGCAGTTCTAATGCTAAGCCAAAGTTGACGGTGCGTTCTGCAAAGGGTAAGTTCATGTTAGCTGGGTAGCAACCAGCGTGATATTTACCAAAGTGTTTGTGGCTGAGTTTGTCGGGTAGGCGGCTACCTGTGGTGTTGGGGATGAGGGTGGGTGCGTCTACGGCAATAATTGCTGGTTCGTTTTGTTGTACGCTTTCATCTATCCAACTGAGGATGTCTGCAATGGCTTCTTTGCGGTCTAAATCCAATAGTTGCAGTTGTTGATTTGTCCATTTTAAGCAGCATAAGCCGCTTGGTTGGGATTTCCAGCCTAAATCAATGCCAATAAATTTCATGAAGATGCAAAGCGAATTATTAAAATACGTATGACGGAATAAAGCATTTGGCTATTAACGTCTAATTGGTAAAATACGCACTCTAGATAGAGCTTGGTCAACTGTCACCAAAGCGCCTGACTCTAGTAAGGTTTCAAACTGGTTTAGGGCTGAAATGACTAAATTTTCGATACTGTTGGGCAAAACGTCTTGGGTGCGAACCTGAATGACACTTGGACTATCAGCACCCGTTGCAGCTAGCAAGGAACCAAAGTCTAAATCATGTGTAAAGACAATATACTCATTACTTCTTGCCCACTCCATAATTACCGAATCTTTCTCACGAGGATCGCCAACAGTAGACCAATGGACAGCAGAGATATTGTACCTTTCAAAAACCGCAACCCAATCAGGGGAAAGATTCATATCAATCAAAATTTTCATGCACTTGTGAGGGGTACTTCAATTTCTTCAGCACGCCATGCTGCATAGGCAAGTGCTTCATAAATATCAGCTTCTTCAAGGTAAGGATATGCTTTGAGAATATGGCTATTGCTGTGTCCAGATGCTACTAAGCCGACTATAGTACCAACGGTGACACGCATTCCACGAATGCAGGGTTTACCACCCATTACTTCTGGATTACGTGTAATTCTAGTGAGATTTTGCATAATATTTTCTTGTTTTCTTGCCAAAGTACAAAAATGACTGCATCACTATTTTTCATTATGGACATAGACCAGACGATCGCACCGCTGTTTAATGCAAAAATGTTGAGGGCTTCCAGAAATTGATATGACACGAAAATGGCTTTCTATTGTGGGTATTGGCGAAGACGGGTTACAGGGATTAAGCGCGATCGCTCGTTGTGTTGTCAATGAAGCTGAAGTTATTATAGGCGGCGATCGCCATTTGGCAATGTTACCACCGGATGATCAACGTGAGAAACTCACCTGGACATCTCCTATTACCGCCTCAGTAGCAGCAATTATCCAGCGTCGCGGTCAGTCAATTTGTGTGTTGGCAAGTGGCGACCCCATGTGTTATGGCATTGGCGTGACTCTGACGCGGCATATTCCTGTCTCGGAAATGACCATTATCCCCGCACCTTCAACCTTCAGCCTCGCCTGTGCCAGGCTGGGATGGTCTTTAACTGAGGTGGAAACCTTGAGTTTAAACGCTCGTCCACCTTCGCTACTCCAATCTTATATCTATCCTGGGGCGCGGCTGTTGATTTTGAGCGAGGGCAAAGATACACCTGCAATTGTTGCTGAGATATTGACAAAACGTGGTTATGGTGGTAGTAAAATCACAGTCTTAGAACGGATGGGTGGTAGTCACGAGCGAATTGTGCAAGGTACGGCTGCCTCTTGGAGTGAAACTCAAATTGCTGCTTTAAATGCGATCGCTGTTGATTGTATTGTTGATGCTGGGGTTGTGCCTTTGCCGAGGTTGCCAGGGCTATTAGATAACGCCTATCACCATGATGGACAGCTAACGAAGCACGAAGTCAGGGCGGTGACTCTTGCTGCTTTAGCCCCCACACCGGGAGAGTTGCTGTGGGATGTCGGCGCGGGTTGCGGTTCAATTTCTATTGAATGGCTGCGGACTCATGTTCGGTGTCGAGCGATCGCAATTGAACAAAACTCTTCTAGACTACATTACATTGCCGATAATGCCGCCGCCCTTGGTACGCCAAACCTGCAAATTGTCGAAGGTAAAGCGCCCCACGCCCTCAAAGACTTGCCTGCACCTGATGCCATATTTATTGGTGGAGGAGTCACAGCAGAGGGACTTTTCAATATTTGCTGGTCAGCACTGCGCCCAGGCGGACGTTTGGTGGCAAATGTCGTCACTATTGAAGGTGAGCAAACCTTATTTCAATGGTATCAACAAGTCGGTGGTAATTTTACTCGCATTGCCATCCAGAGGGCAGAACCCATCGGTAAATTTTTGGGTTGGCGAGCAATGGCACCTGTTACACAATGGGTAGTAGTCAAGTCTTGATCAGTAGGGGCGTTGATAGTCAATAGTCAATGGTCAATGGTCAATGGTCAATGGTCAATGGTCAATGGTCAATGGTCAATGGTCAATGGTCAATGGTCAATGGTCAATGGTCAATGGTCAATAGTCAATGGTCAATGGTCAACAGTCAATTATCCTTTGACAACTGCTTGACAAAATTTTGATGTTCTGGCGAATTTAATCCTTCTTGCAATACTGCTAAAACTCTCACCATATCACCTGTCAACAAGGCTGGTACTGCTAACCACAAACCAGGCATTATCTGACTTTTAATAATTCCATTAGCATCTGGTTGCAGAGGCACATACTCACTTTCACTCAAACCGAACCAATCCAGACGATTTTCTAAGATTTGCCAAACAATGTATTCTTGAATTCCATTGCGGCGATAAGCCTTTTTTTTGTCGTGCAAATCATAGGCTGCACTGCTGGCGGCAATTTCTGCTGCTAACTCTGGTGCGCCTTCAATGTAATCATCCTCTGTTAAGCGCGACTGTCCCCCCAGTTGATGATCAATTAACAAAACTCCATCTGGTTGAGGTTCATTATCTTGATCTAGACGCACTGTTGGATCAATTCCTAACTTGACACCTGGAGTAGCAATTTGGTAAGTTCCCAACCAAATAACTATCTTGCCATGTGGTTCAGCATGACGTTCAAAACGTAGGGGAGATGCCACGTAGACGATTCCTTCAATTAGTTCAGCTTTTTTAATATCGGGTTTTGCCGTGTAACGACGCTCAAATTCATGGCGAGATAAGCGATCGCCATTTTCTAACGGTAGAGTTTGGTTAGGGTGTGGTTGCTGTCTCACCATCTATCTAGCATCCCTCTGTCAGTCCTAGCTCCTTTATCTTAATAGGGAACTTCAAGAAATAAATTAGCTGGTTTGATGGCTGATGACTGATCTGATTTTTCACGTTATGTGGAAAAATAAACCCAGAACCTAACCCCCTAGCCCCCTTCCCTAGTAGGGAAGGGGGAAATTCAAAGCCTCTAACGCCACTTGCTACAACGCGGGAAACCCGCGCAACGCAGGGCTACCTCCTTGTAGGGCAGAGGAATGGAAGCGGGGTTTTCCAGATCCTGTGAAAAGTCAGGATAACTGATGACTGTTGACTGTTGACTGTTGACTGTCAGTGATGAACAATTAGAATCAAAGATTTTTCTGTCACTCTGAATTATTAACTTTGCAATTTTTCAAAAAGCCATGCTAAAGCACCATCAACATCGGCAACTTGTTCCCCTGGTGGTATGGCTGGACGATTTACCATCACAACCTTTAATCCTAATTCCCGTGCAGCGATAATTTTGGCATAGGTTGCATCACCACCGCTATTTTTGCTCACGATGGTATCGATGTTGTGGTGAATCAGGATTTTTCTTTCATTATCCAGGGCAAAGGGGCCGCGATCGCACAATATCATCCCTGGCGGAACAACAGCATCAGCAGTCGGCGGGTCAATCATCCGCATCAAAAACCAAATATCCTTCAAATCAGCAAAGACCGCTAATTCTTGTCTGCCGACGGTTAAAAATACCCTCTGTGCTTGGTTTTTTAAGACAGCAGCCGCCGCTTCGGTATTATCAACTTCCATCCAGCGATCGCCATTCACTTTTTCCCAAGGGGGACGAATCAACATCAAACGCGGTATACTCACAACAGTTGCAGCAGTTGCGGCATTCCAAGAAATTTGAGTAGCGAAGGGATGGGTAGAGTCAATGAGCAAATCGATATGCATTTCCCGCAGATAGCTAGCCAAGCCAGTAGCACCACCAAAGCCGCCAATCCGCACACTGCCAACTAAAGTTGATGGTTCACGGGTGCGACCGGCTAGAGATGCGATCGCCTCAATTCCTGGGATAGTCGCAACTCTAGCAACTAGTTCAGCAGCATCTCCCGTTCCACCTAAAATCAAAACGCGCATCATATCATGTCCGTTTAAACACTTATGATATCTGTGGAGGTCGGTAATTGGGAATTGGTAATTGGTAATTGGTAATTGGTTTTGAGTATTACCTATTATATCATGTCCGTTTAAACACTTATGATATCTGTGGAGGTCGGTAATTGGGAATTGGGAATTGGTAATTGGTAATTGGTAATTGGTAATTGGTAATTGGATTCTACTATGAGTCATCACATCTCACCCACTACCCATTTACCCATTTACCCATTTACCCATTTACCCATTACCCATTACCCATTACCCATTACCCATTACCCATTACCCATTACCCATTACCCATTACCCATTACCCATTACCCATTACCCATTACCCATTACCTATTACCAAGCAAACCGACTATATCGTAAGTAATTAGCCGAACTTGATATCATAGCTTTGTCTGCGTTTTTTGTGTCTCTGCGGTTAGCTAAATTCCTCTGATTAACCTAACGGTGGAATCCTTGCCAGAATACCCTTTTTTAGAGGCTCAGGTCGCTTTGCCCAAGGTAGTAACCCATCAGCTTTAGCATAGTATTGACTAGCACATTCCAGTACAGCAGATGCACTACCCTCAGCAGCTAAATCACCAAACAAATATGTTAACTTGCCACCAGCAGCAAAAGCCACCACGCAGGAACGGTTACAAGCACTCATGCATTCCACTTCTTTGATGGGGAAATCATCCCGTAAATCCCAATTTTGTGCAAGGTGCTGAAGCTGTTGTAGGAGTTTTTCACCTCCACTTTCACCTTGACGTTTTCCATCTTGCCAAACACTGGCACAGGTTTTACACACAAATAAAGTGTGAACCATACCAGAGGAATTATTGGTAGAAATATTTGCAGTGGCAGTCATCCGTACCTCGCAGATTTGTGGAACTATTAAGTAGACTTCGGCGGGCATCCTGACTCACTTGATTTGAGATTTGGGATTTTTAATCATTTATCTAGAATCACAAACTAGTTTACAGTTGCGGGACAGTGCCGGATTTACACCGAACTTTCCCCGTTACCTCTGGTGACTGACCCCCACCAGAACCGAATTGCCCATCCATCATACCACTAGTATTCACAATGTAAACAACCGATAGTACACCGCATTCAGACACGTCTGCAATGGTTTGGCGATCGCGAGGGAATTAGCGCCAATCAGGAGATGGGAAAAGGGGGTGAGGCTTGGCAAAGATCACCCCTAAACTTACAGATTTATTTCTACTCAAAGACTTATTGAGAAAATTAACTCACTTTTGAAGTGTTACAAAAGCTGTTATATTAGAGCAATTAAGCTGTCATTTGCTCTATCTTTAGGAAGATAAATCCAAATTAATCCCCCTAACGTTAGACATGAAAGCTTTTCCTTTGTTGTAACCATTGCTCAAGTCCAGCTTGATAAATCATGTCTCATGTGAAGTAGTCTATTAATCGGTAACAATGATTCATAAACCACATTTCAAGCCTTGTTACTCCGTTGAAACCATAGAGCCAGACCAAGTATTTCTCTTATCAGAGAGAGAGACAGTTTTGTTGAGCGATCGCTTGTCTTGTCGTGTAGCTTCTTTACTACGAGATGGTCATCTGAGCGTTGACGAAATTCTAGAGATAATTCAACTGGAACTACTGCAAGAGCAACAATTTTCTCAGCAAACAGCCGACTTTTTCCAGAATGTTATTGATGTCACTATCAAGGCCCAACATGCTCTATTCCAAATGGAACAACAGGGTTATGTGGTTGAACAAGATGATTCAGTGCGATCGCACTTAACTATCTTCTGCCATCATCTCAATATTACTCCCGCAGTGGCTACCCGACGGTTGCAATCAACGAAAGTGGCAGTAAAAGCTCATAAAGGACTTGCTAGCGAGGACTTCATCGCTATCCTCAAATCTTTGGATATCCAAGTAGCTGATACCGGAGATTTTACAGTATTCTTGACTGACGATTACCTCGACCCTCAACTCGATGAATTTAATCAACAAGCATTAAAGTCTGAATCTCCCTGGATGCTAGTCAATCCCTTGGGAACAATCATCTGGATAGGGCCTATATTTCATCCTGAGAAAACCGGGTGTTGGGAATGTCTGGCTCAACGCTTAAGAGATAATCGACCTGTTGAAAGTTTTATTCAAAGGTATAAACAGATTTCCTTATCCCCTCCTCTAGGGTTCCTAGCTTCGACAATGCAAACTGCACTAGGAATGGCAGCTACAGAAGTTTTTAAGTGGATTGTCCAAGGAGAAAATCCCCGATTACAAGGAACTTTAGTCACTTATGATACCCTCAATCTGCAAAACCAAGACCACATCCTTGTGAAGCGTCCCCAATGCCCAAGCTGCAAACATCCTCTTAATGGATTGGACAACAAACCCCTACCCATTGTTTTAGAACATTGTAAGAAAAGTTTTATTACAGACGGAGGACATCGGTATTGTTCACCAGAACAAACTATAAGACAATATCAACATCATATCAGCCCAATTACGGGTGTTGTCCGAGAACTCAGCAAAATACCGGGGAATGGCTTAACCCATACCTATGTGGCGAAGCATCATTTTATCAGTATCTTTGACGATTTAAACAGCTTACGGCAAAACATCGGGGGTAGAAGTGCAGGAAAAGGTAGGACTGATATCCAAGCAAGGGCTAGCGGTTTTTGTGAAGCAATTGAGCGCTATTCCGGGGTATTTCAAGGAGATGAAATTAGATGTAGAAATAGTTATCAAAAATTGGGCGATCGCGCCATTCATCCTAATGCTTGTATGAACTTCAGTCAACAGCAATACGAGCATCGCTACCAATGGAACGCTGAATGTGAAGGTTGGTTTCAAAAAGTCCCAGAACCATTTGATATAGAAAGAGAAATCGATTGGACACCAGTTTGGTCTTTAACCCACGAAGAATTCAAATATCTACCAACAGCTTACTGTTATTATGGCTATCCCCAATCCTACCAAGCTGATTGTTGGGCAGACTCCAATGGATGTGCCGCAGGTAATACCCTCGAAGAAGCTATTCTCCAAGGATTTATGGAATTAGTTGAGCGGGACTGTGTAGCATTGTGGTGGTATAATCGGCTGCAAAAAACTCAGGTAGATTTAGATAGTTTTGATGAGCCTTATTTTCAAAACTTGAAAAAATATTACCAAGCAATTGACAGAGACTTGTGGGTGTTAGATATTACTAACGATCTCAATATTCCTGTTTTTGCTGCTATTAGTCGCAGAACAAATCGAGAAGTAGAAGATATTATTTTAGGTTATGGTGCCCATTTTGACCCGAAGCTTGCCATTAGTCGAGCTTTAACGGAGGTTAACCAAATTCTACCTAATGTTCTATCAGCTAAAGCAGATGGTAGTACCCAATATCCTCCATCTGCGGATTCCCTAGCTCTAGAATGGTGGAAATCTGCAACTAACGCAAATCAACCTTATCTAGTTCCTAATCAAAGTATCCCCAAAGTCTATACAGATTATCCTCAACTTGCAAGCGACGATCTCTTAGAAGATGTCAAGCTTTGCCAACAAATCGTCGAGAAAAATGGTCTAGAAATGCTCGTTTTAGATCAGACTCGCCCCGATATTGGACTGAGAGTAGCTAAAGTAATTGTGCCAGGAATGCGCCATATGTGGAAACGGTTAGATTCAGGAAGGCTTTATGACATTCCCGTAAAAATGGGTTGGTTGCAAAAGCCTCTGACAGAAGAACAACTTAATCCCTATCCCATGTGGATGTAATTTACATTTAGGCAATAGGGAATAGGAAATAGGCTACAGAGTTTTTTCACCCAATCAAATAGGAGTCCTATATGACCGCGTTACTGTCACAAACTCTATAGGTTTAACTATGCTGCATGGATACAAAATTATTGATGCTGATTCCCATGTGATAGAGCCTCCGCAGATATGGGCTAAATACCTCGCCCCAGAATTTCAGCACTTTGCACCCTCACTAGATATGAAAATTCAAGGGGAAGACATTACACAAAAAATATCCCAACAAGTGCGAGAAGAGGGAACTAGGCAGATGATGCAGGCTCATCCCAATGCTTATTTTCATCGCTACGATGTAGAATCTCACCTGCAAGCAATGTTGGAGATGGGAGTTGATATAGCTTTTATTTATCCAACTATTGGACTGTGGCTTTTTGCTATTGATACTATGCCACAAGAAGTCGTGGGAGCCTTCACCCATGCCTACAATACTTGGTTATACGAAGAATTTTGTAGTTATGCTCCAGACAAATTGAAAGGAGTAGGAGCAATTAATTTTCATGCACCAGAGCAAATGGTGTCGGAATTACATCGCATAGCCGATTTTGGCTGGAAATCTGTCTTTTTACGCCCTAACCCCGTTAAAGGACGACTCTTGAGCGATGCTGCTTATGAGCCATTTTGGTCAGCCTGCGAAGAATTAGACATAGCAGTCGGAATTCATGAAGCCACTCACAGCCGCTTACCAACTACAGGTGCAGATAGATTTCATACTCGTTTTGCCATGCACGCTTGTTCTCATCCGATGGAACAGATGATGGCATTATTAGCCTTGATTGAAGGAGGAGTGCTAGAACGTCACCCCCGCTTGCGAGTGGGTTTTCTAGAGTCTGGTTGCGGCTGGCTTCCCTACTGGCTTTGGCGACTGGATGAAGAGTACAAAAATTTACATTGGGAGGTGAAAAATCATGTAAAAATCAAGCCGTCGGAGTATTTCTCTCGTCAGTGTTTTGTAGCCATTGAACCTTCTGAACCTTACTTGGCTCAAATTATTGACTACATTGGTTCAGATAACTTAATCTTCGGCTCTGATTACCCTCACATGGATCATCAGCCGGACGTTGTGAATAGAGTTATAGATCTACATACACAATTATCTAAAGAAACGGTAAACAAAATTGTTTGGGATAATCCTAGCCGTTTTTACAATTTAGCTTGAAAATTTGCAAATTTTGCTCACACTCAATTAGGAGACACTCATAATGAATAGCTATAGTGCGTTTCTACCAGATGACAAAACACCTGATGATGTTTATTATCAAATACTATTAGTTGAATATTATCAACCAAATCCTCTAGGTAAACAATGTATCAAATCAACAGTAATCACTAAAACAAGAGGAGAATTTAAAAGTTTTAAAACTCACTCTAACTCCAATACAAAAACGAATAATATAGGATCTCAATTGCCCTCACCAGGAGTAACTTTAAGCACAAATTTTCTGGAGGCTTTATTTGGAAAAGAACCAATAGTCTTTACTGAAAAAATTACTAAAGTAACTAATTTTCATGATACATCTCGAAGGCTATTGATTGCCAGAAAACTATCTCAGCTAATTACTAAAACATGGCATAGCTACTTATTAGCAAAAAAGAACAATGTCCTATGGACTAAATATATAGAGGGCCAATGGGGGGAATTAATCAGTAGTAGTTCTGAAGTAGATGGTATCCTACCAGTTGATATTTTAAATGGTCTGATAGCTAGGGATATTTTCCTTTCCGATTACAGGTCTGCTCCGATAAAGATTGAAGTAGATGACCCTTCAATCTATCATCCGCTGCACTTTAATTTAACAGAGCCAGAAACAAGATTTATAATTTTGCCTAGTAACAGAGCTTGGCAAAATATTGCTTTGAGTCTCTTGCTTGCAGGGCAGGCATATTATAAGTTTCAGATTGAGAACCAAGACTATTACTATCAAATTTATTCACCCATTTTCAGTACGGCTGAGATAGTTGTCAAGTATGGAATAGATGTAGCTTTAAATCAATTTACAGGCGTTATTAACGAAGTAGTAGTCAGCCCAGATGAATTTTCTATTACTGCTCCGCTTACTATTCCCTATCCTCCAATTCCTTCTGAGGAAAACTTATCTTTTGAGCATATTAGAAGATGGGCTTATGCCGCAGATGAAGGTGGAGAATTTCCTTTCTATTCTCAATCAGAGAATAAATATTTCCCCTTAAGGAATTACACACCTCCGTTTCCTTATATACCAATGAGTACTTGCACATAATATTAATAACGTCACCCCCGCTTGCGAGTGGGTTTTCTAGAGTCTGGTTGCGGTTGGCTTCCTTACTGGCTTTGGCGACTGGATGAAGAGTACAAAAATTTACATTGGGAGGTTAAAAATCAAGTTAAAATCAAGCCGTCCGAGTATTTCCGTCGTCAGTGTTTTGTAGCCATTGAACCTTCTGAACCTTACTTGGCTCAAATTATCGAATACATCGGTTCAGATAACTTAATCTTCGGCTCTGATTACCCTCACATGGATCACAATTCTGACATTGTTGATAAATTGGTCGCACTTGAAGATCATTTATCAAGAACAATTGTGAAAAAGATTGGTTGAGATAATCCCCGCCGTTTTTATAGCCAAGTCTAATACTCCTATTCACTAATTGCAAAGGAAGCAGAAAATGCAAATAATTACACCAGCTCACATTCAACTTTTGAAAAACTTATCTCCTGACTCCCCTATTTCCCGTCATCCTCGGTTGCTGACGGAAAATCAATCTGAATATAAAGTTCAAGATAACTATTTATTTCAAATACTCACGATTGAAGGAAAGCCGGATAATAGAGTAAAAAAATTAGTATATGGAACTAAAAGCAATTTAGTCAAATACCTGGGAATTGCAGACAATGACTTACCTACAGAAGGAACAAAAGTTAATTTGGAGTTTGTAAGAACAGATGAACCTCAATTTTCCGCAGTCAGATTTCTATTACAATGTCGCCAGCTGTCTCAAATGATGTCTTATACATGGCTTGACGATCAGAAGCTTCAAGAATACCAACCAAAAGAAGGAACAGACCCACTGAACAAAGTAAGAAAAACACAGATAGAGTTAGTTAGAGAAATATTTAATTCGTATAACATTATCCCTGATGCTTATGAACTAGACGATGAGCTATCATTATCCCCTGATGAAGACAATGTTATAGAACTGAAGCCTTTGATAGACATAGAACTTAGAGAGAAACTATTTGAAGCTGAAGAAGAAGATAGCAAATCTGTATTTTATTTAATTAAACCCGAATATATAAGTTATGGCTCAATATCTCTAGCTTTGTTATTAAGTGGGCAAGCATATTATAATGAGGGAGGTAAATGGAAACAAATTTGGAAATCCATTTTAAGCACCTATGAAACGATTTGGGAGTATGCATTAGACGTATCATGGGATACATTCTATTCTAGTAGGGTGGATATTTCTCAAGCTGGGTATTTAGCGAGACCTCCTTATACAAAAGTAACTTTAGGTTATCCTCCGAAACCGTCTGAATTTAGCCTGAGACAAAAAAACATCCAAATATGGGCTGAAGAACCTGAAGAAGCACCTGAAAACTCAAAAGATCACAGTCATAAAAAGGGACAATTCCCATTTTATCCCGAAAGAAACACTAAAGACTGGGAGCGAAAAAACTTGCAATTTGTCGCTTCTCCTTACCCCTATATGCCCCTCAGTACCTCTTAATTAAACTTAGAGGTTGTTTTAAAAGTTTTGGGCGAATATAATTCGCTACTACACAGGCAAAGTCCCTTCGGGTTCGGGGGTGACGCTCCTTCGTCGCTAACGCTTCGCTAACGCAATCGACGGGAACCGCCAAGACTGCGACCCCCTCACCGCCTACGCGGACTAACCAAAAATTAGGTCTTTTAAACCCACGGAGGTGGGTTTCGTCTGTGTAGACGCGATTTCTAATCGCCCTGCTGAGTAGTATATTAGACTTTTCAAACATCCTCTTACTTAATTGATTGCCTTGCCTGCTCATTAATCTTTTGAGCAGCTAAACTACTAAATAAAGTACGCATAAGCAGGTTGGCTGATTTTTACCAATCTGCTTGTGTATGAGTATCTATTTAATAAACAAAAATGATGCTTACTAATGCTATTTTATTACTCTGAAAAAATCAAAATATTTGTAAATTGTGTTTTGCAAAGCCTCAACCCAACCTACATCTAGATTGATCAAAATCTATAAAAATAATGGGTACTTATTTTTCTTTGATGAGAGTAATATAAACTGGCTAAACAAGACTCCTAACTCTAATATGACTCATCATCAAGATATTCTTCAAAAAAATTACCAGATTACTGAAAAAATATATGAAAGTGCTAATTCATTGATCTATCGAGCCATTTTCAAGCTTGATAATCGACCCCTTATTCTTAAAATTCTTAAAGATAACTACCCCAGTCCCTCAGAACTCACACGATATAAACAGGAATATGAAATTACCCGTTCCTTAAATGCAGATAGCATTATTAAAGCCTATGAATTACAGCGATATAAAAATAGTTTAGTCATGCTGTTGGAGGACTTTGGGGGTGAGTCTTTAAAACTTTTAATATCCAAATATAAATTTAGCTTAGAAAAATTCCTTACCATTGCTATCAAAACCACTGAAAGTTTAGCAGCTATTCACGCCGCTAATATTATTCACAAAGATATTAACCCTGCCAACATTGTCTATAACCAAGAAACTGGACAACTCAAAATAATTGACTTTGGGATTTCTACCCGTTTATCTCAAGAAAATCAAACGGTGCGTAATATCAATCAATTAGAAGGAACCTTAGCTTATATTGCTCCTGAGCAAACTGGTAGAATGAACCGAGGAATAGATTACCGCAGTGATTTTTATTCTCTGGGTATTAGCTTATATGAACTGCTGACTAATCAACTCCCCTTTGGAACCAATGACCCGATGGAATTAGTTCATTGTCATATCGCGCAATGTCCGAAAAGACCTGATGAACTAATCTTCTCTATTCCCTTTACAGTATCAAATATCATTATAAAATTATTAGCTAAAACCCCAGAGGAACGATATCAAAGTGCTTTGGGAATTAAGGCAGATTTAGAAACCTGTCTTCAGCAATTAAAGACTCTAGGAGAAATTTGTCAGTTTACTTTAGGAAGTCAAGATATTTCTGATAAATTTCATATTTCCCAAAAACTCTACGGTCGAGAACAAGAAATCACTCAATTATTAACTACCTTTGAGCGAGTTTGTCAAGGTACTACTGAAATAATACTAGTTTCCGGTTATTCAGGTATCGGCAAATCTGCTTTAGTCAATGAAATCCACAAACCTATCACACGCCAACGAGGATACTTTATTACTGGTAAATTCGAGCAATTAAAGCGGGATATTCCCTATGCAGCAATCACACAAGCTTTTCAAGACTTAATAGTTCAACTCTTGAGTGAATCTGAAACAAGACTACAAACTTGGAAAGATAAAATTTTAGAAAGCTTAGAACCTAATGCTCAGATTATCATTGATGTCATTCCTCAATTAGAAAAAATTATTGGTAAACAGCCCTCAATTGAGCAACTAGGAGCAACTGAATCTCAAAATCGATTTAAATTATTCTTTCAAAGGTTTATTAGGGTTTTTAGCACAAAAGAACACCCTTTAGTTATCTTTCTAGATGACTTACAGTGGGCAGATTTATCTTCGCTGAAGTTAATTGATCTATTAATGAGCGATGCTGACAGCCAATATCTATTGATGATAGGAGCATATCGAGATAATGAAGTCAGTTCCACCCATCCTTTAATGCTCACCTTAGAGCAAATTAACAAGGCAAAAGCAAAAATTAGTCAGATTAGCCTTCAACCTTTGAAACTCAACAACATCAAAAAATTAATTGATGATACACTAGGATACCCAATCGAAGATTCAAAATCTCTGGCAGAGTTAGTCACCAATAAAACCAATGGTAATCCCTTTTTTTTAAACCAATTACTCCAATCTCTTTATCGAGATAAATTTTTATTTTTTGATCATAATAAAGGTTATTGGCAGTGTAATTTTGAGAAAATTGAAAGAATTGGAATTACTGATAATGTAGTTGAATTAATGGTTAGCAAAATTGAGCAACTGAATGGCAATACGCAGAATGTTCTAAAATTAGCAGCTTGTATTGGTAGCCGATTTGATTTAGATGTTCTCTCTCTCGTCAATAGAAAATCTCAAACAGCTACAGCTAGAGAACTACAGCCAGCAATACAAGAAGGATTGATTGTCCCACTAAGTGATGAATATAAAATCCCCTTACTTTGGAGTCAGGAGGGAATGTTTATTAATACTTCCGAAGTATCTGACTCTTTCATTCCTAAGCTTCCCGAATCTATCCCCTACCAATTCTTGCATGACCGAGTTCAACAAGCAGCTTATGCTCTAATTCCAGAACAGGAAAAAAAAGCAGTTCATCTACAAATAGGTCGTCTGTTGATTAAAAATTCTCAAGAAGATGAATTAGAAGAAAAAATATTTGATATTGTCAATCAAATTAACGAAGGCTCTAAATTAATTACTGAACAATCAGAAAAAGATGAGTTGGCTAGACTAAATCTGCAAGCAGGTAAAAGAGCAAAAGCATCGACAGCTTATGACACAACTTTGAGATATTTAAATACTGGATTGGAACTATTGACATCAAATAGTTGGAGCTTGAAGTACCAATTTACTCTAGAATTTTATGTAGAAACTTTGGAAGTTCTCTACTTAAATGGGTACTTTAAAAAAGTTGAACATCTGTCTGCGCTAGTTTTAACAAAAGTTATTAATACTCTTGATAAAATCAAGATATATGAACTACAAATTTTATCTTATTTTGCTCAATTTCAGCTTCAAAAAGCTACCGATACAGCTATTGAAGCTTTGGCAGAACTAGACATAAAAATCTCTAAAGAAGTTATTAGTAGTTATAATCTAGAAAATAAAATTAAGCAAGAACATGATACTTTTAAATTGCTATTTAAAGAAAAAAATATTGAAAATTTAGCTGATTTACCGATGATGACAGACCCTTATAAACTAGGGGTCATGTTAATATTACAGACAGTCATGAGTGCGACATGGACAACGAATTTCCCATTATTTGTTGAGATCATCTTAATTCAGCTTAATCTTTGCATTAAATATAATAATCCTCCTCAAGCTCCTGGTACTTATAGTTGTTACGGAATGCTCCTTTGTGGATTAATAAACGATATTGATTCTGGATATCAGTTTGGTAAAATGGCTCTAAAGTTGCTAGATAAATCTAGTAGTCGCCAATCAGAATGTTTAGTCATGCATTCGTATTACGCATTTATATGGCACTGGAAAGAGTTGATAAATGACAAAGCGGCACAAGAGCAATTATTAAATACTGTTAAACAAGGGATAGATAGGGGAAATAATGAATATGTTTGTTATATTTGCATAGACTATTGCTTAATAAAGCTTTTTGGAGGATGTAATTTACAACAGCTTGAAGACGATTATATAAAATACACTAAATTAATCAAAAAGCTTAACCAAGAATATTCAATAAATTATATAGAAATATGCAAAAAAATTGTTGAAAATTTAAAACAGATCGAAGAGAATAAATATTTTATATTAGTTGGAAATTCTCAAGCTCAAGAAGAAAGAGCCATTGAAAAATATATTAATGAAAGGAATAACTGGTTATTATTTCTTTACTATTTTAGTAAAACATATATTTTATATCTTTTTAAAGATTATATTCATGCTTGTACTAACGGAATTAATGCTGAAAAATACGTAAAATCTTCTAGCGCATATTTAACGGTTCCACAGCATAAGTTTTATTCATCTCTTGCTTTTATTGCTTATTATAATAATTGTGATGTCAAGCAACAAAAAAAAATAATTGAGCAAGTAGATAAAAATCAAAATAGTATGAAAATATGGGCTAACCATTGCCCTGAAAATTTTCAACATAAATATGATTTAGTGGCTGCTGAAAAAGCGCGACTTTTAGGACAATATTGGCAAGCTGAAGAACTTTATGAACAAGCTATTCAAGGTGCTAAAAAATATGAATTTATTCACGAAGAAGCTTTGGCTTATGAACGAGCCGCAGAATTTTATCTTGACCTTGGTAGAGAAGAAATTGGTCAGTTGTATTTGAGAAATGCCCACCATTGTTACACTCGGTGGGGCGCTAAAGCCAAAGTCAAACAATTAGAAGACGAATATCCACAATATTTTATAGTAAGTACAAATCAAGAGAAAGCTAATAACTTCAGCACAACTATCTCGACTACTGGTAATCATGGAGAATTACTGGATTTAACAACGGTTATTAAAGCATCTCAAGCCCTAGCTGAAGAAATTGTTCTGAGCAAATTGCTGGCAAAGTTGATGAAAATCATGATTGAGAATGCAGGCGCTGAAAAAGGCTTTCTGCTTCTGCATGATCATAAAAACTGGGTGATTGAAGCGATCGCCACAGTGGATGCTGATGATGTTACCATACTACAATTTATCCCAGTAGATTCACTAAATGGCTCCACCCAGACTCCCTTACTCTCAACCGCCATCATCAACTATGTCGCCCGCACCCAAGAAAACGTAGTTCTCAATGATGCTACTCGTGAAGGACAATTTATCCGTGACTCCTATATTGTCGCCACTCAACCTAAATCAATTCTTTGCATTCCCCTACTCAATCAGGGGAAATTAAGTGGCATTGTATATTTAGAAAATAATCTGACAACGGGAGCGTTTACGCCAGATCGCGTCCAAATCTTAAATATCCTTTCTAGCCAAGCCGCTATTTCTATTGAAAATTCTCGCCTCTACGCAACCCTAGAGCAAAAAGTACAACAGCGTACTCAAGAACTATCACAAACCCTGGAAATTCTCAAAGCCACTCAAGCCAAATTAGAATTTGAAAACGCTCTGCTCAAAAGTGCGGAACAAGCCTCAACATATGATTATCAAGTTGGTGGCAGTTTGCCAATTGATGCTCCTACTTATGTGGTGCGATCCGCAGATCGTTATCTCTACAAAGCATTAAAAAACGGAGAGTTTTGTTACATTCTAAATACTCGACAGATGGGTAAATCAAGTTTGATGGTGCGGATGATGCACCACTTGCAGCAAGAGGATTTTTGTTGTGCCGCCATCGATATGACACGAATTGGCAACGAAAACATTACCCCAGACCAATGGTACAAGGGATTAGCTGTGGAGTTGTGGCAAAGTTTTGACCTGCTAGATAAAGTTAATTTAAAAGCTTGGTGGCAAGAGCGGCTAGATATTTCTCCTGTACAGCGATTGAGTAGATTTTTTGAAGAAGTGTTGTTAAGGGAAGTGAAATTACCAGATAATACTCTAGCACCTAAAATAGTTATCTTTTTAGATGAAATTGATAGTGTTTTAGCTTTAGATTTTCCAGTTAACGACTTCTTTGCCTTAGTTCGCTCTTGCTATAATCAGCGCTCTATTAATTCCGAGTACAAACGCTTGTGTTTTGCCTTATTTGGTGTTGCCACTCCTGGTGATTTCATCACTGATTATCGGAGAACGCCTTTTAATATTGGTCAGGCAATTCAGCTACAGGGCTTTCAAATGCATGAAGCTCAACCACTGGTTCAAGGATTAGCAGACAAAGTGAGCAACCCCCAAGCAGTACTCAAAGAAGTGTTGTTTTGGACTAACGGGCAGCCGTTTTTAACTCAAAAGATTTGTCAACTCATTCGTAGTTTATCATCTTCTCTACCCGAAAATAGTGAAAAAGCATGGATTGAAAATTTAATCCGCACACATATTATAGAAAATTGGGAATACCAGGATGAACCAGAACATTTAAGAACAATTCGCGATCGCATCCTCAAAGGCGATCGCCAAGCTGCTACAATGCTGGAACTGTATCGACGAATTCTAGAGCAAGGACAGGTGAAGGCAGTTGATAGCCTCGACGAACGAGAATTGATCTTATCAGGGTTATTAGTCAAGCAAGATAGTTATTTAAAAATCCATAACCGGATTTATGAATTAATTTTTAACAATACTTGGATCGAGCAACATTTATAATATATAGAAATCTTAAGTGAGTTACGAACAAAAAGATCCCCGACTTCTTCAACAAGCCGGGTATCTGAACCTGTTGGTGTTGGCAAATCAAATAGGATTGCTCTAGTTATATCATGTCCGCACTTATTACTTATTAAACCCATTGAACCCCACCCCACCAAAGCGTAGCTTTGTTTCCCCTCCCCGTTGACGGGGAGGGGACTAAGGGGAGCCACTGGCGTGTGGGGTGCAATGACTGTGGGAATCGTAACTACTAATTAACCGGACTTGATATTACTGCCTTGCTGGAATCAACAGCGGGGTTTTCAGCTTCGTGATCGAGATTTAGTACTGCTGGGTTAAAGCCCTGCAAGGATCAGGTCGGGGTGCAAACAAATTAAATCAATATAAATTTAGAAAATTTTTACTTTTAAACATCATGGTTTTTAACTTAAATGAGGCAATTAAAATTGCTAACCAAGCAGTTTTAACAAAGTGTTATAGAAGCTTAAGTGATGTGGAAATAATTGTACTTAAAGGAGCTTGGGAACGAGATGAATATGATCAAATCGCAGCTAAAAACCAGTATGCCACAACTTACATTAGTCAAGATGTCGCGCCAAAACTTTGGAAATTGCTGACAGATGCTTTAGGAGAAAAAGTCAAAAAAAGTAATTTTAAGGAAGCTTTAAAACGACATTGGGAAAAGCAATTAAAAAATGAATTTTACTTCCTAAATACACAATCAACAAGTGTTAACAGCCTACAGCGCAATGGCAAGGTTAAAGAAGCTATTGCACCTACATATTTAACCCAAGCTAAACCCAGTTTACTAACTCCAGAATTATACGTGGAGCGCTTTCCCATTGAAATGCTCTGCTACGAAAGTCTGTTGCAACCTGGTTCTCTGATTCGGATCAAAGCACCTAAACTAATGGGTAAAACCTCTTTGATGGAACGGGTATTAGTTAAACTAGCAAAGCAGGGTTATCGCACAATCAGTTTAAGTTTGGAGATGGCAGATCGAAAAACTCACTTTACCAACCTGAATAAATTTTTGCGTTGGTTTTGTCTCAATCTCAGTCGAGAACTCAGCTTACCCAATCAGTTAGATAAGTATTGGGATGAAGAAGGTATGGGTGCTAAGGTAAGTTGCACAACTTATTTAGAAGAATACCTATTGGCTGATGCTGAAAGTCCGCTAGTTCTATATCTAGATGATGTGGACGCACTTTTCCCTTATCCTGAAGTTTACGAAGACTTTTTTGGCTTGTTGCGCTCTTGGTATGAAAAAGCTAGAAGCCGGGAAAACTGGAAAAAGCTACGACTAGCGATCGCTCACGCTACCGACGTTTATATCCGGTTAAATATTAATCAGTCGCCTTTTAATGTCGGCTTACCCATTGAATTACCAGAATTAACTAGAGAGCAAGTGGAGATATTTACCCGACAATATGGATTAGCGACAGACGCATCTGTTGTAGACCCCTTAATGCAATTGGTAGGTGGTCATCCTTATCTGTTGCAGCAGGCATTTTCTCACCTCAAAAGTTACCCCTATATTACCCTTGAGCAATTGTTAGCAGAGGCTCCAACAGATGCAGGTATTTATGGTCATCATTTGCGAGAATATTGGTTGAGTTTGCAACAAGAACCAAAACTCATGGCAGCATTTCAAACAGTGGTTACTTCTCGCAAACCAGTCCGATTGGAAACAATATCAGCTTATCAGTTACAGAGTATGGGTTTAGTTAAGCTTTCGGGTAATCAAGTAGAGCCACGCTGTCAGTTATATCGTAGTTATTTTAGCGATATTATGATGATTTCAGTAAATGTAAATGGAAATTAACTATCGGTATAAAGCTGGTGTTTCGCTATCGCTTTTTGTGGTCAAGGTTGCAGCCTGTGATTTTTTGATAAAATAAGGCTATAATTATTAAACTAGTGTTATATAGCAATCCTATTTGATTTATGAGAATTGAAAGCTTCAGATACCCGACTTCTTTTAGAAGTCGGGTATGTTGTTTTTCACGAATGATTTAGGACTGCTATAATATAGAAAATGCTGTGCTGATTAGTTGTGATTCTGTTTTTGCTAATTACTCAGTCAAAGTTGAATGGTAGTTTATTTTTTTTGGGGAAAAATCAGGTTTTCAGGAATGTAACTTATGCAATTGGAAGACTATTTCGACTTTCAACGTCCCGATGATATTCGGGTGAAAGGAACAAGGATCGGCATTGAAACGATTCTATATGATTTCATCCATCGCGCACGCACTCCCGAAGAAATCGCCCAAGCTTATCCATCTTTAAAATTAGAACAGGTTTATGCCACTATTCTTTATTACCTGCATAATCAGGAAGTGGTCAGTCAGTATGTTGCTAACTGGCTAGAATCGAGCCATCAACAATGGAAAACTCAACAACTCAATCCTACTCCTACCATGCTCCGATTACAAAAGCTCAGAGCAGAAAAAGAAGCGAATAAAAGGGCGAATGACTCTCAAGTATCTGCTAGATGAAAATGTCGATCATAGTTATAAAATTCAATTGATTCGACGCAACCGAGAGCTAGTGATTTGGGTTGTTGGTGAACCTAGCGCACCTCCTAGAGGGACTTTAGACCCAGAAATATTATATTGGTGTGAAGAATATAATTTTGTTCTGGTGACAAATAATCGGACATCCATGCCTGTTCATTTAGCTGAACATATAGCGAAAAATCATCATATACCAGGAATTTTTATTTTGAATAATAAGTTGAGTATAGGTCAAAATATTGATGAGTTAATTTTTCTGGCTGAAGCATCATTTGAGAACGAATATCAAGACCAAATTGTTCATTTACCCTATAGTTATTCATTGCCTTCAGAGTTAATTTAACTCTACTTTCGCACTGATGTAAAAGCGATCGCTCCCTCATTTCCTAACTCTACATAATTACCATTGCCTTTGTTTGTCAAAGAGCGAAAACTTCAAGCGATGGCTATAAAGTAGTCATTTCACAAATTTCTGCGATACCCCACGTCTAGATTACTTCCCTAATTGCCGTAGGTTTCCTGACTCCTATGTGCTTCAACTAGCAGCAAAGTCAGTAAATTTCCGTTTGTATGGGGCTTTAAAACCCAAAACTATATCTTGTTTAGGAACTCCAGCTTCTACTAATTCATTAGCCACTCCGATTTCCGTTCCATCGCGTTCGATCCAAATTTTGCCATCTTTAATTTCTACGTAAATAATACAACCAAATATTCGCGTTAGCTCTTGCCAACCAATATTAAGAACTTGATAGCGATCGCGCTCCGTATCAAATATCAATTTGACTTCTGTCTGACTATTTGAGCGATTTTTTGCGTGACTTTCAAGAATTTTTTGGACTATTTCTTTGTAATTCAGTCTCTCCATATAACAATCTCCTCTTGATCTGGGTTAAAAATCAGTAATTTTAGTTGATATTCGCCAATAATTCTTTGAATAAACTTCCGACTAAAGAACTCATCATAAACATCTACCGGAACGGCCAAATACAAAATCCGAGCAGGTTCGATCAACCTCAATGCTGAACGGTAGTTGAGACATTGACCAAGAGCTAGGTGAAATTCAGTTACGTCTGAGGCTCCTAAAAAGGATTTTATCTCTACTGCTATTTTTTTACCAGTTTTTTCAGCAGCTAAAATTCTCTCTGCTGTTAAGTCTATGTAAAAATCAACATCCTCAACTTGAATAAATAGATGCTCGTCAGTAATTGTCCATCCATCTTTTGCCAGGGCTGTTTTAACTGTATTATGAAATAAATCTTTAGCTGGCATACATAAATTAAATTTATTTAACCACTAGTTGTAGCATAAAGCGATCGCCCTTCCATTTCCCAAAGTAATCGCCCTCATCAAACAAAAAGCGATCACCCCTCAATTTCCCATCATAAAAGCGATCGCCCTTCCAAATCCCCAAAGCGATCGCTCATGCTACTGACGTTTATATCCGCTTAAATATTAATCAGTCGCCTTTTAATGTCGGCTTACCCATTGAGTTGCCAGAATTAACTAGAGAGCAGGTGCAGATATTTGCCCGACAATATGGATTAGCAGCAGACGCATCTATTGTAGACCCCTTAATGCAATTGGTAGGTGGTCATCCTTATCTGTTGCAACAGGCATTTTCTCACCTCAAAAGTTACCCCTATATTACCCTTGAGCAATTGTTAGCAGAGGCTCCAACAGATGCAGGTATTTATGGTCATCATTTGCGAGAATATTGGTTGAGTTTGCAACAAGAACCAAAACTCATGGCAGCATTTCAAACAGTGGTTACTTCTCGCAAACCAGTCCGATTGGAAACAATATCAGCTTATCAGTTACAGAGTATGGGTTTAGTTAAGCTTTCGGGTAATCAAGTAGAGCCACGCTGTCAGTTATATCGTAGTTATTTTAGCGATATTATGATGATTTCAGTAAATGTAAATTGACATTAACTACTAAAAAGCGATGTCTATGACGGACTGCACCTACGCTTTCTTATTGTTGGTAATATTAGGCTATAATAAGAGATATAGCAATCCTAAATGATTCATGAGAAAACACCATATTCATAAAGTTTGGGGAAGTCAAAATTTTGACTCCCTAAAAATTTTCAAACACCCTCTAAGAGTGTGAAAATATTATGCAACATTACCTACTAAACTATCAACACTTGCAGTTCCCATGACTAATAGTAAAATTTCAGACGAGGGAACTTTGCTTGTGATCTTGATACTTCCATCTGTACCAAGCACATATTCTTGGATTAGATTCTCTACATTCAGATAAAAAGGCCAAATAGACGTGGCTTTATTACTTCTTAGAGCGTTTAGCATATCACTGTTATAATGTCCAAAGCTGTGTAGCTCCAACATCATACCAGATACTGCCAATATCCTATTACAAATATATTTTAAAATTCCATCATTACCAAACAAACTATCCCATGTAACTGTACCTGGGCCAGTAAGCCATCCATTACCATTGCTTTTGAATGCTTGAGTAAAAACACCCTGATTAAACCAACCACCAGCTCTTATGGTTGGGGTTGCTATTTTCTCAAAAGACAGCTTAAATACAAATCGTTTACCTTCCGCTATTTGATTGAATATCCGAAAAGATTCGTTAACGACAAAACTTGGAAACGACGGATATAATAATATGTTACTAGGGGCGGGGTACTTTTGAGAGTCAAGCGTAAAATTAAATAAACTACCGCCTGCTACGGAATTAGAAATATCAGCACTATTTGGTGAGTACAGAGGAGTCTTAGGCAATCCACCTGGCAAATCGGCTGGTAACCAATTATCTGGATTTTCAAAGTTTTGCTTGGCGATTTTAACCATATATGAGTCTGGTTGAGATTGAAGAAGTGCTTCATAAGTGCTACTAAAACGAGGTACGTTCTCATTTATCTCAAACAGGGGTTCGCTACTTGGAATGATATCGAACAGATTAAACAACTCACGATCATCGTGAGGAAGTGAGAAAATGGTTGGAAATAATCTCAAACTGGTAAGTTCCAGACGCATTGCGTCAGCAATAGCGCTGTATATAAGTTGTTCGTAAAAATATTGGTCATTCATTTTCAAATTACCTGTGTTCTGTTAATGTCTTATCAAATCCGGCTGCATCGGAATGATAAAGGTTTTGTTTTTGGCTACTAGTAGAAATAGGTGATTGCTCCGATGCAGCCGGAATCGATATTATAGGACTTACGCATACTCCACAAATTCTTGGCGCTCTTGGCGTCTTGGCGGTTTGATACAGCAGATTTCATTTGAGTGAGGTACAAAAGGGCGGGCAGGATGCCCACCCCACAAGGTTTAACATTAAGATGTGTACTTCATTTACTTGCAAACTGCTGTAAATTAAGCTTTTTGGTAATTTTTGCGTAAGTCCTGTATTACCTGTATTTGCAAATCCGAAACACCTGACTACAATCTTTTAAAGAAAAACACAACCCACTACAGGGGCTGTGCTCTCTGTAATCCATAACGAGGACTAGATCAACCTTGAAGCTGATAGCAATTTACCACCACCTATGGCCAAGCTAGTAGGAATAACACCCATGCCTAATATCTGAAGAGACCCTGGCGCACACGATGTAGTCGATGTAATAGAATTATTTGAATTGTAGACGTGATGCTGGCTTGTTTGCGAACTCGATGAATCAGTATAGAATGGCCAAACATTTGTCTCTTTACTGTTTTGGATCTTCTGATATTCTTCTTCAGAGTAAGATGCATACGATGTAGTCACAATCTTGTACCCATTAACCAGCAGGACCTGATTCGCAATATTTTGGCAACTACCCTTAGAACCAAAAACTTGATCCCATGCCTGTTGACCGTTTGTCCATTTACTGGGATTTTTATATTGATCTGTAAAAAATCCCTGTGTGAACCAACCGCCCGCGCGTATTTGCAAATAAGCATATTTATCTAAGGTAATGTCAACTGTAATTCTAGAAGATGAAGCTTTTGCGTTCAATGATTCTGAAACGCTACTGGACGATGTGCCCCAAAAGCCTACACCAGCATAGTCGGTACTTCTTGCCCAAGACGTGCTAATGTCGGTGTTGGCTATTGCAGAATCAAAATTAATCTTTGCAGAACTCCCTGCCGCCACCTGAGCAAACAAATCATCAAATGGAGGCGCATAAATAGGATTGACACTCACTGCGCCCTCTACCCAATATCTCTCGTTTTCGTAATTCTTCATAGCAATATCCTTCAAATAGCTATCTGCCCCTTCACTGATCACGATCAGCATGTTGCCATTTAATCCATTAAGTGGGTTACTAGTATACAAAGTTGAAACCGATTTAGGAGGAATTCCATCGAAGAAGTTGTATAAACCTTCAGGTTGAGATTGGACGGGTAGAACGCCTTGTATCATCTGAAATTCCTGATTGCTCAAGTTTAACCCTTGGCAAAGCGTGTTGTATAAACCTGCAGTTGAATCTGGTAATGTTGGTTGTCCCATAATAATTTTCTCCAAAAAATGATTTTGCTGACTCTTTTCTGATGAGGGATTTTTAGCTTATTCCCTTTACTCTGAGCCTAACTAGTTATTAGACGGAAATATTCCGTATTGCTCATCACAATTAACATTCTGCTTGGCTTTGCAATTAAATAATTCAGTTAAATTCAGGACTTTTAAAATTCAGGTAAACTCAGTTAAATTCAGGTAAACTCAGTTAAACTCAGTTAAATTCAGGTAATACAAAAACACATAAACATGTAAGAATTAATACTGAAAAAGGTTTTCAGCATCTGGGAAATACCAATGTTTGCCAAATTTAACCCCACCTATCAGTATCAACCAGGCGGTAGTCTCCCCCCTGATGCACCTACCTATGTGGTACGACAGGCTGATACTGAACTTTATGAAGGGTTATTAGCTCTTGAGTATTGCTATGTTCTCAACGCTAGACAAATGGGAAAGTCTAGCTTGCGAGTACGGACAATGAATAAATTACTCTCCTCAGGATTTGCCTGTGCAGAAATTGAATTAAGCGGCATTGGTAGCCAACAAATTACCGCTCCCCAATGGTATGGTGGGATTATTCAAGAATTAGTCAGCGGGTTTCAACTCCAAATAAATCGGCGCAGTTGGTTAAGAGAACGCGATGATCTATCTCCTATCCAGTGCTTAAATGAATTTATCGAAACAGTATTACTGACCCAGATTCAGCAAAAAATTGTGATTTTTATTGATGAAATTGATAATGTGCTGGGGTTGAAATTTTCCACCGATGAATTTTTTGCTCTGATTCGCCACTGCTATGAAAATCGAGCTAACAAGCCAGCCTATACTCCTAACTTGCACATTTTAGAATCCTTATATGGCAAAGCTTTTAGCCTGACTTGAAAAATGTGCTAGTTTCATTCATTGCTAGCGGCGAAAAACGCGGCTAGTCGGGCGCTCACATCTTGCACCTAGCCCTAGCGAGAGCGAAATCGCGGCTATACAAACGAAGTCCGCGTAGGCGGACTAACGCAAAATCAAGGGTTTGAAACCCGCGCAGGCGGGTTTTGCCTGTGTAGCCGCGACTTCCAGTCGCCTGGTGCAAGATATGAGCTTTGTTGGGAGTAGCTGCAAACACTGGATGAAAAAGTATTGCACCTCTAACCCGAAAATCTAGTTGCCAAAAATTATAGGTTGGGTAAGGCTCATCCCTCACCCAACCTAAGTGCGATCGCTATTGATACAAGAGCATCACAACTTTATTCAGCTTTGACGTATTCCAACAATTTCTTATCTGAACCGTAAGTCAGTTTCAGATTTTGATCGCTGACATCATAGGACGTAGCTGACTGTAATGCATCAAAATATTTTCTCTCCTGCTGCATTATAGATTCGGGGGAGCATAAAATTGGTGTTGCGATCATATTAGATCCAACTGTGATTCTACCTGAATTAGCAGTAAAAGAGGCAACGTATCGGTTGCAGCCTCCACTGCCGCTGATGCTTCCATGAAAATCATTCTCAAATTCAGCTGTAATTTGAGTTTTTTCCAAAACAGGAGCACCGCCTAAGGATTCAAGCTGCCAATTTCCTTTTAAACCTGCCGCGTAACTGGGGCTTTGAAATGCCAAAGCCAAACAAAATAGAGCTAGTCCAAAAACGATAGCTTTTTTGATGTCTTTAAAGATGTTCATGGTTTCATTTCACCTGAAATTGTGGTTTGAGAGTCGATTGCCTAACCAAAAGGTTCAGCTTTGTTGCATCAATGAGAAAAAAGCACACCTACTCCTTCAGGGAGTGGTGATTAGTCTTTTACTCTATAGGTGTCCGATTTGTGTCAACCGGTTTCATAGAGCTTGTTGATAGTATCTTTGGTTTTTCAAATCAATAATTCAGTTAAATTCAGGACTTTTAAAAGTCAGGTAAATTCAGTTAAATTCAGTTATGATATGGACAGTAGGGTCAGCATCAAAAGAACAAGTACTACATATGGTTCTTCTTCTGATGCGATCGCTGTTAATTTCTGGATGAAAAAGTATTGCACCTCTAACCCGAAAATCTAGTTGCCAAAAATTATAGGTTGGGTGAGGGATGAGCCTCACCCAACCTAAGTGCGATCGCTATTGATACAAGAGCATCACAACTTTATTCAGCTTTGACGTATTCCAACAATTTCTTATCTGAACCGTAAGTCAGTTTCAGATTTTGATCGCTGACATCATAGGACGTGGCTGACTGTAATGCATCAAAATATTTACTCTCCTGCTGCATTCTAGATTCGGGGGAGCATAGCATTCTTGTTGCGCTTATATTAGATCCAACTGTGATTCTACCTGAATTAGCAGTGAAACGGGCAGAGTATCGGTTGCAGCCTGCACTGCCCCTGATGCTCCCATGAAAATCATTCTCAAATTCAGCTGTGATTTGAGTTTTTTCCAAAACAGGAGCACCGCCTAAGGATTCAAGCTGCCAATTTCCTTTTAAACCTGCCGCGTAACTGGGGCTTTGAAATGCCAAAGCCAAACAAAATAGAGCTAGTCCAAAAACGATAGCTTTTTTGATGTCTTTAAAGATGTTCATGGTTTCATTTCACCTGAAATTGTGGTTTGAGAGTCGATTGCCTAACCAAAAGGTTCAGCTTTATTGCATCAATGAGAAAAAAGCACACCTACTCCTTCAGGGAGTGGTGATTAGTCTTTTACTCTATAGGTGTCCGATTTGTGTCAACCGGTTTCATAGAGCTTGTTGATAGTATCTTTGGTTTTTCAAATCAATAATTCAGTTAAATTCAGGACTTTTAAAAGTCAGGTAAATTCAGTTAAATTCAGGTAAGACAAAAACACATAAATATGGGAGGATTAACACAGAAAAAGGTTTTAAGCATCTAGAAAATACCAATGTTTGCCAAATTCAACCCCACCTATCAGTATCAGCCAGGCGGTAGTCTCCCCCCTGATGCACCTACCTATGTGGTGCGACAGGCTGACACTGAACTTTACGAAGGGTTATTAGCACTTGAGTATTGCTATGTCCTCAACGCTAGACAAATGGGGAAGTCTAGCTTGCGAGTACGGACAATGAATAAATTACTCTCCTCAGGATTTGCCTGTGCAGAAATTGAATTAAGCGGCATTGGTAGCCAACAAATTACGGCTCCCCAATGGTATGGGGGAATTATTCAAGAATTAGTCAGCGGTTTTCAGCTACACATAAATCGCCGCAGTTGGTTAAAAGAACGCGATGACCTATCTCCTATCCAGTGCTTAAATGAATTTATCGAAACAGTATTGCTGAACCAGATTCAGCAAAAAATTGTCATCTTTATCGATGAAATTGATAATGTACTGGGTTTAAAATTTTCCACTGACGAATTTTTTGCTTTGATTCGCCACTGTTATGAAAATCGAGCTATGAAGCCAGATTATAAGCGACTATCATTTGCTTTATTGGGAGTAGCTGCACCTTCAGATTTGATTCAAGACAAACACTATTCTACGCCCTTTAATATCGGTAGAGCCATTGAAATTCAAGGATTTAAACTGGAAGAAAGCGAACCTTTAGTAAATGGATTGGTAGGGGAATTTAGCAACCCACAAGCAGGATTAAAAGAAATTTTATCTTGGACTAGCGGACAGCCATTCCTCACTCAAAAACTCTGTTGGTTAATTGTTAATTACTGCCATAAAAACCCAGAATTGTGCCCTCCTCAAGAGGGTGAAGAAGCGCAGTGGATTGAGCAAATTGTCCAGAATCAAATTATCAAAAATTGGGAAGCTCAAGACGAACCAGAGCATTTAAGAACAATACGCGATCGCCTACTCCGCAATACTCCCAAAAGCATACAATTATTGCAGCTATATCAGCAGATTCTACAACAAGGAAAAATCCCCTCTGAGAACTTCCCTGAATACCTAGAATTGCGACTATCGGGACTTGTCGCCCAACACGAAGGAAATTTATTAGTCAAAAACCCAATTTATGCCAGAGTCTTCAATTTGGATTGGGTAAATAAAAAGCTAGCAATACAACTTGCCAAATCCCAGATAGTTACTACTAACTCAACTCTGATGTTCATCGCAAATGAGCAGCAAACTTGGGATACTCTACAGCAAGAATGGCAACAGATACGCCAATATTGCCAGCAATTTGGCGGGCAAATTATCAAGATTTTCGACGATGGATTATTATTCTCCTTTGAAAGTGCTGAGAAAGCAGTTGATAGTGCCATAGAAATCCAAAAAGCACTAGCGATCGCCCCTAGTAATTTGCTACAACCAAATAGGCTGCTACATCGAATTGGCATTCATCTGGCAGAGATATTTTTCAGAGGCAATGATGTTTTGGGCAAAGGGGTAAACTTGGTGCTACAACTCCACATACAAGCTGAACCCGGAGGAATTTGCTTATCTCAAACTGTCTATGAACAGGTTAAACATCACTTACAGGTAAATGCAGTTAATTTAGGGCAGCACAGGCTCAAAGATATCTCAGAAGCCATCTTTTTATATCACATTAGCCCCTATCGTACTGTGTCGAGCAAAAATATTGCCAACTCCGTTAATTTTCCCTCTTACCCAAATGGTGCAGTTCCCCTTGATTCTCCTTTTTACATAGAACGAACTGCCCTTGAAACGCAAGTTTGTCAAGAAATTAGCAAACCTGGTGCTTTAGTCCGCATCAAAGCACCTAGAGAGATGGGTAAAACTTCTTTACTACTGAGAACTTTGGATTATGCAGCCCGTCAAGGCTACCGCACTGTTAGCTTAAATCTAGAGCAAATTGACGATGTAATTTTGAACGATTTGAATCGATTTTTGCGCTGGCTGTGTGCCAACGTTACCCATCAACTCCAGCTAGAAGCAAAACTAGACGATTATTGGGATGAAGATATCGGCAGTAAAATTAGTTGTTCTCTCTATTTTCGTAACCATATATTAAAGCAAATTGATACTCCTTTGGTTTTATCCTTAGATGAAGTTCAATATATTTTTGAGCATCCTTTGGTAGCAAAAGATGTCTTACCTTTGTTTCGTTCGTGGTACGAAGAAGCTAAAAGAGAACCAATCTGGCAAAAGTTACGGCTGATTATAGTTCACTCAACTGAAATTTATGTACCTCTTCAATTAAAGCAATCTCCATTTAATGTAGGATTGCCAATAGAGTTAAGTAACTTCAATATTGAGCAGGTAAAACTGTTAGCTCAACGCTATGGACTCAACTGGACTGATAGCCAGGAAGCAACAGAACTTATGGCAATGGTAGAAGGACATCCAGCACTAGTACATATGGCTATTTATCATCTTAGTCGAGGGGAAATTACTTTTGCTCAATTCCTCGATACAGCAGCAACATCAAGCGGAATTTATTCCCATCATTTGCAGCGTCATCAAGCAACATTGCAAGAACAATCTGAATTAGCAAAAGCGTTAGATCTCGTCATCAATGCTCAGCAACCCATATCATTAGATCCGAGCATGACTTATAAACTAAGCAGTATGGGACTGATCAAACAGTTAAGAGATAAAGTGATACCAAGCTGTGAATTATATCGGCAGTATTTTACATCCAGAAATAGCAAACTATAGAGTAATATCAAGTTTGGCTAATTACTTACGATCTAGTCGGTTTGCTTGGTAATAGGTAATGGGTAATGGGTAATAGGTAATACTCAAAACCAATTACCAATTACCAATTACCTATTACCGACCTCCACAGATATCATAAGTGTTTAAACGGACATGATATAATAGAGTTTATGGGAGGGCGAGAAGCCCTAAAAATCCGTCTTGGAAATTTCTGAGTGGAGACTTCCTCCGCTCAGAGTTTCCGCAAAATCCCAAAATCCAAAACTAAAAGCGCAAACCAACACCACCTTGCACAGATACAGCCGTACCGCCACTATCGCGGTAAGCATCAAAAGCAATAATCGCGTTGCCAAAAAGCACAGTATTACTATTAGGAATAACGTAATCAATTCCTGGTTGTAAGGCAAAACTAATTTTGTCACCCACAGGAGAAGAATCACCACCACCAGCCAACACTAAACCCGCTCCCAAGTAGGCATCAGTTTGCCAATTTAAGGGCACATCGTAAGAAACCGTTGGTACAACTGCTGTATTGTTACCAATTAACGCTTGGGCACGGAAAGAAATCGGTGATTCCAGAAGTTTGTAGCGGAAGGCAAGAACTCCCCCAACCTGGACACCATCAGTCAAACCGACAGTCGGCCCTATACCAACATAGCTACCATATGCTACTTGAGCTTGTGCTGGTTGAGTACACAGAACCAGACTCAAGACTGAGCCAGCCCCCAACGCTGAAACTAAATATGGAATATGCTTCATTACCCGACTCCTCACACCATCTTGGATTTTACAGGTTCGTTTAAATACCTATGTTATCGCTGTTACTGGTCATCGGTAATTGGTAATTGGTAATTGGTAATTGGTAATTGGGCATAGGGAATTGGGAATTGGGAATTGGTAATTGGTAATTGGTAATTGGTAATTGGTAATTGGTAATTGGTAATTGGTAATTGGTAATTGGTAATTGGGCATAGGGCATAGGGCATTGGGAAAAAAAGTTATTCTCCCCTGCTTCCCCTGCTCCCCTGCTCCCCTGCCCCCCTGCTCCCCTGCTCCCCTGCTCCCCTGCCCCCCTGCCCCCCTGCTCCCCTGCTCCCCTGCTCCCCTGCCCCCCTGCTCCCCATCTCCCCTACGGACAACGAGGATGAATGCCTCCTTTAGTACAAATGTAAGCTAGTTGCTTGGCATCTAAATTTTTGGCTTGAGAAAAATCAACACCTTCTACTACAGCAGATACTGAACCTAGGTCTGGTGTTTGCACAAATTGATCTGCGGGATCTTCTTTGGCAGGAGCAATAATTGTCCCCTGAAAATCTGCACCTGCAAGATTTGCCCCTCGCAAATCTACTAGACTCAAGTCAGCATTCCGCAAATTGGCGTTTTCTAACTGTGCAGAACGCAAAATAGCACCAGTCATACGAGTAGCACTTAAGTTAGCATTGCTGAGATTGGCACGTTCTAAATCTGCTCCAGATAAATCTGATGCTTGCCAATCGGTTTTAGTTAAGTTGGCTGATGACAATTGAGTTCCAATGGCAATCACCCGACCTAAACGAGCGCCATACAAATTAGCTTCGTTTAATTTGGCGCCACCTAAATCTGCCCCAGTCAAGCTAGCATTTTCTAAAACTGCGAATCGCAAATCTGCTCCCACTAGTTGAGTGCTGCTGAGGTTAGCGCCAACTAGACGTGCATGAGATAAATTAGCTCTGTTGAGGGTGGCGCGGCTTAAATCGCTACCAGTCATGACGACGCGACTTAAGTTTGCATCTGTGAAATTAACTTGTTTCATTTGAGCTTGACTCAAATCTGCGATCGCATCGTCAAAAGTATCCCAGCGTCCATCCTCACCAACTCCCCTAAAGCGGCTAGCCTTAAAACTGGCTTGGTTGAGATTTGCTTGTTTGAATTTAATTCCTGATACATCAACGTTGTCTAGCACCAAGTTGAAAAAGGGACTTCCCAAAGTACCACTTTGACCTAATTGGGTGCGACTCAGATCAATACCCTGAATTTTACCACTGTAAACAGCAAGAATCTTGTTAATCGTTTGCTGGTTGTTTTGTAAGCGCTTTTGTCGCAATTCCCGCTCTTGGGGTAAATTACCGTTCACAGAAGCTAGTTCGCTAGCAAGAAACTGATTTTTGTTTTTTAATTCCGAAATAGCTTTGGGGCCGATAGTTACTAAAGCTTGCTGCACTGTATTCAAGAGGATGGGGTTGGTTTCGCTAACCAACAGATCCGCAAGGTATTGGATGGACTGGGAGTCGTTAAGACCACCCATTGCCAAAATCACACTCTGGCGTTCTGCCTCGCTGACACCAGAGTCAGGACTCAATTGTTTTACGAGTGCAAGAAACTTTTGACTGTTGATTTGTTTGTTTTGACTCTGGCTTTGCTGAGTTTGGATATAAACTTGAGTGGCGATTAAAGTGGCTAGCACAGCAGTCATACTTGTTAGTGCTACAGCAAACAGTGTCAAACTAGGATTTTGCTGCATCCGTCGCCACAATGTGCCCAGACTTGGAGTTTCTGTTGTCATTCCCATGACTGGGCTTTTTGTTTCCTCTTGTTCTTTGTTGGCTTCATTACCCTTGGCAGAGGAACCTTGCCCTTTGTTAGCTACCTGTGAGGCTGGTATGGGGCGAGTAGAGTCTATGGTGTAAGTACCAGCTAGCCAATCGTGCAGTGCGCGACGCCCTCGGCGCGGAGGCAAAGCCAACGCTTCTCCTACCAACATCAACCCAACTAAAAACGTGAATAATCCCAAATTGGGAAAGGCAAAGCTATAACGCCAAAGAATATAGGCGATGGATGTGGGTACAGCCCAGCGTCCAATTCCTTCCCGTGCGACAACAGCAGGCAAACCTGGCGCTGTGCCTTGCTCATTCACAACCCGTATGCCCAACCACCGTTTAGGAATTGTACTACCAGTTTTACCTAGTAGATATAATTGCCACCATGAGAGCGTTACAGGTGCTAACAAAGCTACTGTCCACAAAAAATTAGTTGGCCATGCGACGTTACGGATACCATAACTCACAGGCAGAGCTAAAGGTCGAGCGATCGCTCTTTCTGTGACTACCAGTATGGGGTTGAGCGGCACTCGGTTGAAATCGCTTCTAGTATTAATATACGCACCAAGCCCGTAGGGAACCAAGCCACTGGCAACCACCAGTGTGATTTCTGCTGCCCAAGCACCTAAGCGCCTGGTAACTAACGGCAGCGAACTGGCTCTTTGAGAGTCTTGTGCTTGTCTTGATTGATTACTTCTCCTCACAATTGGGGTCGCCATTACATAATTCCCTTTGACTTTAATATTTACGCCGCTGACGGCGCAGTTAACATAAACTATTGCTTATGCGCGAAAGCTACCAGCTACAAAAAATTTGTATCCAAGATACACTAACAACGCCAATACTGCCAGACTAATTGCCGATGCAACTAGTTTTAGCACTGCTTGCACTATTGCCAACCCTAAAAGCACCGCCACACCCGAAAATATCACTTTGCTGATTCCAGACAAGTTATTGAACCAAAGCTGCGATCGCATGAAGTATGCTTTCAAGTTGGTAAAGCTAAACTGAGATGTTTTTTTTGGTTCTTGTGATTGTCCCACCTCTACAGACGAGGAATTAATCTGTGCCTCTAGCTTTTGGAGGCGACGCTGCAAGTCTTCATCAGGTTGAGAATTCATGAATCTTTTCTACCTCAACTACGACATTTATTTAATAACAGACTAACTAATATCATGTCCGCTTGATTACTTATAAAAACCAAAGAACCCCACCCCACCAAAGCTACGCTTTGTTTCCCCTCCCCGTTGACTCTGAGGGGTTAGGGGTGGGGTGCAATAATTGCGGGAATCATAACTAATTAACCGGACATGATATAAATCCCATTTTTAGTGCTTGTCTTGTGATTTTAGCTAATGTGTGTGTGGGCAAGATCTTGATTGCTAGATAAAAATCATCTTTTTCTCTTGTTGATTAAGAGACATTGCCATTACCTCAGGAACTGATAAGGGGAGCGGGGGAGATGAGTGAGATAACTCCTAACTCCTAATATCATGTCCGCTTGATTACTTATTAAACTCTAAGAACCCCACCCCACCAAAGCTACGCTTTGTTTCCCCTCCCCGTTCACTCTGAGGGGTTAGGGGTGGGGTGCAATGACTGTGGGAAACATAACTAATTAACCGGACATGATATAACTCCTAACTCCTAACTCCTAACTCCTAACTCCTAACTCTTAACCAATGCCCTATTCCCTATTCCCAAAAACTTCATCCTCTTCCGGGTAGAGTGTTTGTATTTGGCTATATAGTTATTATTTTTTTTATAAAAATTTATACTCTGCACTCAGGAACTTAGACGGATAGCCATCGTCTATTAAATCAAACTATTTACTCAATATCGCTCTAGAAATAGTCGGGAGCATTAATTGATATGAAGACGCGTAAACTATTGACATTTGTTCCCGCAGCTTTGGCGATAAGTTTGGCGCTCTTGCAACCTATTTTAGCCGAAGTACCATCGTTCCAAATTACTCCCAAATTAAAGTCAGATCCGCTAATTTTGAATGGCAAATCTGGGGGAACTATTAAAAGTGATTGCGGCAATATTGCCACTGCACCCAATCAAGTTATCCAACTGAGTGAGCCGCTGCCTTATTTGCGATTAACTGTAGATAGTCCCGGACAACCAACGCTGTTGATTGATGGCCCAGGAGGGCGGTTCTGCCTCTTAGCAGATCCTTACTCTCAAACCAAGCCCGAAATGTCCGGTTACTGGCAAGCAGGCAAATACTTGCTGTACGTGGGCGAATTATCCCAACGACAATATAACTATACCCTCTCGATTTCGCAACAAAAACAGCCAGAGGCAGGGAAATTAAGGGCTAGGGATTAGGGAATGGGGACTGGGGACTGGTGACTGGTGACTGGGGAATCTTGAAAAATTCTTTTAATCACAAATGCCCAGCCTTTGCTAAATATAGTACATTAATTCTTTTTGTCGGTGGATGTCTCGCCGCTCACAAAGGTCTTGAAGGGTATATTTTTGCAGAACAGCATTAGCTGCTTGACGAGCTTCCACCCAAATTTCTTGGATTACCTGAGTTCCTAGGGTTGCGGTATCAGTATTTATAACAGGCGTAGCGTCTAAACCCTCCATGCAGGTGAAAGCGTCTAGCAGCGTAATCATTCGGGGATCGCGTGCTAAAACATAGCCACCTTTAGCACCACGTATGCTCTTAATCAGGCCGTTACGCCTTAATGTTGCTAGTAATTGTTCTAAATAGCGATTTGGTATATCTTGTAGCACTGCTATCTGTCGAATTTGCAGCGATTCGCCACTGGAATAACGAGTTGCTAATTCTAACAGGGCTAGAAGTGCGTATTCAGATTTATTAGAGAGTTCCACAAGCGTAATTCACTCTAAAGCTTTAAAGTCGCTGATGAAGCTTCCCTCAGCTAATACTAAGCGAAACTCAACACGCAATTTTGATATAGCAGTTCTCAACTTGATGTAATACACTCTTGTTTGGGAAGTTAGAAGTAAATTCCCGCTCTTTTGGGTTACGTGTATTATTTGATTTGTTTAAGAAAAGCTATATAAATTGACTTATTCTAGTTTAAAGATGATCAAAGATAGAAGCAATTATTTTTATTTTTTAATTTCATAAATAAAAGTGATTAATGAATCATGGCTGTCTTGGGGAAGCGATCGCAAACATGAAGCACTGGTTGAAGTTCAAAGTTATATCAAGTTCGGCTAATTACTTACGATCTAGTCGGTTTGCTTGGTAATAGGTAATAGGTAATGGGTAATAGGTAATGGGTAATAGGTAATGGGTAATAGGTAATACACAAAACCAATTACCAATTACCAATTCCCAATTCCCAATTACCGACCTCCACAGATATCATAAGTGTTTAAACGGACATGATATTATAGAGTGCAGCAAGAAGATTGCAACGTAGGATGTGTAACTGTGGCCATGCAGCTATCCCAGCCTGATTTCCAAACTGATAGAACCAGGAAGCGAGGAACGTTATCTACACAACCTGGGTACAAATGCGATCGCCCTATTGAATGACCTCAAGAAAAACGCACCATAAATTTATACAGCTGTCGCCAGTAGTGTTAGGACATCAACAGATGATAAAACCTAGACACAAAAAGACTTTTCACCCAGTCCGCAGCGATGCACTGAAGCTCACCCGAAGTGTCCCCAGTCCCCAGCTATACTTGTATTGCCAAAACAAAGTGTAACCAGCAACTAGAGCAATAACCAACTATTTAATCATCACTCAAAGTTTCAATCAACAAATCTACCTGTTGCTGTCGCTGCTGCAAAAAACCTTCACATTGACGCAAATACTCCACAGCAGTTGCAAATTGGTCAAACACCTGTTCCAATTCCAACTCACCTTCTTCAATTCTAGCGATAATTGCCTCTATTTCCACAACTTTAGCTTCATAATTCCAACCTGACATTGAATCAGAACTAGAAGCACTCTTACGTTTAACCATCAATCTCTTTGTGCCTTTGTGCCTTTGTGGTTATCTCTGCCACCTTCACTTTAACCTCCCCCTGTCCCAACTGAATCAACAAATCTTGCCCCACAGCTAACTCATCAGCAGAACGAGCGATCGCACCATTTTCTAATCTTACCACCGCGTAACCACGTTGTAACACAGCTTTCGGGTCAAGACTTGCCAATTTTTGGCGCAACAATTCTAAATGCTGCCTTGCTTGCTGCGATCGCCCCACTGTTATTTGTATCAGTTTTTGACGCTGCCAAACTAACTTCTGCGCTTCTTGCTGCACTTTTTGATCCAACCGCAAACGTCGCAAACGGTTCTGCAACATTTGCAATTGATTTTCAGACCTTTGCCAAGAATCATGCACCGCCTCATGTAAAGCCACAACTCGCTGGCGATGCTGAGTATACAACTCTGAAAGTGCAGGCACAACTTTTTCCGCTGCCGCCGTCGGTGTATGTACGCAAGCATCCGCAGCTAAATCTACCAAAGATTCATCTCTTTGATGACCAATACCAGTAATTACTGGTATGCTAGAAGTAGCAACTGCACGCACCACTCGCTCATCATTAAAGCAAGCCAATTCTTCAACCGAGCCACCACCGCGCGATAAAATTAGCACCTCGGCGCGACCATCTTGTTCTACTCGTTCAATTGCTTTAACTATAGATTCTGGTGCTTGTTCACCCTGGACGGTGGCAGGAGAAAATAAAACATGTAAACCTGGATATCTATGCTTGAGGGTTTTTTGAATATCACCCCAAGCCGCCGCTGTTGGTGAAGTGACGACTGCGATGGTTTGGGGGTGAGGTGGAAGCGGACGTTTGCGTTCTGCGTCAAACAACCCCTCAGCCTGCAAGCGGTTTCGCAACTGTTGATAGCGCAACGCCTGTAACCCCACACCAGCAGGCAAAGTCTGCCACACTGTAAGTTGATACTCTCCCCTTTGCGGATAAACTCGAATACTACCCAAAATAATTAACTGTTCACCTGGAATCGGTATCTGGGCCAGTTTTGGCAATTGGCTATTCCATGCTACACACTTAATTCCAGCCGTGCGATCGCTATCTTGCAGCGTGAAAAACAGCCCACTACGATGGTGATTAGTGCTGGAAACTTCACCAGTTACCCAAACTTGTCGGAGTATTTTGTCTTCTTCCAACAAACTTTGGATGTAGTCAGTTAAACCAGCCACAGACAGGGGAGTATCGGGAAAGTATGAATTCATTATTTGGTTTCCAATTGTAACTATATGACTGAAGGCATATTTTCCTTCATCAACAATATAGTGTTTTCTCAGCAACTGAGGTACAGCAAAATCTTTTTTACCAAGGTTAGTAGTTTTAAAAACGTACTTTACTAGGTCGGCAACCACTATAATTTATCTAGTAATTAGCTGCACAAATTGCTGTTGTGTGAATTTATGGATGATTAGTGTAGTTTGGGATAAAACAGCGTTGTAGCGAATAACAAGCGGCGATCGCTGCTGATTACCGTGTCATTGGTGAAGAGAAACAAGTAGAGAAGTAAACAAAAGCTTGTTTAACTGTGGTTTTACTCAAACATGATTGAAAATTATGAATCGCCCTCGAATTATTCAACCAGGACAAAGCTATACATTTAGCAAGTATTTTGAACTACCCTTTTCTCCAGAAGATATTCTGATAGAACTAGGACGTACTTATGAACGTGAAAACTTGCAATTACCAAAAGTAGAATTTGTACCTGAGACAATTGAACAATTACAACAAGTGATTGAACGCAATCTCCGACGAGTCAAGCTACTAAGTGAAGATGCGCGTAAACAAGCAATTATTGCACCCATACTCTTGGAAGTATGTGAAATTGCCCAAACTCAATTGAATATTGAGTATCCCATTAACGTCAGCGAACAATTAAAAGGTAGCTTAGATTACTATATTGATAAAGGTAAAACCTTGTTAGTAATTGAAGCTAAACAAGCAGACTTGAGCAGAGGATTTATACAATTAGCTGTGGAACTAATTGCACTTGACCAGTGGATCAACTCAGATAATCCTATTCTTTATGGAGCAGTAACTACTGGTGAAGATTGGCGATTTGCTACATATAAACGTCAAGAAAAACAGATCACTGAAGATTTCAAATTATATCGAGTTCCTGAAGAATTAACAGAATTAATGAAAATTCTGGTTGGCATATTGAGTAATTGAAGGTGTGATCCAAAAATTATTTTATATCATGTCCGGTTAAAGACTTATCATTAACGCAGCAGGGGAGCAGGGGAGCAGGGGAGCAGGGGAGAGGGTTTTCAACTTTCTGCACAGACGCACCGAATAATAACTGATCAGGCGGACATGATATTACTAGCAATTACGTCCGATGAGATTAGCGATCGCTTGAGCTAACTCAACTGGATCGGCAGGCTTGGGCACATGCTTTTGAAAACCTGCCTCCAGTGCGCGGTTGTAGTCAATTTCTGCTGCATAAGCGCTCAAGGCGATGGCGGGAATTTGTCCTCCTTGTTCTGATGTCCATGTTCTCACCTCCCGCAGCAACATATAACCATCCATCTCTGGCATCCCAATATCACTTAACAAAACATCTGGCTTTGACTGGGCAAAAACTGCTAATGCAACACTAGCCGATGCAACTGCTGTTACAGTCGCCCCATACTGTTCAAGTGCAAAACTAAAAAATTCCCGGATATCAGACTGATCATCTACTAAAAGAATTTGCACTCCAGCAAGTATTGATTCTGAAATCATTACCACTTCAGCAGACTCAACACTTTGCACTCGAGACTCAGCACTTTTTAGCAAGGGTAACTTGACTGTAAAAGTTGCCCCTTGTCCTTCTCCAAGACTTTCTGCCTGAACCATACCACCGTGAAGTTCTACCAAATGACGCACAATTGCCAGTCCTAGCCCCAGTCCGCCAAAGACCCTGGTTGTTTTGGCATCTGCTTGACGGAAGTAATCAAAGACGTGAGGCAAAAATTCCGGGCTGATTCCTTTGCCTGTATCAATTACCTGGATTTGGGCGTATTTGTCAGTTGTTAGTTGTTGGTTGTCAGTTGTCAGTTGTTCTTGACCACTGACCACTGACCACTGACCACTGACCACTGACAATTTTACTTGTATCTGTCCTCCTGGAGGCGTGAATTTGACGGCATTGGATAGCAAATTCCAGATGACTTGTTGTAAGCGATCGCTATCGCCCATCACTTGTCCGATATCATTGGCAAGTACTGTATTAATTTGAATTGATTTGGCTTCTGCTGCTAAACGCACCGTTTCTAGGGCGGCGGCGATGGTAGTTACTAAATTCACCGCACCAATATTTAGGCTCACCTTACCTCGTAAAATCCGCGAAACGTCTAGCAAATCGTCAATTAATTGAGTTTGTAATTTAGCATTGCGCTCAATGGTTTCCAAAGCCATGACTCTAGCAGGTTCATCAAACTTGCGGGTTCGCAGTAACTTAGCCCACCCCAAGATAGGATTGAGGGGAGTTCTTAACTCGTGGGAAAGGATGGCGAGGAATTCATCCTTAATGCGGTTGGCTGTCTCAGCTTGCGCCCGTGCGGTTTGTTCTGCTTCGTAAAGTTGAGCGCGGGCGATGGCTTGGGCACACTGCTGCCCCAAAGTCAACATAAATCTCTGGTCTTCTTCGTTAAAGGTTTGCACAGTGGCAAAGTTAAATCCTAATGCCCCAATGGCCTTTCCGTCTTGGATTAAAGGAATACCAGCGTGAGCAAAATGCCTGTCTTCAGGGGTAATATCTGCTAAATGGGGATATTTCTCAATCCAAGCTTGGCGATTCTCTATAAAAACAGGTTTGCTAGTTAATACTGTTTCTGCTGACGGCCCAGAAGCAGTTAAAGGATAATTTGCCCAAGCATCTATCAGCGCTTGTGAATAGCCAACTGCTTGCACCAGCTTTAAGGAAGTACCTTTATCATCTAGTAAAACAACAGAACCGGCTTTCGCACCCAAAGCAGCAATCCCTTGCTTGACAACCACCTCAGCTACTTGTTGGGGAGTTAGGGCTTCACTGAGGGCGGCGGTGATTTTTTGTAAAAGCACTGTGCGATTAACAGCTCGTTCAGCCGCTTGTTTTGCTTGCTGAGTTTCATAATAAAGTCGGGCATTGTCAATGGCTACAGCAGCCCGACGCGCCACATCCTCTGCTAAAGCTAAGTCTGCCTGTTGGTAATGACGGCCTGACTCGGCTGTGATAAAAGAAATTGCTCCGAATATTTGCCCACGGGAACGCAGAGGAATCACCATTAAAGAAAGAATACCCAAGCCTTGCAACTGCTGCAAATATTTGGCTTCTTCACTGATATTTGCCAGAATCGAGTCAGAAATTTCTGGATAAAAAATGGATTTTCCTTGGCGCAACTTCTGCAAAAAAGGATGGAGTTGTCCATCTGGGGACAAATCGCGCCATCGTAATTGGCGTGACATATTTCTTTGTGCAGGGTCAGCAGTTGCGATCGCAATCTGTTGAATTGAGCTATCTTCCCTAAAGATATCCACAATACACCAGTCTGCTAAGGTGGGAACTGCCAAGTTAGCCACACTAGTGAGGGTAATTTTATAGTCTAAAGAGGCAGCTAAGACGGCGCTAGTTTCAACTAAAAATTGTTGTGCGGCTTCGGCTCGTTTGCGATCGCTGATATCCTCAATAATGCCTACTGCATACTTTGGTTGTCCGTTAGCATCCCAAACTGCTGATGCAGTCAAGTTTACCCAAATAATTCTGCCATCTTTGCGGATGTAGCGCTTCTCCAATGAATAACCATTTATTTCTCCTGCCAACACTCGCCGCGCTTGGGCCCAATCACTTGCCAAGTCATCTGGATGGGTAATTTCTTGGAAGTTCATCTGCATCAATTCTGCATAACTGTACCCAGTAATTTCACATAAAGCAGCATTAATCTCGATGAATTGTCCATCTAATGCTACTTGGGCAATACCCACGGCTGCTTGGTCAAACATTGCCCGAAATCTTGCTTCGTTTTCGCGTAGAGCAATTTCTGCTACCTTTGTCGCTGTCACGTCTGCCAAAATAATCCCAACTCCTACGGTTTCATCTAATGCGTTGTAGACTGGGTAATAATTGCCCAACCAGTGACCGTAGCGTCCTGGTTGTCCTCGTGTTTCACCGTGGATTTCCACATTCAACAAAGGTTCTCCTGTGTCTAACACATGTTGTAACTGTGGTTCTAACTCTGCGGCCATCTCTGGTAGAACTTCTTTGAATTTGCGTCCTAGATGTTCTTCTATGGGCAAACCGTTAATATCAGCCAATACTTGATTAATTCGCACATATCGCAGTTCTCTGTCTAAGAAGCAGACAGCAACGGGGGCAGCAGCCAGGAGTGCATCTAGAAGAGAAAGCGATTCGGCGTAATGTATTACAGCCTGATGAATGTCTTGATAAAGTTGAGCATTTTCAACTGCTAAGGCAACACGAGAAGCAATATCTTTGGCTAAAGCTAGGTCACATTGATTGTAGCGACGATTTGATTGGGCGATAACAAACTGGATACAGCCGAGTACTCGCCCTCGAATGGCTAAAGGTACAATCATCAAAGACTTGATGCCTAATTGCCGCACAATTTCTAATTGTTGCTGATTTTGAATAATTCCTTCTAGTTGAGAGTCAGATACTTCTGGGATTAACTGGCTTTGACCGGTTCGTAGTACAGTAGCGATCGCATTTGTACCTTGAGGATCTAACGCATACTGCTGAAGTTGACGCGTCCACGCGGCTTTTTCTGCATCTGCATGGGCAATGGGTAAGCGGCGAATAGAACCATCTTCCTGCAAAATCTCAATGCAACACCAATCAGCTAGTTGAGGAACTAAAATTTTGGCAATCTGTTCTAAAGTTTCTTCATAATCTAGTGATGTAGAGAACTGATTACTAATTTGGGCAATACAGCGGAATATATCTTCTGCTTGTTTACGTTCTGTAATATCGATCACAAAGAAAGCTCCTCGGTCTACAGTCCCTTCTAAGCAACTGCCACCTACTATAATTGGCAAATGTGAGCCGTCTTTACGGATATATTCCTTCTCATAGGGTGCAAAAAAGCAATTGTGTTGTAGTTGATTTAGTGCTTGTTCGTCGAGTGGTAAATACTCTCTAGGGGTTAGGTTTTGCCAATTCAGTTTTCCGGCAATTAATTCTTCACGGCTGTAACCCAGCATCTTCACCAAGGCATCGTTAGCATCTGTAATTCTGCCGTCTTTTTCCCAAAAGCCAATACCAATCATATTGGAATCAACGACGCTGCGAAACTTGGCTTCGCTTTCTCGTAATGCTTGCTCGGTTTGTTTGAGTTGGGTAATATCAATTGAAGCGATGCCCACTCCTAACAACTGCCCATCTGGTAAACACACTGGATAGTAACTTACTAGACCATAACGGTAAACTCCAGGCGGATAGGTTTCACCGCTGACTTCCTGGTTGAGTAAGGGCTGCTTGGTTTGCATCAATTGCTGAAAAATAGGCTCAATTTGCGGTGCCCATTCTGGTAGTACTTCTGTTAGGGTACGACCGATATGTTGATTTTGAGGTACACCATTGGTAGCCGCCAGTGCTTCATTAGCATAAACATAGCGTAGTTCCGTATCGAGAAAAGCCAGCCCTACTGGTGAACTCGTCAGCCAAGCATCAACCAATGCTAAGGATTCATCTTTTTGCTGAATAGCTTGCTGAAGTCTCTGATGTAACTTAATGTTTTCTAATTCTGTCTGATTGGGTTCGCTAATATTTACATTCAGTTTTTGGAGATTTACTTCAGTTGACGGTTTAGCAGCCCTTAATTTCTCAAATAGCAAACTCAACAGTAATCCTTGCCAGACAAATAACCCGACTCGCACAACATTAGCAAAGTCTAAATTTAAGCTATGGGCTGGCACAAGGAAAAAGTAATCGCTGAAAACAGCCGACAAAAAGCTTGCTAAAATCCCAGACTCCCAACCACCGTACCAAGCACTTAATACCACAGCGCTAAAAAATAGCAAAAAGGGAGTTTTGCTCATGCCCAGCCAAGGGTCTAGCAACAGCATTAGTACTAATGCTGTTGCAACAATTGATACAACAAAACCATAACGTCGGAAACGTGAATCATGAATCTCAGACATGAACATGCTTTGGAACAAGCAATACTTGTGGCAGTGGCTGTAAATACCCTAAACTAATTTGCAAATTTTAGGAATTTATCTCCAGATAGATCCTAATGGAAGTTGAAAATTTCTTTTGCTAGAGGCTAATACTTGATTAATCTGGTAATTATAGGGAAATTTAGTTTTATTTTTGCAGGTAAATCATGATATTTTAATAATATTAAATCTCGGTTATACTATAAAAATAAGCTGATTGTAAACGCGATCAAAAAGCCTTTAACTTTATTCGTGCCGATTTACTTATGAGAATTGATGACAACGCGATCGCGCCCCGTTAACTTTGCCTGGTACAATGCTTGATCCACCGTAATGATCATTTCTTCAAAATCAGAACCTGGCACAGGTATGTTTGTACCAACTCCGACACTCAAAGTTACATAAGAACGAGCTTGGGAATTGCTATGAGGAATTGCCAACCTTCTCACAGCAAAGCAGATTGACCGAGCCACTTGAATAGCCCCTTCAGCATTGGTATTAGACAGAACCACAGCAAATTCTTCACCGCCATAACGGGCGACTAAATCAACAGAACGTCTAGCTGCACTGTGAATGGCTTTGGCAACTTTTTGTAGACAGCGATCGCCTGCTCGATGACCATAAGTATCATTGTAAGATTTAAAAAAATCAACATCGCAGAGAATCAATGAAAGTGGCTTTTGTTCTCGTGCCATACGCCGCCACTCTTGAGAAAAATACTCTTCAAATTTTCGGCGGTTAGCTATTTGAGTTAAGCCATCAATAGTAGCTAATCGCTGCAATTCTTGGTTAACAATTTCCTGCTTTTGTTGTAATTGAGATTGCTGAATCAAACGTTTTACCCGCTGACGCAACACAGCCCAATGAATAGGTTTAGTTATATAATCAATGGCACCGGCTGCAAAAGCACGGTCAACAGATTCTTGATCCTCTAGTCCTGTAATCATCAAAACTGGTGTATTCTTACTACAATCAAGAGACTGTAACTTAGCGCAACATTCAAATCCATCCATATCTGGCATCATTGCATCCAAGAGGACTATATCAGGATGTAATTTTTCAACAACAGTTAAAGCCTCTCTACCATTTTGTGCTTCTACTATTTGATATCCTTCCTTTTCGATAAAAAGTCGTAATTGCATTCGGTTAAATTGTTCATCATCGACTATTAAAACTAAATATTGACTCAGTGGGACAGTGCCATTCATTTCAACAGTAATTTATTTTGAATTAAGCATTTATAAATTCTTCAATAATATATTTATGGGTGAAAACCTGAGTTAATAATTAGTTAAAACGACAATGCGATCGCTTGGTACCATTTTAGCTTGCAACAGAGCTTTTTCTGCGGTGACAATCAGCTTATTCATCGATGATGCGAAACTGGGAATCACGCTAGTTACACCTAAGCTCAGAGTAAAAAAATCGTCATTACTACCATCATCAGCTATCTTCATCGCTTTCACATTAGTGACAATCGCTTCTGCTATATTCAAAGCTGCTTCGGCTTGAGTATTCGGCAAAATCATAGCGAATTCTTCATCACCAAAGCGGGCTACTAAATCCGCTCCCCGCTGCTTACACTTACGTATACTGCCAGCAATTTGGCGTAGGTACTCATCTTTAGCCTGATACTGTTCATCAGCCTTGGTAAAGTTAATATTCACCAAAATCAAAGATACAGGTAATTCATACTTTTGCAACCGATTCCATTCGCGCTGTAAATATTCATCAAAGTAGTAACGGTTAGCAATTTGAGTGAGATGATCTACAGAAGCAATGCGTTGTAACTCTCGATTTGCAGCTTCTACCTGTGCTGTCAGCAGACATTCTCGTTGAATCTTTTGTTGATGTTCCATCATCGCCCCCTTTGATGTCAGCAAGCGATTGATTCGCTGACTAAGCACACTCCAATCGATTGGTTTTGTAATATAATCTGTTGCACCTACTTCAAAAGCTCGGTCAACAGACTCTTGATCATCGAGAGCAGTAATCATTAAAACTGGAGGACAATTCTCACCAAGAAGTGTTTGCAACTGCATACAACAATTAAAGCCATCCAAGCCTGGCATCATTGCATCTAGTAAAACTAAATCTGGCAGTTGTTGTTGACAAATATCTAAACAATGTTGTCCATTGCACGCTTCAGTAACCCGATATCCCTCCTTTTTGATAGCTTGATGTAGCACCAATCGCAAAGTTCTTTCATCATCGACAACAAGAATTAAGGGTGGGTTGTAGTGAAACTCGGAATTAATCATTTTGCCTATTGGGATGTTGTAATTGCAAAGCAGCTTCTACCCTTTGATACTCTGTTTCGAGTTGTGAAACTAGAGTAGAAGCACTGACTGTAGTACCAGCATGACCCATTGCTTCTAATTCTTTGCACAGTTTGCCAAAAGCCATAGCACCGATAGTTACACTCAAAGACCTCAGAGAATGAGCAACACTACGAAGCGCCCTGGCATTTTCTGTGCTGACAGCCTGATGAATAGCTACTATTCTCTGTGGCGCATCTGCCAAATAGGTATCAATCAACTCCGCCAAAATTTCAGCATCATCACACACCATATCTTTCAAAGCTTGAAAGGTTTGAGCATCGATAGCAGGAGCCAGGTCTGGGGATGGGGGGATGAGGTGTCGGTTAACAGATTGTTTGTCGCTTTAACAAATTAATGTCGTCCGATTATAAACTGTTGAAATCCAGTTGGCTTAAGGAGTTGTAATTTTTTGAGCATTGCTATTCGCACAAACATTGCGAGTGCTTCAACAACTGAAAACCATATGATGTAAGGTTTTCATGCGCGATGACATTAGTTTGTTAAGACGACAAATAATCCGTTAACCGACAATTGCTATTGATTGAGTGCTTGTACTAATTTTTCAATGTGCCTTGGTTCATGAGTTGCCATTAGAGAAATTCTGATCCGACTTGTTGGGACTGTAGGGGGACGAATGGCTGGGGCAAAAATGCCAGCTTCTTTAAGTTGCTTTCCCACTTGCAGCGCCTGGGCGGGATTTGGCAATTGAAAACATAATATAGGTGATTCTGAGGGTAGCAATTTCAGGTTTGGTAAGTGCTGTTGTAGCAACTTTTTTAAGTAATCTACATTCTGCCACAATTGCACACGCCGTTGTGGTTCTTGCTGGACTATATTGATTGCTGCTAAGGCCGCAGCTGTATCAGCAGGGGACAGTGCAGTTGTGTAAATAAAACTGGCTGCACGATTTTGCAAAAAGTCAATTAAGGAGGCACTTCCCGCCACGTATCCGCCTAAACTACCCAAGGCTTTACTCAAAGTGCCAATTTGAATTAACTGCCTTCCTGTACAGCCAAAATGTTCAACACATCCTGCACCAGTTTTGCCTAGTACTCCGGTGGCATGAGCTTCATCAACAACCAGCATACAACTAAACTCATCAGCTAGATCCAGCAGTGCTGATAAAGGACACAAATCGCCATCCATGCTGAAGACGCTATCAGTCACAATCAAACAACGTCGGTAATTTTGCCGCTGTTGAATTAACTGAATTTTGAGTGCTGCAACATCACAATGGGTATATTCAATCACTTTTGCACCGCTGAGAATTGCCCCATTTTTGAGACTAGAGTGGTTGTACTGGTCAGATAAAATTAAATCGCGTTTACCCACTAAGGCGGTAATTGCACCCAAATTTGCTAGATACCCAGAACTAAATACCACCGCGTCTTCTGTTTGCTTGGTAGATGCGATCGCTCTTTCTAAATCCCTGTGTAATTCTCGATGCCCACTGAGTAATCTAGAACCAGTACTACCAGTGCCAAATTCTTGAATAGCAGCGATCGCCGCCTTCATCAAGCGTTCATCCCCAGCCAAACCCAAATAATCATTGCTGGCAAAATTAATTACCTCTTGTCCCGCCAAAAGTACCGTTGCACCAGACCTACCGTGAATCGCTTGTACTGAACGATACCAGTCTGCCCGATGAATGGTTGTCAGAGATGCTTCTATCCAGGCATAAGGGTGAGTGGGCATGGGTGGATGGGGGATGGGGAGCAGGGGGGCAGGGGGGCAGGGGAGCAGGGGAGCAGGGGGGCAGGGGAGCAGGGGGGCAGGGGTGCAGGGGAGATGAAGGGAATAACCACTGACAACTGACAACTGACAACTGACAACTGACAACTGACAACTGACTACTGACCAACTTGTTCGCTGCTAAGATGAGCGATCGCTTGTTTTATCCAATCTTCCACATAGGCATCTTTGGGTAGTCCGATTTCTTCACTGACCACATGTAAGGCATGGCTCACTTCATGGGCAGTATATCCTAAAGCGAAGAGGGTCATTTGCACTTCTTCGAGAATTCCAGGTGCAGGGCCTCCTGTGGCGACGAAGAAGCCTGCTGATTTGCGCCACTCAATCAATTTGCTTTTCAATTCTAAACAGATGCGTTCTGCGGTTTTCTTGCCGATTCCTGGGGCTTGAATTAAAACTTGGGTATTGGCAGCAATAATTGCTTGGACTAAATCTGGTAGTTCCAAAGTGTCCAATAAAGCGATCGCGCTTGCTGCACCAACACCGCTAACAGTCAACAAGTGGCGAAATAAATCACGTTCTGCTGGCGAAGCAAAGCCATATAGTAACGGCACTTCGTCACGAATTTGGAAATGGGTAAAAATTTGCGCTACTCCCCCTGACTCTGGCAACTGCTGTGCCAACCGTTGAGGGACTTGTAAATCATACCCCAAACCATTCACTTCTAGAGTTAGAAAAACGCGATTACCGCTAATTGTTTGGATACCAGCGACGATTCCTTTGAGATAGCTAATCATTCTAAGAAACCAAAATATATTAATCCTTCAAGAATTCCACCTGCACAAAAATTTTGTGCTGGTTAACGATGGTAGGCGGGATACTCGTTGTGCCACTGGAGTAACTCTTTTCGGGCATTCCCGACTATGATTTTGCGTTCGTTGTCTACAGCACACAAAGCAATATCATTGCCCGAATTACCGCACACAACTGTTTGTTCTGCTGCAAATTTCCACTTTTGGTGTAGAAATTGCATTGCTTGACCTTTATCGCTGGTGCGGGGTACAATGTCAAGGTCTATACCGCTACTATAGATTAACTTTATATTTACTTCACATTTTGGCAAGTGGGTTGAGCGCAAATTTACCTAATGAGGCGCTGTCATACGTTCAAGCCTGTTGTTACTTTGAAATTGCGATCGCATCCATTGGTAAGCTACAAAGTTCAATAGCAAGCCAATCAGAAACAAAAGCACCATCAAGGCGATTTGATACCAAATAACTTGGGGTAACAGCCAGTCTGCCACAAGATGAATTAAATTCATCACACTATAAAACACAGTCAAGCCAAAATGAATCACTCTATAGCGTCGAGAATCAGTAAAGGCAGTGGCAATGATTGCCAGCATCGGCAGCACAAAAAAGCCCAACATCAACCACATAATTGTAGAAATATCACTCATTGATGTAGCTTTTTGTGATTCAAGAACGCTTAAGCCGTGAAAAAGTGGCATCAAACCAAGTAAAGTATGAAACAGTATTCCAAGTAAAAATACTGTCCACAAAGCAATAATTTTTTCCTGATTATTAACTGCCATATTCTGATACCAAGTTGTATTTAAGGATAGTAGCTTCAGGAGTTGACTGATAACTGTTGACTATTAGACCTCTTGCAAAAGTCGTTCTTTGCGATCTTTTCTTTGCGCCTTTGCGCGGCAGTCGCTTCAAGTCGGCAAAGCCGCCCAACGCGCTGCCTTGCCTTTGCGTGAGACAAAAAAAGATTTATGTAAGAAGTCCATTGACCATTGACCATTGACTATTGACTATTGACCATTGACTATTGACCATTGACCATTGACTATTGACCATTGACTATTGACCATTGACCATTGACTGTTGTCTAAAAACTTCGTTTAACTTGGCTTGTATGTCTGCCCATTTGATGCCTTTGAGGCTGGGCAGAACAACATGAGCAGCTCCCACGCGCTCAACTGGGCCGAGTCCTATTGCCCACATGCCACCTGCTAGGGCTGCCTCAATACCTGCGGCTGCATCTTCAATGACTACACTTTGTTTTGGTTCGATTCCTAGTTGGTGGGCGGCGTGTAAAAATAAGTCTGGTGCTGGTTTAGGTTGCTGTACGCTGTAACCGTCTGAGATTGCATCTACTTTATCAGCAATACCCAGTTTCTCTACAACTGTACGGGCGTTTTTACTGCCTGAGCCTATGGCTGTCTTAATTCGCGCTTGCTTTAATTCATCTAACAGCGCGATCGCTCCTGGTAACAAATCTTTACAAGAGATGGTTTGGATGAGTTCTAAATAGTAGCGGTTTTTACGCTCCATCATTTCCTGGATTTGTGCTTCTGAATACTTTCTCTCACCAATAATCAGCATTAGCGAAGCGCGACGAGATACCCCTCGCAGCGCCTCGTTAGCCTGGCGATTAAAGGGTATACCTTCTTCATCTGCGAGCTTTTGCCAAGCTAAGTAGTGATATTCTGCTGTATCTGTCAATACACCATCTAAATCAAAAATAATTCCTCGGATGTCGAGTTTGGGAGGGGATGAGGGGGGTGGAGGGGATGAGGGAGATGAGGGGGGTGGGGGGGATGAGGGAGGTGGAGGGGATGAGGGAGGTGGGGGAGATGAGGGGGATGGGGGAGATGAGGGGGATGGGGGAGATGAGGCAAATGAGAGAATCTCTTTGCTGCTTTGTTGTTGGTTGACCTGTTGGGGACGCAGATCAAACTCGTACCAGTGACCGCGCCAATGTAGTTTAAACTTCAGGCGTGTCCAGCCAGGAGGCAGGTGGGGATTAGCTACAGGTCTATGTTCTCTCAGTTGAATCCCAGCAAACCCAAAAACCACAGCTTGCCAAACACCACCAGCACTGGCTCCGTGAATGCCTTCGTGGGTGTTACCTCGTCTATCTTCGAGATCCACCATTGCTGCTTGCATAAACAGTTGATAAGCTTCTGCTGTTTTGCCCAAATCTGAGGCTAAAATGGCATGAATTGCTGGGCCAAGGGATGAACCATAGGTAATATCTGTACGGGGTGCGTAGTAGTCCCAATTTACTTGTAATGCTTTTTGATTGTAGGGAAAATCTGCTGATTGCCTCATTAAATAAAGCAGCATTAAGGCATCTGGCTGCTTGATTACCTGGCGCTTGTTGACTGCTTCGATGCCTAAGATGGCTTGCATCGATTTTTGGCGTGGTTCATAATCTGCCAAGTTGATATCTTCTAATTGGAAAAATCCCTCGAATTGTTCTATGAGTCCGGTTGAAGAATCGTAAAGAATCCAAAGTTTAGCGATGATATCTTGCCAATGCGATCGCATTTGTGAGGTGAGTTGCAGTTTTTTCTCTAGTTCGCCAGCTCGTTCGGGATAGTTGTGATGCAGCCAATCATCCACAATCAGGGCTTTCTCTAAATGCCATTGCACCATGCGGTTGGTAAAGGTGTTGTTGTGTACAAATTCGTGGTATTCATCTGCTCCAATCACACCACGAATTTGATAACGTTCAACTTGAGGATTAAACTCGACTCGGCTAGCCCAAAAGATGGCAGTATCTAAGATGATCTCTACGCCAAAATCCCGCATCCACTCATCGTCACCAGTTGCTTGCCAATAATTCCAAACTGCGTAGGCAATATCTGCACTGTTGTGAATTTCGCGATCGCGACACCAAATCCGCACATCTTCACCATAATAATCATTAGGTAGTGACCAACGTGGTGTCACCTCATCACCTGTATCAGCAGTTTCCCAAGCAATCATCGCTCCTTGACATCCATAATGAGATGCCTTGCGCCGGGAACCATTCAAAGTGTGGTAGCGGTAACTAACTAAATTGCGAGCGATCGCTGGTTGGGTGAAAATAAAAAAGGGTAGGATAAAAATTTCTGTATCCCAAAAGATATGACCCCGATAGCCAAAACCTGAAAGGGTTTTAGCGGGAATACTCACCTTGTGATCATTCCTAGAACCAGCGATGATTAACTCAAACAAGTTATAGCGGACAGCAAAAGCAGCTGTGCTATCCCCCTCAATCAAAATGTCGCTTTTTTGCCAAACTTCATCCCAAGCTTGTTTATTAGCTTTGAGTAGTGTTGTGTAGTCGCTGAGGTGGGCGAGTTTTTCTTGGGTTGCTAGAACTGGTTGATCAATCTCCCGCGATGTAAAAACTGTCACCAGCTTTTCTACGATCACAGTTTGTTGTGATGAAGCGAGGAAGGTTGCACTTAAGGTAGGATAGCCGGGTGCGGTGTTAACTTGCAACGATGCCTCAGTTCCTGATATTGTCATCTTAGCCGCCATGCCAACCTCAATTCGGGAGGTACGGGTGCGGCTGTGTAACCAAATTCCTGCTTCAGTCTTACCTTGGTCTAAATTTTCCCAGTGATTGAAACCCTGATTTTCAGGATAGCCGTTGATGCTAGCCTGAATTTCAATCAAGCCATCAAAATCTAAAGGCGTTAACTGACAGCGTTGTGCCAATACATGCTTGTCGGCTAGACTGGCGAAGCGTTCAAAATGAATGTCTATGGTTTTCCCACTCGGACTACGCCAACGCAAAGAACGGCTGAGAATGCCCTGACGTAGGTCAAGCTGTCGGTGATATTCTAATATCTCACCTTGATCGAGGCGGAAGCGATCGCCATTGATGATCACTACCAATGGTAGCCAGTCGGGACAATTGGCTAGTTCTGTGTATACTACGGGAACATCATCATAGACTCCGTGGATGAAAGTGGCTGGTAAGGCACGAATATAGCCTTCTTCAAAACTACCCCGTGTTCCCAAATAACCGTTGCCGATTGTAAAGATTGTTTCTCTGGAATGCAACTGATCAGGGTTCAACTCGGTTTCAATTAATATCCAGTCTTTATAAATAAAATGGGGCATTGGGAATTGGTAATTGGTAATTGGGAATTGGTAATTGGTAATTGGTAATTGGTAATTGGTAATTGGTGATTGGGAATTGGGAATTGGGAATTGGGAATTGGTAATTGGGAATTGGGAATTGGGAATTGGGGATTGGGAATTGGTAATTGGGGATTGGGGATTGGTAATTGGTAATTGGTAATTGGGAATTGGGAATTGGGAATTGGGAATTGGGAATTGGGAATTGGGAATTGGGAATTGGGAATTGGGAATTGGGAATTGGGAATTGGGAATTGGGAATTGGGAATTGGGGATTGGGGATTGGTAATTGGTAATTGGTAATTGGGAATTGGTAATTGGGAATTGGGAATTGGGAATTGGGAATTGGGAATTGGGAATTGGTAATTGGTAATTGGGAATTGGGAATTGGGAATTGGGAATTGGTAATTGGGAATTGGGAATTGGGAATTGGGAATTGGGAATTGGGAATTGGGAATTGGGAATTGGGAATTGGGAATTGGGAATTGGGAATTGGGATTGGGATTGGTAATTGGTAATTGGTAATTGGGAATTGGTAATTGGGAATTGGGAATTGGGAATTGGGAATTGGGAATTGGGAATTGGTAATTGGTAATTGGGAATTGGGAATTGGGAATTGGTAATTGGGAATTGGGAATTGGGAATTGGGAATTGGGAATTGGGAATTGGGAATTGGGAATTGGGAATTGGGAATTGGGAATTGGGAATTGGGAATTGGTAATTGGTAATTGGTAATTGGTAATTGGAAGATGGATAGAATTACCGCTGATTCTGAACTCCTAACTCTTAACTCCTAACTCCCGGAGCGAAGTGATCCATATGCTTTTCTAAAATTTTTTCTGCTCTCGCTTTAAAAACTAGATGAAATATAGTTTCCATATAACGATCCCTGGCTTCATTATTCTCTGGAGCAATAAAGTTCCAAAAACTGAATATTTTCGCTAGTGATAATAGTTTACTGGTATGATTTTGCCAATTGTATCTGTTACGAATCCGCTCAATAAAATTATCTGAAACTTGATTCCAATATTCAGGTTGAGTATCGCATTGCTCAATAAACGTCAAAATTTTCTTAGCTGTTCCTTCTAAGTCTGTAGGGTTAATAATAAATCCATTATCTATTTCATCAAAAATTTCTAAAGCTCCACCAAATTTAGTAGCAAAACTTGGTAAACCGGAAATCATTGCTTCTATAATGCTGCGTCCAAAGGATTCAAAACGGGCAAAATGAACATAAATTCCTCTGCGATCGCTAACTATTCGGTAGGCTTCACCGATAGTCATACTAGGAAGACGCATCCCTATCCAACGAATTTTACCGTGTAGATGATACTGATTAATAATGTCATTAAGTTTTTGAATTTCTTCTGCTTCTTCTGGAATTGTAGCTTCATCTGAATGCAATTTAGTAGTGACAATAATTAGGTTACAATATTTTTGTAAATCATAACTTTCACCAAAGCATTTAGCTAAACCTGTGAGATTTTTAATTGATGTGATAGTAGCAATACTCAGAATCGGTCGCTTTTGCGGCTGTTCTAAGTGTCCAACAATTTGGGGAGACTCACAATCAAATAGTAAGTCTTCAACTTGGGCGCTGAGGCTGGGATTACGGTTTTCTTTTTGGGTGTAGGGAAAGAAGATATTCTCGCTAACTCCCGGTGGCACTTTGTTGAACTTAGGACTAAATAAATCTATCCCATCAACTACATGATATAGATGGGGCATAGTAAAACACTTATAGGACTCGTATTGGCCCATACTGTCTGGTGTACCGACAATTTCCTCGCAGGACGAAGTGATGATAAAGTCGGCGGCATTCATGCTGATTAAATCGGCTGTAAACTGTGCTGAAAAATGGTATTTTTCTTCTAAATCTTGCCAATATAAATTGCTAAATAAGTATTTAGGTTTTTCCAGGGAATGGGCAATGTTGCACTGGGTAACTTGGAGACTGCGGGATAAAAGAGAGGCTACTAAGTTGCCATCACTATAGTTACCAATAATTAGATTGGGATATCCCTGAAATTGACCTAAAAGTTGCTTTTCTGCGTCTTCAGCAAATGTTTCTAAATAGGGCCAAATCTCAAATTTAGAAATCCAATTATTGGTGATTTCAGGATTAAATTCCCGGAAAGGAACGCGCAATATCCAAGCATTTTCGGTATCTCGGACTTTTTCGAGACGTAGGTTGCAGTCTGTTCCCTCACAGTTAGGGATTAGCCTAGTGAGAATAATTATATGGGGTTGAATTCCCAGCACGTCAAGACCAGCGAGTTTGATTTCTTGTTGCAGTTTGTTTTCTAAGCTGCGAGTTTGTTCCAGAACATAAATAACTTGACCGAGTGTTTCATCTCGTCCTAACACATGTTCTTGAGCAACCCAACCATGTATGGAGATGAGGACGACCCGAAAAACAGCCGGAACGCGGTCAACAAATGCTTCGAGGATGGCGGGTTGTGGCGTGTCAATCAATCGATCCAAAAGATATAAACTTTCACGGACTCGCGCCGCCGTGTTTCCCCAACCAGGCTCAAAGCCGAGTTCTTGGAGGTGAAAGCGAAATTTGTCGTAGGGTTCTTCCGGGGGTTGTGAAGCGAGAAAATTGAGGGCTTGCTGAACTTGTTTAGCTAGCTGCTGACCTGAAGTAATGCGATCGCTAATCAGTAGAGGAATACCATTGTAATTCAGCTGATGTAATGCTTGAAACATTACTTCTAACCAGTATTGTGGTTCGGTCAACAATTTATCTGACAGATAACGATTGAGGTAAGCTAGACCTTGACCAATGTTTCTGGAGTCGCAAAGCTTAGGAGCATCTTCATAAAAAGGTTTGAGGTCGATTTCGAGAATGTGGGGTTGGTAGCAGTTGACTAAGCGATCGCTTACATCTAAATACGCCTGAGGCGTCATTTCCTCAAATTTAGTCAAGTCCGATATCAGTCGCCACACTTGTTGGTTCGCAATCTTTGGTCGTACAACAAACCAAGTACTTTCCTCTTCCAGAATCATTTCATGAGTGTAGTAAATTAGTTTACCAACAGAAGAAGAGTGATAAAAGTAACTAGGCTTTTGGGATTGCTGACAGTAGTCTGCAAAAGTTTGCAATATCTCGTTTCTCAAGAAAAAACACTTACTTGAGGCGCTTTTTAATGTCAAAATCAACTGATGCAAAGCAGTTTTTTCATCACTGTCTAATACAGCTTCCAGCAGTTCATACATGATGAAGTCCAAAACAATAGCTAGGTCACGACCTCATTGTTCTTCCTCAATAGCTGTGCTTTGACTTGACGGGTGTTCAGAGGTACATTTCCCTTTTTACCCTTGTATGGTAGATAAACTTGAAAGACTTCTGCTTCTAGCTTTGGTATGAAACGCAAAGACAACTTTCTCATCCCAATTCACGTAAATTCAAAGTGGTGAGGCGCGGAGTTAGGAGTTAGGAGTTAGGAGTTAGGAGTTAGGAGTTTGGAGTTATCTCCCCATCCCCCCATCCCCCCATCTCCCCATCTCCTCTCAACAGGTTATTCCTCAAAAAAAATGCCAATTTGGCTAAAGTGCTTGTCAATAAAGAGTAGTCTATATATTAGTAGGCACATTTCTTAGGCAAAACACTGACTTTGGCAGTTTAGTTACTTGGGAGTCACGTAGAAGTTGTGATGGTAATTACCAATAAGTAAAGAAAGAGTTATAAAGTATACATTTTATGACTTCAAAACTCAACAATTTCTCAGCAAAACTTGTTAGTTTACCAATCGCTAATTACCTTAAACAGTCCCTTAGAAGCCAGTGCTTAAATACAGCCATTCAAATCAACTCAAAACCACAAGTTTAGGCTCAAGCTAGTAAATCAGCCCGCAGTCAACAAAAATATCATCATACTGTGTTAATTAATAAGAAGTTTGCTTAATGTTTCTATAAATGTTGTTAACTTGCTAATTAACAGCAAATACTAGCTGAGTATTTATAATTTACATTTACAACTTTTAATTTAGTTAACTATCGTGGTTTTACAGTAAAATTGAGTAGATGTACAAATCACATTTTGCTAGCTAATGCAATTGTAGCAGCGGACAGAGATATTAGGACAAATTTACCGAGCTAAAATGCTTATTATACAAGCATTTTGTCCCTATTAATTACTATATCAAACAGCAAAGTATCTGATTTTAGACAGTTGTATGAAACTTTTATAGGACTTACGCGCATTGTCATATTTTTTTCGTGTGGGTTGTCAATAGTCAAAAGTCAATAGTCCAAAAAAGCCTGATTTTTGAACGCCAGTCGCCTCAAGTCGGGTAACCCGCCCACGGCGCTGGCTCCCCTTGACCCTTGACTCTTGACTACCATCGCCAAAAATATCTGTGCCAGTTGCGTAAGTCCTGTTTTATTCAAATCTTTTTACTAAAGTAAAATCTTTCAGACAAAAGTCTTGTTGTAGATAAAAAATAGATAAAATTTATTTAGCTATTAATTACAAAAAATGCATTTTACAAATACTACATATAAGTACTCAATAATTTGCTAAAATTTATAGCTAAAAGAGGCAATTGCTTTAGAATAATAAAAAATTATTAGCAAATGAAATAATCATTGGCATTTGGCATATAGATATCCTATTAAACTCGATTATATAAAGAGAAAAATCGAAGTTCAGTGATCAAATTCTCATTAGACAATTTATCTCAGGGTTACTTATGAACTACCGTATTTCTTCTACAATCAATGTTCACAGTCTCATTACTCCTGAACAATTGAATGAAATTATAGGAGCCATTACTGAAGGTAGATATTCCTGGGCTTGTGTGCTGATTTTGCGTTTCATTGGTCACAATCCACTTCATTTTATTCCTCAACGAACTTACAGCCGTTTAATCAAAGAAAACAGCCAAATTTCGTCTACATCTTTATCTATAACTGAAAATATACCAGCAAGCATTAATTCTCCCATCACTAGCTCTGATAATCAAAGTACTTCTGAGATTGTAAGGAAAATTAATGATTTAGATTATTTATAAAAGCCATAGCCGACATCTCTTGCTAGTAATTGAATAAGATTACAAAATCCGCCCTTACAACTCCTGCGTTTTGATATTAACCAAACCAATGCGACGCTACACGCGTTGGGTCAGCTATTCCTGGAATGTGACGGTTGATCTCGTGTGCTTGTTCACACAAAATTTTTTCAATTCCTTGGTGAATTATCTCTTGTATATGCAATGTGTTTTCTAAAAAACCGCGCAGTTCATCTAAATTGGTTAATACTTTTGCTTCTGTGTCATCAATTGTTATGTAATGACTCGGAATTCTGTTGAGAATATAAGCTATTAAAATTTGCCGGAAATCAGGATGGGCAAAAGCTTCTTGATATGGATGATGAGGATAAGTTGCTAAAATATCTTCAAGCTCTTGAATTACTACTGGGATGGTTACATTAACGAGAGTCTTGGACATTTTTTATCACCCTATTTTATAAAAAAATGTCAATAAAAAATAAATCAAAAATGTTTGATTAACTAGACTAAACCTAGTTTGACAGTTTTTTGAAATGCATTTTCAAAGGTAATACCTTGTTTTGTAGAAATATATAACAATACTATGGCTGCTGAACGTATGGAATTATCACAATGTATGAGAGTGGGTTTAGGGAGTTGAGTAATTGCCTGAAATAGCTGGCTTGCAAGTTGAGGATTAATTTCTGCAATGTTGATAGGAAAATTGATATAGTATAATCCCAAAAGTTCAATTTCATCCTGTTCACTATCTAGGATGCCATTTTCATTTTGTAATCGGAGGTTAAGTACAGATTTATAACCATCATCAGCAATTTCTTGTAATTGATCTGGTGTAATTTGTCCAGCGATCGCTAACTCATTGTTAATCTTCCTAATAGTATTCATTTATCTCCTATTCTCGATAAAAAATTATGACTTCAAACAGTTTACAGATCAGGAAATATTTGGCTGAAAAATGAAATAAAAATGGGAGATGAAAAATTGTAATATCATGTTCGATTAAAAACTTATAATATCTGTAGGTTGGCTTGAGAAACGTAGACCCGAAGAAGCTTGCCGAAGGCTAACCCAACACTTGATCTATTGTCTGGTTGGGTTTCACTACTGTTCAAACGACACTAGGGCTACTGTCGGGGAACCGAAGATGTGCAAGTGGTTCCTCAACCTACATCGAGAGATTTTATTATAAGCAGGACTTAGGCAACTGGCACACATATTTTCTGCGATGGCTGTCAATAGGAGCCAGCGCGTTGCGGTAGCGTTAGCGAAGCGTTAGCGACGCTACGAGCGTCACCCGAAGGGAGGTTCCCTCGTTGATTGCGACTGGCGTTCAATAGTCAAGGGTAAAAAGTCAAGGTTTTTGGACTTTTGACTCTTGACTTTGGACGATTTTTGTCTTAAATATATGACAGTGGGCGTAAGTCCTAATAAGTAATCACCTGAACTTGATATAACAGAACAAAGCAAGCCTCCAATGGAATTTAATCTTGCTGGCCTTATCTATACTCTCAATATAGGAAAACAATTTGAGGAACTTGTGAAGGTATCCCCAAATTGATAAATTCAACTGTACTTCATCTACATGAAAAGCGCTGTAAGTAGGTCGGTGCAAATAAAGCTAACTGGTAAAGGTCGTCAGTTGTGAGGCAGTCCGCAAAAGGCGGGGGTCTCCCCCATGAGGAACTGCCGATCTTCGCAGCGTTAGCGTTAGCGAAGCGTTAGCGACGAAGGAGCGTCGGAACGAGCGTCACCCGAAGGGTCAGTTGTCAGTTGTCAGTTGTAAGGGTTTCAGGGATATTTACGTTTCGTAACATAGCTCTGTTTATTCTCACCGACTTACTTATATAAATAAATCTAATTTCGAGATTTCAGTAGATGATGTAAGCTGTGCAATAATTCCTGGGCGGTGAAGGGCTTCAACAACATTAACTCGACGTTAGTATCATCAGCTTCTACAGATTTTTCATTGGGGTTGAGTCCACTGCAAGCGATGATTTGTACTTGTGGGTTCATTTTTTCTAAGGTGCGGATCGCAGTCATTCCATCCATCTCTGGCATCATCATATCCATCAAGACTGCACTGATTTCATGCTTGTGCTGGGCGTAAAGTGCGATCGCTTCGATGCCATTACTGGCAGTGAGAGTTTTGTAGTTATAATTTTCGAGGATGATTGTGGTAATTTCGCGAATTTGCGCTTCATCATCCACAACTAAAATCAATTCCCCATTCCCTGTAGGCGATTCTATCTCGTCTGAGTTCATCGCTTGGGTTGCCTGTACTGCCGGCAAAAACAGCTTAAATTGGCTTCCTTTACCAACTTGGCTAGATACACTCACAAAACCATCATGGCTTTTGACGATACCAAGCATGGTGGAAAGACCTAATCCTGTACCTGTACCAACTTCTTTGGTAGTAAAAAATGGCTCAAAAATTCTATCTAATATTTCTGACGACATCCCGATTCCAGTATCGGCAACAGTAATTAAAACGTAATGTCCGACTTTGGCATCAAGATTCATCCTGGCATAGGCTTCATCAAGAAACATATTTTCGGTGGAAATTTTAATCGTCCCACCGTCTGGCATGGCATCACGAGCATTGACTACTAAATTCATCAGTACTTGATGCAGTTGTGTGACATCCCCACAGATTGTCCATAAATCTTCTGGTACGGCGATCGCAAATTCGATAGATTTGGGAAATGTCTGCTTGGCAATCAGGGTAATTTCCGAAATCAGGTGTTTGATTTGGAGTATTGTCCGCTCTCCTTTAAATCCCCGTGCGAAGGATAATACTTGCTTGACTAAAGCAGCTCCGCGTTTGGCGTTATTTTCTACAATTGTTAGCAGATTTTGACAGCGGTCTTGGTCGTTAGCCATTTTTACTCGTATTAGTTGAGATGCTGCCAAAATTGGTGTCAATATATTGTTCAAGTCGTGAGCAATACCACCAGCCAAGGTACCGAGACTTTCTAATCGTTGACCACGAAAAAACTGTTCTTCAAGTTGTTTCTTTTGTGTGATGTCTGTATCCACTATAAGGATAGATTGGGGTTCCCCGGCAGCATCGCGCATCAGTGTCCACCGACTCTCGACGATAATTTCTTTACCAGATTTCGTCAGTTTATGTAACTCGCCTTGCCATGAACCAGACTCAGTTACAGCTTTGAAAGCTGTTTCTAGTAGTGGGCAAGTTTCTTTGAAAAAAATCACGAGACCGTTTTCGCCGATAACTTCTTCTGCTTGCCAACCGAACAGGCGCTCTGCACCTTTATTCCAAAATAAGATTTGGGATTGGAAATTTCGTAAGAGAATGGCGTCGGTGGTAATATCGATGAGAGCTGCTTGTTCAGTGATTTTCTGTTCTGCTTGTTTGCGATCGGTAATGTCTCTAGTTGTACCAATCATCCGTGTTGGCTCACCGAGTTCGTTATAGTAAACTTGACCTTTGACAGATAACCAGTGTATGCTGCCGTCTGGCCAGATAACTCGATAATTAAATGCGGGTCTGGTTCCTTGCTTGATTGTCAGATCTATAAATTCAAGCATGGCTTGCAGATCTTCTGGATGAACTAAATTGAGAAATTCTTCGTGAGCTAGAGGTACTGGCCCGCTTGGCACACCAAGCATTGGTCTGATATTGGTAGACCAATGGCTGACCTTGGTGAGGAGGTTCCAATCCCATACGCCTATATTACCGGCTTCCAGAGCTAAACTCAGCCGCTCTTCACTCTGCCGCAATGATTCTTCTGCTTGTTTGCGTTCGGTGATATCTTCGGCAACGCCACCATAGGACTGCATTTTTCCTTGTTCATTTTGGATGACGAAGCCCCGATCCCAGATCCAGCGAATTGATCCGTCTGGTTGTAAGATGCGATATTCTGTATCGGTGGCTTCTCCACGCCGCTGTTGTTGGAGTTTGGTGATTATGCGATCGCGGTCTTCTGGATGAATAGCGTCTAGCCAGGAATTAGGCTGGTCGCGTAGACTTTGGCAAGTGCGACCCCAAATTTTCTCATAAGCAGGATTCACATACAGATTGTCTGCTGACTCTAGCCTGGCAATCCAAAGGACAGCGTGGGTGTTGTCTGCAAAGTAGCGAAATTTCGCCTCGCTTTCCCGCAATGACTCTTCTGCCTGTTTGCGTTCGGTGATGTCTTCGGCAATACCTCCAAAGGAGTAAATTTTTCCTTGTCCATCGCGGATGGCAAAGCTGCGATCCCAAATCCAGCGGATTGAATTATCTGGGCGCAAAATCCGATATTCCAATGAAGTGGACTCACCACTGAGAAGTTGTTGAGCGGTGATTGCTCTGATGCGATCGCGATCGTCTGGATGAATGCTGTCTATCCAAGACTCTGGCTGAGTACACAGACTCTCACAAGAGCGACCCCAAATTTTCTCATAAGCAGGACTAACATACAAGGTTTGGTGTGGATCTGGGCTAATAATCCAGATGGCTGCATTGATATTTTCGGCAAAATGGCGGAATTTTTCTTCACTTGTCCGCAATGCTGCTTCCATGAGCTTGCGATCGGTAATGTCTCTGGCTACCCCCTGAATTTCTACAATATTTCCTGCTTCATCTTTAATGCCTGCAACGTTCCATTGCACCCAACGGATGCCGTTAACTGTAAGTAGACGTTGCTCACTAATGGTGTAGTTATGGGGTGGCGATGCGAGGGTTGTGAGTTGTTCCCTGGCTTCGGGCATTTCATCTGGATGTAAAAACTGGCACAACTGCTGCCCCCGCAACTCATCTAATTGCCAGCCTAATGTTTGACATGCTGCTGTATTGGCAAAGGTAATCCGCTGCTGCAAATCTATGCGGATAATTAGGTCAGTTTGGCTTTCAACTAGCTGTCGATAGAGTTTTTCACTTTGCCGCAATGCAACTTCTGCGCGTTGGCGTTCAATAATTTCCTGTTTTAAACGTTGGTTAGTAACAAGAAGTTCTGCCGTGCGTTCTATTACTCGTTGTTCTAATTCATCAGTAGCTCGGCGTAACGCTTCTTGTGTTTGTTTGCGTTGGGTGATGTTACACAACAACCAGCACCAGCCAATCCGTTGACGCTCTGAGTTGTAAACAGCAGCTATTCTGATGCTAGCTGGGAAAAGTGTCCCATTGCGTGGCTTGAGGTCAATTTCCCACTCCTGTACATCTTGTGAACTCTGTAGTTGAGTAGACAACCTACGGCGGTCTGACTCAGCAACAAACACAACTAATGGTTTGCCTACCAAAAAATTTTGGCGTACAGACAGTAGGCTAGCTGCTGCATAATTAGCTTCTTGGATCACACCATAGACATCCGTTACCAAATAACCATCTGGAGCAAATTCAAATAATTCCTGGTAACGCTGGCGTTGGAATTCTGCGATTTCACGGGCTAAAATTAGTTCTTCATTTTGTTGGCGCAGTTCTTCTTCTGCTGCTTGGAGTTCTTCGAGGGTTTGCTGGAGTTCTCGGTTAACTTGGGTGACTTCAGCAGATTGTGCATCAACCCAGCGTTTTAAATAATCGTAAGTTTGACCGCGTACCGCCTCTATTTGCTGATTTAGTTGGCTTGCATCATCTTTTTGTTGTAAATGTTGCTGTAAGGCGGTGACGACACCAACCATCTTCAGTAGGTCAAAAGCTTGCAGTAGGTTCGTTTCATTGACGATTCCTATTAATTGTCCTTGCTCATCTACAATCGGTAAATGACTAATCTGATATTGGCGCAATAGTGATAATGCTGTGAAGATCTCCTGAGAATCTGATGGCGATTGTACCAAGGTAATAACTGGCTGGGTCATGACCTCAGCTATTTTTACCTGGGATAAATTCATGCCTGATGCCGTAATTCTAACTATATCTCTATGTGTTAATATTCCTAAGAGATGCCCTGCTTCCACAACCAAAATACAACTTGTTGGTTGCTGACTCCATCTGCTGGAGTCTGAAGACGAACTGAAGCTAGCCATTGATAAAGTATCGCTGCCTTGCTGGCTCATCAAGATAACAGCATCGACTACATAACTATTCGGACAAATCGTGAGGGGAGAATAATCAATAACATCATATAAATCAGGCAAATCAATCAGCTGATCTTTGGATCGCATAGTTAATTCGTCAATTCTCATTATCTTATCGACATCAGAACGATATAGCGAAAGTTAAAGTGAGGAAACTGTTAGCAATCAGCGGTTGTCAAGTTTGAATAGGGAATAAATCAATTTTATTGATGAATAAGAGCAAATTTCAGATTACAAAACAGTGTTTACTGACTCTGGACTAAAGCCGAGTAGACCAGTTGGGACTTTGATGAAATTTTGTAATGGTCAAACTCATTCTATTGTTAAATTAAGGATAGATGATCTGTATACCTAAAAAGATTACCTTAATTAATGGTCTTTATAGTCCTGTTGTCCTCAAATAAATCAAAATAGTTGGTTGGAGCAGGAAATTGTACTGAAAACATACGTATTTTTTTATTCCTGAAATTGACTACTTAAATCTAGTCAAATAGTTGTAAAAGCCACATTTTCAACAAAATTGATTTGCATATTTAAGTGATATTAAATACTTTTATAAAATATTTATCCTCAAAAACAATAGTCTACATGAGTATTGACAAAGTTAAATATTCTGTAATTATGGTCTGCCATACAAATCCTCTTTTGCGAAAATCATCAAATAATAGCAAGGAATTTGCTAAATTATTGTAATTTTTCTGTTGTCAGGGCAATCAGTCAGCAAGTTTATTGAATTGATGGATAGTAGCACGATTAGGTTGTAAATAATATTAAGTTTCGAGTCTGAAGTTGAGGAATTTGAGTAAAATACACAAAATATGAAATTTTGCTTCTTTTATGGCGCTTGTTCATGATCTTGGATACCACTTGTCATATTTATGTAAATAAGGGAAATAGCGACTACAAGCCCATGCAGTGAGTAGAGATTGTCAGGGCGATCGCGCTTACAAGATGCTTGCTCGTCCACACATGTTCGCAAAGCGAGTAACTTTTTTTGTAAACAATATCGCTCGAAGAAATTAAGAGATTATTACTATTAGTATTATTACCAAATAGTCAACTTGAATACGGAGTAGAAAAATTAATGGACTTTCAAGATTTTCTCAGACATCAATTTGCTCATATTGCCATTGGAGAATTCAAACCAGGAAAATTTGAAGCAGCAAAAAAACTTTATGAAGAAGCTGTATCAACATATAGTAGTGGCTTCAAAGGGGCATATCTGTTGCAAGAACCAGGGACTGACAAAGGCATTTCCGTAATTTTTTGGGAAAGCGTAGAAGATATGACAGCCAATCAAAACGAACTTTACCAAAGCATCTTGAAAAAGATGATGCCCTTGTTTGCTCAGCCACCGGAGACTATTGTATATGAGCTTGTTTGTGAAATAAAGCCTACAGAATGAGGGTAGGGGAGGTGGGGAGATGGGGAGGTGGGGAGATGTAGGATCAATTCTACTTTGTTTACCTATCCCCCTATCCCCCTACCCCCCATCTATTCATTGACAGACCATAATTATTCCTTGCGAAGATAAAAACATCAACCATAAGGAAGAGGCTTTTGAATATACAAGAATCAAACTGTTAATCATACGAACTTGCAATTAAAAATAGTTACTTAGGGATCAAGAAGTTGACTGATGACTGTCATCAGTCAACAGTCAACAACTTGTCCTGTGGTTGCTACTACGTGAATACGAGTGATTTTGAACGCAAATTTGTATCAAAATAGATTCTTCGGGGGTAAACAACAATGGTTAAACTATCTAACCCTGCTCTCCACGAAGAACCCCGTCACCAACCAACAGGTATTGTTCCTCTAAAGCAAGAAGAATCTCTGCTTGATTGGTTGGAAAGTACTGGTCGATTAGTGCCGCACGTATCTGTTGAATACTATTACCAAGATGAGGAACAAGACGAGGAAGAAGACGTGGAAGAGTTCGTAGATCCTATGGATGCCTATGCTTTAGAAGCTGAGGGAATAGAGGACATTTAAGAATCACGTCCCTTAGGATAAAGAGATGGGGAGATGGGGGGCATTGGGGCCCCCTCTGGGGTTGGGGGGCAATGGGGAGATGGGGGAATAGGGAGATGAGGGGATGGGGAGATAAAACTCTTAACTCCTACCTCCTAACTTCTAACTTCTAACTCCTCCTCTGCCTTCTACCTTGCGCCTGAATTTACCACTCGTAGCCTACAAATTTCATTATTGCTAAGTGTCTGTATAACTTTTTTTACTTATCATTCAAGCACTTGCTTGTCAATGAGAACATTTTTCATGTACTGATAATAATAGAGTACGAATAAAGTTTTGTGAAGCGAGGACTACCAATGTACATAGTACAGATTGCCTCGGAATGTGCCCCTGTGATTAAAGCAGGAGGTTTAGGGGATGTCGTTTACGGATTGAGTCGGGAATTAGAAAGTCGGGGAAATTGTGTTGAGCTGATTCTACCCAAGTATGATTGTATGCGCTACGACCATATTTGGGGGCTGCATGATGCTTTCATCAATTTGTGGGTACCCTGGTATGGTGCGGCAATTCACTGTTCTGTGTACTGTGGTTGGGTACATGGACGGGTGTGTTTCTTTATTGAACCTCACTCCCAGGATAATTTCTTTAATCGGGGCTGTTATTACGGTTGCGACGATGACAACATGCGCTTTGCGTTCTTTGGCAAAGCTGCTTTAGAATTTTTACTTCAAAGCAATAAGCGACCCGATATCATTCATTGTCATGACTGGCAGACAGGTTTAATTCCAGTCATGTTGAATGAGATTTACAAGTATCATGGCATGGAGTATCAACGGGTTTGCTACACCATCCACAACTTTAAGCATCAAGGAATAGGCGGTGTTGATACTCTGCGGGCAACAGGTTTAAATCAAGAAGCCTATTACTTCCAATACGATAAGCTGCGTGACAATTTCAACCCCTTTGCGTTGAACTTTATGAAAGGGGGTATTGTTTACTCTAATGCAGTCACCACCGTTTCACCAAACCATGCCTGGGAAGCCCGTACTACAGATGTTGGTTCTGGGTTGGGTCATACCTTGCATTTGCACCAAGATAAATTCAGTGGAGTTCTCAACGGTATCGATCACGATTTTTGGAATCCTGACATCGATCGCTACATACCCCAGAACTACACTCACGATGATTTTGAACAAAAATTATATAACAAAAAAGCTTTGCAAGAGCGGCTATTACTCCGCCCTGCTGATAAACCAATCATTGCTTACATCGGTCGGTTAGATAATCAAAAAGGTGTGCATCTTGTTCATCACGCCATTTATCACGCGCTAAACAAAGAAGCACAATTTGTATTACTAGGTTCAGCCACAGAACCAGGAATCAATGCTCATTTCCAGCACGAAAAACAATTTTTAAATAGTAATGCCGATGTGCATTTGGAATTGGGCTTTAACGAAGAATTATCCCACCTAATTTATGCAGGGGCAGATATGATTGTTGTCCCTAGCAATTATGAACCCTGTGGGTTAACTCAGATGATCGGCTTGAAGTACGGTACTGTACCCATTGTTCGCGGGGTTGGTGGACTGGTGAATACGGTATTTGACCGTGACTACGACCAGAATGTACCACCAGAAAAACGCAATGGTTATGTGTTTTATCAGACAGACTACGGCGCTCTTGAGTCAGCAATGGATCGGGCGATTGATTTGTGGTATCAGCATCCTGAAGAGTTCCGCAACCTAGCTATTCAAGGTATGAAGTATGACTACTCGTGGAACGTTCCCGGAGGAGAATATCTGAAGATTTACGATTGGATAAAACACAAGTGGTAAGGGACTTGCAGAAAATAAATCATTTCGGTTGAAGTTGTTGACTGATGACTGATGATTGTGAACAGTGGAATATTTTTTTCCTTGGAAGACCCTAATACCAATTTTAGATTAAAGGTCTTGAGCAAAAGGCTGTAGTAACTATCCGAATTTGGTATACTCCCTCTGTTCTTCCCCTGCGAAAACAGGGGGCTTTTTAGTATTGTAAAACTTCACTCAACTTCTAGGCAAATATAGCCTCGTGTCTTGGTGGTTCAAAATTATTCAACCACTAATATTAAGTCCGGTTAATTAGTTATGATTCCCACAGTCATTGCACCCACCCCACCAAAGCTACGCTTTTTTCCCCTCCCTGTTGACGGGGAGGGGATTAAGGGGTGGGGTTCTTAGGGTTTCATAAGTAATCAAGCGGACATGATATAAGACACTAAGTATAGCTGTATTGATTGTTCACAACAATGCTCAGCACTTTGTTATACCTTCTTTAAATACCAGTTGCCCTTCTTTGTAAGCCTGTCTTAAAGCAATAGCCTCTGCGACAATTTGCTGGGCAGTTAATCCTTCTTCATCCATCATTCTTTGCAAGGTTGTACCAGTTTCCTCTAAAGGTTCGTGAATTGGAGGAATTTGGCAATATCTCCTACCATTCTTGACGCGCCGCCAAATACTCGGTTTCTCAGGTATTGGTTGTCTAGGAGTGCGCTGCTTTTTAATCAGTGAACGTACATTTTCTTGAGTAATTTCACTTAAGTCTAGCAGTCTATCTATAACTTGCTGGTACTTTTTACTGTTCTCCGCTAGTTGATATATTGTTCTAGGCTCAATTTGTGCGAAATCTTGAGGCGAAAACTTGCCAAATGCTGCTGCAATCTTGAGATATTTCTTTTCTTCTCCTTTCCACCCTTGATCGAAAAGTAGCTTTCTGTAATCCTTTAAAGAAAGTTGCTGTTTTTGCTCAGATAGCCAAAAGGCATGAAGTAAAATTGTCTTAGTCACTTCAGCAAGGGTTTGAAAAGAAAAGTTTTCTGTACTAACGCTCTTGGTAGTATCAGCTTTTTGTTCAACATATGGCTTCAACTTGGATTTGGAGTTAACTTGGGCTGCTATTACACCCTGTACAGGCGTCATCATAGTATTTATCTCATTTAGGGTTTTTATTAAAGGTGATAGCTGAGGACAAGCTACTTTTGCCGCTTTTAGCATCGGCGTTTGGCGCTTGCACTAATCTTTGCTTCTACCCACTTTTGTTAAGCTAGGTTTGAGTGTTGGCTTAGTCCTTTCCCACTAGAAGATTACCGTTTGGGGAGCAGGGGGGCAGGGGAGCAGGGGAGCAGGGGAGAAAAATTTGCATTGGTAATCTTACAGTGGGAAGGGAGTGAAAGAGTCTTAATAGTACAATTGTACTAAATAAGGGCAAAGAAAAAACCCCAAACATACCCAAATTTTGGGTAACTGGATGAAAGTTTTATACACGACGGTGTAATTGTTCGACCTTCCTGTTCATACTTAACAGTCATCAGTCATCAAATTGTTTGCAGATATTCAGGTGGGACAAACTCTACTAACCATACGCCATTGTCTGAACAGTAAAAGCTGTAACCGGCCTGATGCATTGCGGCAGCATCCACAGCAAAAACTACTGGTTTTCCATGTCTTGCCCCTACAATTTGGGCTGTGGCAATATCTTTTGATAAATGGACATGGTGACGTGACATTTTGCAGAGTCCTGTTTGGAGAATTGATTCCACAGTTTTACTTCCTGTACCGTGATACAGCACATCTGGAGGAACCATAGGTTGCAATTGCAAATCAACTTCTACACTATGTCCTTGGTTGGCACGAATCAAAGTACCTGTAGCATCAAAGGAAAAGCGTTTTTTATCATTGCTAGCGACTACTTGCTGTAATTCCTGATGGCTAATAGGAAATTGATTATTAGCACAGGCTAGTAGTAGTTCATCGACAGCAACCCAACCGCCGGGTGCAAGTTTAATCCCAATGTGGTGAGGTTGGTGGCGCAAATGTTTGCTAAGGAATTTACTGATTTTGACTAGGCGCGAAGTATCCATTCCCAAAGTCAAAGAATAATGCAGATGCTCAAACTATGCGCTCAATGACAGAATTTGTTTCAGCAAAATCGCTAATGCAATGACAATCATCACGATCAGCGTCACCTTACCACCAGGGACAAGTGGCTGACTCATACTATTTAAGTCTTGACGTTGCTTCCAAGTCATTAATACTGGTATTATACCTCCTAAAACTGAGACACTGAAAGTACCAACGTAATCTAAGGCAGTTAAAAATATATTAGGATTGACTATTCCCAGACTTACGGAAGGTAAGAAAACCAGTGAGTAAAGTGGCAAACGATTAGAAGATGTAGCTGATGCAATGATAGAAATATCTTGGAAGAAATCCAGCAGCCCATAGACAAATCCAATGAATGATGTCGCGATCGCAAATTCGGAGAAAATCGATACTAGCACTGCTAACCATTCTCCCGCACCACCAGATCGCAGTACTTGCAGCGGATCAAAAACAGTCCCACTGTCAACGGTTCCCCGTACCATATCAGGGTTGACGCTTCCTAAAATCACAGCATTCCACGCCAAAAACATAATTAGGGGAATCACAGAACCAATGATGATAGACTGGCGAATCTTGCGGGTATCTCCTTCTAACTGAGTCACAACTACTGGCACAATATTGTGGTAAAACAACGCCACACACATAACTGACACAGCGCTTCCCAAGGTACTCCAATTCTGAAACGAAAATTGCACAATCTTTACCTGTCCGACTCCCAGCAACAACAGTCCCAGAAATGAAGCAATCACAATTGCTACAAAAACACTGTTTAATTTCTCCACAAATTTTTCTTTGCCAAGGTACATAATGCCGCCAAATAGCAACGTGAAAATTGTTGTCCCTACCCACGTAGGTATGACGTTGTGGATACCCCACTGTTTGGCAAACACAGATACTAAAATCTCCCCTCCTTGGGTGATATACGCTATGAGTAAGGCGTAGTGTAAGAATAAATACGCACCACCGGCGATTCTTGCTCCCACAAACCCTAGTGTTTTTTCCACCATTGCCAACAAACCTACACTCGCACGTCCCTGTAGACGCATGGCGTTTAAACTTGCTTCTGCAATCAACAACGCTGAAACTAAAGCGTAGATCCAAATAGCAATCAGCAGGACTGTGGATGGTACAACGCCTGAAGGCAAAGTCACCGCAGGTAACGCCAGAATCCCAGCACCTACCGTAGTTCCCGCAACCAACGCAGTACTTCCCAAGACGCTACCTGGTTGATGACTCAGCTTGTTGCCATCAAGTTGGAGGTTAGAAAATAAACGAGTCATATCATGTCCGTTTAAACACTTATGATATCTGTGGAGGCCGGTAATTGGGAATTGGTAATTGGGAATTGGTAATTGGTAATTGGTTTTGAGTATTACCTATTACCCATTACCCATTACCTATTACCAAGCAAACCGACTAGATCGTAAGTAATTAGCCGAACTTGATATCACTTCTTGTGTATGCAGCTTAAAAGCTGTATTTATCGGGATCATGTCGAGATATCTGTGCCAACATTGGACATTATGTTAATTTATGTAACAATTTTAGCAGATATCTGAATTGACCCGTTATTTGCTTGTTTTTGAAAATCTAGAAATAAACACTTTTTAAGCAGATATAACCAATAAAAAGCTGAATTTTGGTAAAATCAAGGTATTATTTGAAGTTTAAGCTGAATAACGCATATTATTGGGTGATTAGCCACTTGTGCAGAGTTAGAGCCATCGCCTTTTGAACATTAGGTTAGTTGGGATGAGGGGGTTGCCACTGCAACCCCCTTTTGAATTCTGGAAATACAATCTTCATAATTGATTCCTGTGGCTAGGGGTTAATAGGGGCGATCGCTGATACGGAACCGCGATCGCTTCTTCTATTTGAGGGATTGGGGATTGGGGATTGGGGATTGGGGATTGGGGATTGGGGATTGGGGATTGGGAAGGAATGAGGTAAATGATTTTTAGCAGTCATCAGTCATCAGTCATCAATCAATAGTCAAGTTTTTTACCTTGTACACTGTATAAATGCTAGAATCCTCAAGTAAAAGTAAACAGTTAGGATACCTCCATGCCAGTTGTTGCTAACTCAATCAAATTTGGTACGGACGGCTGGCGGGGCGTTATTGGTGATGAGTTCACCTTTGAACGTCTAGCCTTGGTCGCACCAGCCGCAGCAAAAGTATTATATGATACGTATTTTTCAACAGTTGGGAGCCGGACAATTGTTGTCGGTTATGATCGCCGATTTATGGCGGAAGACTTTGCTCGTGCTGTCGCTGATGCTGTCACCGCTGTAGGATTTGATGTTTTACTCAGTGAAAGCTATGCCCCAACTCCTGCTTTTAGTTGGGCGGCGAAACAACTTAATGCTTTGGGGGCGCTAGTCATTACAGCTAGTCATAATCCTGGAGCATATTTAGGACTAAAAGTAAAGGGATATTTTGGTGGTTCGGTATCGCCAGAAGTCACAAAAGAAATAGAAGCGCTGTTATTGGATGGAGTACCACCAGCAGCGACAAGAGGCAAGCAAGAGAACTTTGACCCCTGGCCGAGTTACACTCAAGCACTAGAAGGTAAAGTTAATATTGCCAAGATTCGGGAGGCGATCGCAAAAGGGAAACTGACGGTATTCGCCGATGTCATGCATGGTGCTGCGGCTGGGGGATTGGAGAAATTACTAGGGGATCGCGTCCAAGAACTCAACAGCGATCGCGACCCTTTATTTGAAGGTGGTGCGCCAGAACCCTTACCCAAATACCTTTCTCGTTTATTCAAGGTGATTCGGACTCACCGAGAAACGGATAAATCAGGTTTAGCAGTGGGTTTAGTCTTCGATGGAGACTGCGATCGCATCGCGGCGGTAGATGGAGAAGCAAACTTCCTTAGTTCCCAAGTCTTAATCCCGATATTAATCGACCACTTAACCCTAAGACGCAGCTTTAGCGGAGAAATAGTCAAAACTGTCAGTGGTTCTGACTTGATTCCCCGTGTAGCAGCACTACATAACTTGTCAATTTTTGAAACACCAGTAGGTTACAAATACATCGCTGACAGAATGTTAGCAGCCCAAGTGTTGCTTGGTGGTGAAGAGTCCGGAGGAATTGGCTATGGTAGCCATATTCCCGAACGCGATGCACTGTTGTCAGCACTGTATGTATTAGAAGCGATTGTAGAATCTGGTTTAGATTTAGGCGAGTATTATCGCCAATTGCAGGAAAAAACAAACTTTAACTCAGCATACGATCGCATTGATTTACCCCTAGCCAGCATGGAAGTGCGATCGCGTCTTTTGCAACAACTGCAAACCCAACCCTTAACAGAAATTGCAGGGTTAGCAGTGATTGATTGTCAAACCATCGATGGTTACAAATTCCGCCTAGCCGATAACAGCTGGCTAATGATTCGGTTTAGCGGTACCGAACCCGTTTTGCGCCTTTATTGCGAAGCCCCAACACTTGAGCAAGTGCATCAAACTCTTGCTTGGGCCAAAGACTGGGCAGAGTAAAATTGTCAGTAGTCAATAGTCAATAGTCAATAGTCCAAATGTTGACTGTTGACTGATGACTGATGACTGATGACTGATGACTGATGACTGATGACTGATGACTATTGACTAATGACTAATGACCAATGACTAAACTACTCGTAGTCGCAACAAGTAATCCAGGTAAGTTGCGGGAAATGCAAGCTTACCTAGAAAATTCAGCTTGGCAATTGATTCTCAAACCTGAAGAATTGGAAATTGAAGAGACAGGTGATACCTTTGCTGCTAATGCTTGTCTCAAAGCGTCTGAAGTTGCTCAAGCCACAGGAAACTGGGCAATAGCTGATGATTCTGGCTTGGAAGTGGATGCGCTCAATGGTGTACCGGGAGTGTATTCTGCACGTTATGCCAAAACTGACTCAGAACGTATTGCCAGGCTATTGAGGGAATTAGGTAACGAAGTCAATCGTCAAGCACAATTTGTTTGTGCAGTAGCGATCGCTAGTCCTGATGGTGCGATCGTTATACAATCAGAAGGCATTTGTCGTGGCGAAATTCTCCATGTACCACGAGGTAACGGTGGTTTCGGCTACGATCCCATTTTTTACGTTCCAGAAAAGCAATTAACTTTTGCTGAGATGACACCTGAATTAAAAAGGTCAATTAGCCATCGAGGAAAAGCTTTTACAGCTTTACTCCCCCAACTGGGTAAAGTACTGAGTGCTGAGTGAAGAATTGTAGGGGCGGGTAAGCCACGAAATTCAAGCGACTAGACATATCGTGTATTCAGGATTTATTCATAGAGGTGCAATATATAGGACTCATATTTGATTTAAGAACAAAACTCAGTACACCTTTATTCCTTCTTCCCAAATTTCCCGCTTAGCAGATAGTTGGTTAGGCTATTTATTTCCCAATAAACAAACCTATGAAATCGATGATTTTGCTCTTTATCGAACTAACTTAAACATCATCGGTTTACCAACTGATGATGAAATCCAGGAATGTGCCACACTTTCGAGGCTGATCTATGGACTATCCTCTGCTTACTTGTTGACTGGAGGCGAACGTTATCTTTCAGCAGCGCGTGCTGGAGTTCAATATCAACGTGAAACTTTTCGCAGTTTAACATCTGATGGCAAACATTGTTTTTGGGCTTTTGGCAAGCGCAAGACGAAGTACAGTTATCAGTTGTATATACGTTCTCTCAACGAGGATGATAGAGATACAATCCCACTTTATGAGCAAATTTATGCATTAGCAGGATTAGCTCAGTACTATAGAATCACTTTAGATTGGGAAGTACTTGATGATATTAAACGAAGTGTTCGTGCGTTTAATGATTTCTTTGCTGATCCAAAATCAGAGTATGGGCATAATGGGTACGGGGATTATTTTTCACACCTGGATTATGTAACGCTGAGTTGGGATAATCCTGCTCTTGATCAAAATCAAGCAAGAAAAAATTGGAACTCAATAGGAGACCATATACCTGCATATTTAATTAACGTAATTTTAGCATTAGAACCCTTGCCAATAACTGATCATGGTCACGAAGAAATTGGGAAATTTTTAGAAACCTGCAAAAAGATTCTCAAAACATCATCCACAATCATTGCTGATAGATTTCTCGATCCAGATCCCAACGTTCCGTTTGTAAATGAGCGATTTTTTCGAGATTGGAAGCCAGACCAAAATTGGCGTTGGCAACAAAATCGTGCTGTTGTGGGACACAATTTGAAGATTGCCTGGAACCTTACCCGTGTTGCTAACTATTACTACTCTCTAGCTGTCCAATCTGCTGATAACGAGCAAGAAGCTGAAGAATCACAACGCTTAGCGGATAAGTTAATGAAGCTGGCAGATCGGTTAGGAATCAAGATGGCAGAGATTGGCATAGACTTATTTAGAGGTGGGATTTTTGATACTTTAGAGCGTAATCCCCAAAATGGAATGCCACTAGAATTTCCTTGGTTGAATACGAAGGATTTCTGGCAACAAGAACAGGCTTTGTTAGCCTATCTGATTCTTCATGGTTGTAGTAATGAAAGTCATGACCAAAAACAAGAGTATTTGCGGTTAGCAAGAGAAACAGCTGCTTTTTGGAATCTCTTCTTTCTTGACCAAGAAAATAAAGGTATTTTCTTCCGAGTTAGTGAAAGTGGAGATTCAATTACTACAGGAAAGTATGGACAGAAAGGAGAACATTCAATTTCTGGATACCATGCCTTTGAGCTAAATTATTTGGCTCATATCTATATCAGTAGTTATGTGACAAAAGAACCCTTCTGTTTGTATTTCAAACCTAATCCCGATTGTCGCCAGCGATCGCTCAATGTTTTACCTGATTTCTTTAGACCCAATACTCTAGAAGTGACCAGAATCAGCATTGATGGTAGCGATCGCACTACAGTAGACCCTGATAACTTCCAACTTGAACTGGGAGAAAAAGAATTTCAACTTGGTTCAGCAGCAGAAATCATTGTGGAATTTACACCCAAGACTTAGGCAAGCAGTTATGACTATCCCAATGCTAGAAGGAAAGAAAATTGCCATTCTTGTAGAGAGTGAATTTATTCCAGAGGAAATTGCAGCTTATCAGCAACACTTTGGCGAACTTGGGGCGACTGTACATTTAATGTCTCGTCTATGGGGTTACGAAAGTCTGCGTTTTGTCAGTGATGTGGATGCAGTGGGCAAATCTTTGGAATACCTAGATGTGAACATTGACTTTCAGAATGTAGACATCAATGATTATGCTGCTGTGATTGTCTCTGCTGGCTATACCAGTGTACGTCTGCGTTACTTTGACCCTCCAGCAGATTGTCCCATCAGTCCAGAACAGACTCGTACTGCACCAGCCGTCCAATTCTTTGCCCAGGCCATGGCTAATCCCAAAATTGTCAAAGGGGCGATTTGTCATGGATTGTGGCTATTGACACCCATACCAGAACTACTGCAAGGGCGAAAAGTAATCTGTCACGAAGTCACCCTTGCAGATATTGCGAATGGTGGTGCAGTTTATGTGCCATCTGCTTCTGGAATTGTTGTTGATGGCGACTTAGTTACAGGGCGATCAGGTCATGATGTCGGTAGATTTATCGATGCGATCGCCCAACTAATTATCCAACACAATACAGAACCAGAACAAAAACAAGGATTGATAGCAGCTACATCGTGACTTCAGGAGAAAAGCAATGAGAACAGCTAATTATGCACAGCGAGATCAAGCTGCACAAGTAGTTTTTTACGTCCCACTGTGGAAGAGAAAGGGAATTTCTTTAGAGTTGTTCGATGATTATTGGCGAAATGTTCACGGCCCAGTCTGCGCCCGCTTACCTGGTCAATACCAATATTGGCAGTTTCATGTAGCTCATAATGAAGGAGGTATCTGGCCGACTATTGAGGGTATAAATTACAACACACCCGCAGAAGATCAGTTTGATGGCATTGCTGAATTAACCTTTAAAACTGTCGCAGACCGTCAGACATGGTTTCAGGCTTCTACCATTCTCATGGATGATGAGCATAACTTATTTCGTAAGGCGATCGGTTATAACACTAACCCCGGTAACTCCATCACCTATGTTGACGGTATTGAAAACGCCACACCTAACGGTTTAGTTGGTGTTGAAAAGTTTCACGTCATGCTCAAGAAAGCCAATGATGTCAGTGTAGAAGAGTTCCGCCAATATCTTAAAGAAACCTTTGCTTCAGAGATAGTCAAGAGTGATTTAGTGCTGAAGTTACGAATACATTTGTTTGAAGAAGTAGATAATTCCCGCCCCGATGCGGCTGGTGTATCTCATTCTGAACAACCAGAAAAAAACTATCAAGCAGCTTTAGAAATTGCCTTTTCTAATCGCCTAGAAATGGAAAAGTTTTTTGCTTCCGAAATATACACTACAGCCACAAAATACCAAGCCAAATACCTCAGACAAATTAGCACATTTCCAGAAATAACAGCTTTCACATTTGTCTATGATGGTCAGATAACACTAGCAGGTCAACGCAGTTCTACAGTTGCTGAGTTGATTACAAACATAGGAGCAATCAATCAACTTCAAGATGACATCTCTATTTTGATGCTTGGTAAACGCTAATTAAGTTAATGATTTTTTATAGGGTAAAATTGTGTCTAAGAATTCTCTTAAAAAAAATGCAGTCCTCGACGATCAACAACTGCAAGCAAATCTCAAAGCAATCAATCCCAAATTTGGGGATTTTGTAATTCGTGTTGCAGGTGAAGCTTGGGGGCTACCATTAATTGACCAAAAAACCAAAGCTTTGATCACAATTGCTGTTGATGTTGTGAATCAGGATCATGTCGGGCCAGGTAATCCCTTTGGCGCTCATGTTCACATGGCTCTTCAGCAAGGTGTCACCCGTGAGGAGATAGAGGAATTACTTTTATTCATGTGTGTTTATGCCGGATTCAACAAGGCGGCTGGTTGTTTTGGTGCTTTGAATGAGGTTCTAGAGCCTGCAAAATAATCAGGAGAAATAATCTATGAAACAACGGATTAACTACTACAAAGAATTGATAGCTGATTATTCAAAGCCAGGACGAAGGGAAAGGCAAAATCGGTGTTTTAATTGAAGAACATTTTGACCCATTTGAATTTCGGGCTTTCAATGAATACTTTCCTCAGCAAGGTTATCAAGTTGATTACATTTCTCACTTGTGGGGCAATAAAGAAATAACTTTTCACAGCAATTCTGAGGATGGTATAGTTAAAGAACATGTAACTGTCACTACAGAAGTCAGTGATATTAATCCAGCCGATTATAAGGCAATAGTTTGTATTGGTGCTTATGCAATGGATCGGCTGAGATATGAAGAAAAGGTGAAAAAAGATCAGCCCAATCAAGCTCCGGCAGTTGTGTTTATTGGTAAAACCATGCAAGACCCTAATGTCAAAATAGGAGTGATTTGTCATGGGTTATGGCTACTTTGTGCTGCTGATGTTTTGGTAAATCGGCGAGTAACTTGCGCCCATAATATTCTGGTTGATGTGGAAAATGCTGGAGCTGAGATTATTTACGAAAATGATTTAGCTGCTGACATTGTGATTGATGAAAATTTAGTGACAGGCAGACATCCTGACCTTGTAAATAAATTCATGGAAACCTTGGTCAGAGAAATTGAGAATAAACAGCGCGGTCTTCATGCAGCTATGACTGTTTAAATTTTGTACAGGACTTACGCAAGTACTATAAATTTTTAGTTGAGGCAGTCAATAGTCAATAGTCAATGGTCAATAGTTAAAAAAGCTTGATATTTGACTATCAGTTGTGGATTTTTGACAGCCATAACTTTTATTTAGTGTGCCAGTTGCGTAAATTATTTTGTAATTTTGAATGCTCAAAAAGGGATATCAATATGGCTAAGATTCCCGTTAGTTTTACCTATTTCACAGGTTTTAAAAGAGCAATTTTTAACAACCCCCGCTTAATTGGTAGTTGGGATGAAAACGGTCGCTATTCTCAACAATGGCAGTCTCAACAGATGCAGCAAATCATTGGTGAAGATGGCTGTCCCTGCTTTCAAACTACTGTTGAACTTGATGATTCGCAAATTGGTTGGTTATTTCGCTGGGGTGTAATGCTAGATAGTCCAGCGGGTAATAACCTGTGGGGAATCCCCACGGAAGTTAACGATCGCAATTCCAGCGATCGCTACTGTAGTTTTACTTTACAATCTCCTAACAGCACTCAGTCTCAGCAAGAAAGATATTATTTAGTTCACAGTCGCAGACTAGGCGCACAACCATATTATCTTCCTGAACAATCTCAGCCTGGGTTAAAGTTTGCTGTCTGGGCACCGAATGCGCGGAATGTGGAAGTTGTCTTTGGTAATCACAGCAGTGGCTATATTGCTGATGATGCTTTTCGAGAAGATCCTGATTTTGGCATAGATCCCCACCTAGGGCCATTTCCCATGTTGAGGACAGCGGAAGGTATTTGGCAAACAGATGTCACAGTGTCACCAGAACTTGCCGATTTCTCCCGCTTTGACCATATTCCTTATATGTTTAGAATTGTCAATGAAGCGGGACGAGTCGTTTATCGCACTGATTTATATTCTCGCTGTCAAATTGCTAAAGGCAACATCAATCCTGACGGTAAACCTTTTTCTCATAGATATACAGATAAAAACGGAATACCCTTTTCGGGCAAATATCAAGATTTGGATGGTACTAAAAGCTGTTCTGTAGTCATCAATCCAGATACGGTGACTAGACATTTTACTGAACCAGTCTGGCCAGAAATAGAATTCATCCCAGAAGAGGAGTTCTGGAACAATGAATTTTCCCTCGAACGCCCTCTTCCCCAGCGTGTAGAAGATTTAGTAATTTACGAACTCCACATAGGCGCTTTAGGGTATGGTCAAAACAGACCGGGAAATTTTGAGGATGCGATCGCTTTACTACCCTACCTAGTAGAATTAGGCGTTAACGCTGTTGAACTCTTACCGATGTCAGAATTTAGAGACAAAGTAAATTGGGGATATGAAACATCTCACTACTTTGCTCTCGAATACAGTGGTGGTGGAAGAGATCAACTGAAGCATTTTATTAGGGAATGCCATCGTCATGGAATTGCTGTGATTTTAGATGTGGTATACAACCACTTCAATCCCGATGGAGAACGGGCAGAATGGGCATATGACTCGGATATTCCCGAACACAATATTTATTTCTGGTATGAGGGTAACTCTAGCGATTATTTCTACCCAGACGGTAGACGTTTCCCAGATGGTGGCTATCTTGATAATTTGTCTACAGGTTTTGCACCTCGGTTTTATGAAGAGATGGTGCGAAAGATGTTCATTAGCAGTGCAGTAACTTTAATGGAGGAATTTCATGTAGATGGATTCCGGGTTGATCAAACGACTTCTATGCATTTGTACAACCAATTGCACGCTGATGGTAGATCTGTGGGTAATGCCAATATTTTTGGTGCTAAATTCCTTAAAGAATGGACAAGGACAATGAAACTCATTCAACCGAATGCCATTCTCATAGCAGAGGATCATTCTGATTGGGAAGCAGTCAGCGAATCTCCCGATGTTGGGGGTTTGGGGTTTGATGCTGCTTGGTATGCCAACTTCTATCACCATTTAATTGGTGATGCTAGACAAGGCACAGAATATGCCAAATTAATTCCTACGGCTGGATATGGTAGCGATGAACCTCTAGCGATGGATAAATTTGCCCTGGCATTAGCATGGTCTGGTCATCACAAGGTTGTCTATCATGAATCTCATGATGAAGCAGGTAATGCTTATTTTGAAGAAGGAAGCCATAGAGTAGAGTCTCGGCGCACCATTGTAGCGGCTGTCAACGCAGCACCATTGACTGGCGAAACCCGAAAGTATGCCGAAGCACGTTGTCGCTTTGCTTTTGGTGTGTCTATTTTGTCGGCTGGTACACCAATGTTTTTGATGGGTGAGGAAATTGGCGCACAAAAACCCTACAGATACACCGATTTTATAGATAACCGAGAGGATTTACTAGGCGATCGCCAAAATAATGGTCAACAACTGTTCCGATTTTACCAAGACCTCATTCAGCTACGCCGTACTCATTCAGGACTGCATTCTCACTTGATTGATATTATCCATGTCCATAATGCCAACCGAATCATTGCTTTCAAACGTTGGGATGTCACTGAAGAATTTTTGATTGTAGCAAGTTTAAATAATCATCCGTTTTCATCACGATACACCATTAACAATTCCCGAATCGGTGATGGTCAATGGCAGGAAATTTTCAATAGTGATGCTTCAATCTACGGAGGAGATAATATAGGCAACTTTGCCTCTCATATCTCTGCAATTAATGGATATATTTATCCGATAGTCCCCGCAAACGGATTTGTTGTTTTTCAACGGGTAAGGACATAAGGGACTTCCATTCTCAAAAATATCCCACTGTTCACAGTCAACAGTCATCAGTCATCAGTCATCAGTCATCACTCAGCAACTTCAAGCAGGATCATTTATTTCTTGGAGTTTCCTAATAAATTTTTGTTTAAGCTTGTTAAGCATTATAAAGCAAATGCATCCTTTTGATTGCTAAGTCTTAGTAAAAATTAGCCAATCATCTAGTTAATCATAAATCTTGATAAAATCAACCTATTCTTAATATAAAAATCATAAAATCATCAGAAAAAATCAGAAATAATTAGGATTGACCATAACAAATGGTTGAGAAAAAATAGAGTTACATCTGATGTTAGTGAAATCCTGCCAATGCTGCGCGATCGCTTCGGCTACCAGTGGATTGTAAGCCGCAATTACCAGACTGATGAACCCATGCGATCGCAAAACGTTGAAGGAAAAGTATCGCCTTGACTGTGCAATAGCTGCCTAAAAATCTTGGCGTTAGCGCAGCGTTAGCGACGTAGGAGCGTCAGACTAGCCCTGGCGACTAGAAGTCACGCGCCACATGCGCGGCTGTCGGGGAACCGCGATAGCGCAGTGGCTTGGCTATACAGACAAAACCCGCCTGCGCGGGTTGAGATGCTTACTTTTTCATTAGTCCACGAAGGTGGACTTTGCCTGTGTAGTAGCGAATTATATTCGCTTTTCAAACATCCTCTTAGACATCCCATGAGTCTGTGTACATCGTTGTACTGAATGAAGCACAACATTATTGAGCGCATTTGTGTAGCCTTTTTCGCTCAAATTCACTGGTACTTGAGCATTAACAGAACAGGGACATATGTAGAGTTGGAATTCGCTATATTTGATAGATAGGACATTTACTTATTCAATTGTAAAAATTAGAACGCTAAATCTAGGGCATCTTTATTTTGTCAATCTCGACACTTATTTAGATACGTGACAGGCATTTTCACATCATAAGCATAAAAGCGCTGAGCTTGGTGTGATTTGTATTACTAGTAAAATGTAATAACGATCATTTACACCCAAATTGAACCGCTCATATCATTTATTGGGTATTAACTTGCTATGTATGCAATATGTAGTTTGCAGACAGATGAGTCTAATACACACACATTTGCTAAACGTGAATAATTGAGTGAATCATGAGTAAAAAATGGGCTGTGAAAAGACTTACGGTAAATCTTACCTCCAGTGAGGTAGAGAAGCTGGAACACTACTGTGCCTTGACAGGAAGACCAGCAACCGATGTAATTCGAGAATTGATTCGTTCTCTTCTAGCTGAGAACAAGGAAGCATCTGATATGACGAATGATAGCCAAGAGAAAAACACAACTGTTGCAGCTTGAGGTTAGAACTAGTTTTTAGATATCAGACCTACAAGTGGGTGAGACAGACTCTGCAGCATAGACATAGTACCAAATTAGTTGAGGTATTGGTCTTGGCTGTGGTGGTAGCTGTCATTCCCACAACTTGCACCAGTTTCATATTAGACAAAAGCTCTAAATTCTCTATCAAACTCCTTTACACCCTTGCTTCTCTCCGATTTTAATGCACATTCTTATACGGATGATTGCAGAAAACACACATACAAGCTAGCGTGTGCGTTATTCTCCTTGGAAAATAACTACTAAGTACGCGCTGCCATAATCCACTTTTGTATCTTAAGTTAAAAATGTCATACTGAATCAAGCGATCGCGCAGTCTAGACGCGTACTGCAAAGCAGAACTCAAAGAATAGAGTAGCGGTTTTCCCCAGGGTAGCATCTTAACAAACTACGACCAATTACCATTCTTCTCCTCTAGTCAAAGCTGCGCCTAGCTTGCTACGTTGAAGTAGTAAGCTCTACTTCGTTTCGCTGAGAATGATAACTTATACCTTCCGCCCACTTAAGAGACATCCTTTAATATTCGTCTTGGATGCAGTGATGGAATAATTACTTTTTGTAGTTACCTTAAATCAGATTGTCATATTATCGCCTTCTTGTTGATTAATAATTAATCGCAAAATTGATAACCCTAGAATTATTAAAAATAACACTAGTCCAATTGTGCAAGCATAGCTAATTTCCAAGTTACTAAAAGCTTCCTCATAGAGATAATAAACAATAGTTTTGGAATTATTAAGTGGTTGCCCTTGAGTCATGATATACACTTCTTCAAACACCTTGGTGGCAGAAATAGCTGAAATCACTGCTACTAGTGCTAAATAAGGCTTCATCAAGGGTATGGTCATGTCCCAGTGTTTGCGGATACCATCTGAACCATCAATTGCTGCCGCTTCATACACATCACTAGGAATTGATTGCAAACCTGCCAAATAAATCACCATGTAATAGCCTAGTCCTTTCCACACGGTGACAGCCATAACACTGGCAAGAGAAATTGGTACAATACCAAAAAGTTTAATTGGTGGATTATCAGTTAACCAGGGAATTCCTTCTGGAAAAAGACCCACAAGTTTGAGGAGTTGATTGAGTAAACCGTTTTCTGCATACAGCCAATTCCAAGCTATCCCTGCAACTACTGTTGAAATCACCACCGGGGTGTAATATGCAGCTCTAAACCAATTTATACCCCGCAGTTTCTGATTGACTAAAATTGCTAGCCATAAAGGAGCTATGACCAGAATTGGTACTACACCTACAAGATAGAAAAAAGTGTTTTTCAATGTTTTCCAAAAAACTGCATCTTTCCATAAGCGCAGGAAGTTGGCAAAACCTATCCATTGCGGTGGTTGAGAGATATCTTCGTAGCTGGTAAAGCTGAGATAAAACGCTTGTAGTGCAGGCCAAAAGACGGTTAACCCCAAAATAAGCAAAGCAGGCAGTAAAAATAAATAAGGAGTCAGTCGTTTTTTAATCAAGATCCAATCTTTAGATGTCAATTGATTCATAGGGCTTTTTGAATTGAATTAGCGGCTTGATTCCTTGAGTGCGATGAATACAAGCCACAAAAGCTAACTAATACTACACGAAGATGTCAGTTGATGACTGATGACTGATGACTGATGACTGTTGACTGATGACTGATGACTGATGACTGTTGACTGATGACTGATGACTGATGACTGTTGACTGATGACTGATGACTGATGACTGATGACTGTTGACTGTTGACTGTTGACTGATGACTGTTGACTGATGACTGTTGGTTTTTCATTGTCAATCACTTTTATCTATCGTTTTAAAAAGAAAGAATATTTGCTCCTATCGGTGAGGCAGCGTACATTAAAAGTCATCAGGAAAAACACAGACAGGAATGACGCCAAAGGGTGCAAGATGAATCCAGTAGAAAGAGTATCGTCCAACAAAGTTGATGCAAAAGTAGCTCAACAGCCCCATCTTGTAGAAATACAGCAATCAGTAACGGCAAATGCCTCCACTGAGGAATTGACTCGCGGACAGCACCTTGCTGATAAATTAGCAAGTCATGTGGGTTCTTGGAAATTTCTCATTTGCCAAAGCACCGTTTTGGCAGGATGGGTTGGAATGAACTTAATGCCTGGGGTTCCCCACTGGGATGAATCACCGTTCATCATGCTCAACTTGGTGTTTTCATTTGCTTCTGCCTACACTGCTCCCATCGTCCTGATGAGTCAGAATCGCCAGTCTGATACCGATCGCATAAACGCCGAAATTGACCACCAAGTCAATCTCAGAGCTGGACAAAATGTTGAACTGCTCCATGAAAAATTGGATCAATTACACTCTCAACAGTTAGCAGAACTAACCCAAATTGTCAAGGGTCAGCAGCAAATTATTAATGAACTAAGAGTAACTTTAGTGCCTGCTTCCAAAGAAAATAAAGATATAAAAGTGAGTCTATTGCCAGGAATTCATCTACAAAATAACAGCAAGTTTGTTAAGGAAACTTCTGCTAATAAATCTTTTACTGTTGACCAACCACTTGGCGACAATAACAAACTTGTTGAGAAATTATCTCGTAAATAAGAGTGAAATACAAGTGCTTTTTTCTCACTTGATAGAATGAGAGTCTGAAACGTTACTTTACTCGATGCATTTCAACGTTAAACTCTAGACTCTTTAACCTTTAATCAGAACTTTACAAGCTTTTTGAACTGTGTTTGAATTACCAATTACAAATTAATATTATACCTTTTGCCCTTGATACCAAGCGGGCACAGCCTATTAATTGAATTGGAGATGCTACACCTCCACGCTGGGATCAAATAGCAGCTTCCCACTAAGCATTTGCAGACAGAAACAGACCCTAGGTAAACAGCACCAGCATGAAGATTGAGGAGAAATAGAAATGAACGAACTCGTCACCACAATTACTACCGGAATCACAGCTTTTACAGCCACAAACTTGGATGATTTAGTTATCCTGACGCTGTTATTTTCTCAGGTAGATGCAAATTTCCGTCGTCGGCACATTGTGATTGGTCAGTACTTGGGTTTCTGTACTCTGGTCATTGCCAGCTTAGTTGGTTTTCTGGGAGGCTTGGTATTGCCATCCAATTGGATTGGTCTTCTGGGTTTGGTGCCTATCACCATTGGGCTAAATCGCCTGTTGAATCCAGAAAGCGATTCTGACTCCGAGACACAGACAGAAACCGAGTTTTCATATTCCTCAGCTTTTGCTAGTTTTCTGTCTCCCCAAGCTTATAGCGTGGCGGCTATTACCATCGCCAATGGTAGTGATAATGTAGGTATCTACATGCCATTATTTGCCAACACTGCCCTGCCTGATTTGCTGGTGATTATTGGGGTATTTCTGTTACTGGTTGGTGTTTGGTGTTATATGACATATAAGCTAACCTGCCAGTCTGCGATCGCTAATTTACTAACTCGCTACGGTAATGGTATTGTGCCCTTTGTGTTGATCGGTCTAGGTGTGTTTATTATCCTAGACAGTGCGTCCTTGACTCCAATTGCTTTGGTCGCTAGCTGTCTGTGTTTAATGGGAGCCGTCAAACTGTATAGAATGAATGGTCAAACAGCTACATCTTCAGGCGTTGACTTTCCACGATAATCATTAAATAATATTTGCGAGACGTTTGCAAACAAAGCTACAAGAATCCATGCAAACTGTCTCGTCTCAAAAGTTTGCTCAATTGAAAATATTTTGTCATCCTCAAAAGGAGAAATCATGAAACTGTTTAAAATTGGTCTAGTTGCTTTAGTCTTGATGTTGAATTTGGTAGTTGCTCAACCTTCTTGGGCAGATAGACCAAATCTAATTACTAGTCCCGATTACACTGAAGTAGCTCAAGCAATTGATAACCTGTTGCAGATCAAAAATACACCTGATCAAACTGAATATACCCCCGAACAAATTGAACAACAACTAGGTGAATTGAAGCTACAAAAGTATATTTTAGAAACAGCAGGAAGCTGGGCGCAGTGCTTTAATCAGACTGGTAAGACTTTAGCTATCTATGCTCACAAACCCAAAAAAGTACTTCAAGGAAATAGCCTTTACTTCTTAGGAAATGGTAAGATTACAGAAAATGAATGGGACTGTGATGGTGTTTACCTACCGAGTGGTACCAAGGTAGCTGGTGTAGCTGGTGCAGATGCTCAAGGACAAGAATTGATAGTACCTTTGGCTATCAAGGTGGTGGATGGAACTCAGTTAGTAGCTACAACTAATCCTCAAACTGGCGCAGTTGAATTCAATGTTGCCCCTGCGAAAGTGTACAAAGCTGGTGATGTGAACTGGTCAATTCCCACTTTGACACAAGCTGATATTGATGCGGCAATTCCTAACGCACCAATTGAAGATTAATATCAATTTGAGTTGAAGAATTCAAACCCTTTCCCAGTTTTGGGGAAGGGTTGTTTTCATGATGAGAAAGTTGGTTAGACTTGTTGGATAAATATTTTTGTCTCACGCAGAGACGCAAAGGCGCAGAGAGTTTTTAAGGTTGATTTTCGCAAAATGGAGAGACTTGAGATTACACGGCAGAAATAGCACAAACTTGTAAGCCTACAGGAGTATGAATAATCACGGATTCTACACCAAAGACTTGCGCGATCGCTTGGGGTGTTAGTACTTGTTCGGGTGTACCAACTTCCCACAGTTGACCCTGTTTTAATAAGGCAATGCGGGAGCTATATCGGGCTGCTAAATTCAGTTCGTGTAAAACGGTGATAATGGTTAATTCTTGTTGTTGATTTAGGTTTTTGAGTAATTCTAATAGTTGTAGTTGATAGTTGATATCTAAATAAGTTGTGGGTTCATCTAATAGTAATACTTTTGGTTCTTGGGCTAATGCTAAAGCTAAAAAAGCCCGTTGACGTTCACCACCTGAAAGTTGTTCGACTAAGCGATCGCTAAATTTTTCTAGTTGTGTTTTCTTGATTGCAGTTTCAACTTTTCGCCAGTCTTCTACAGTTAATTCCCATTGCCACCAAGGTTGATGTGGTGTGCGTCCTAAACTCACTAATTGTCGCACTGTCAACCCTACAGGAATCGTTTGTTGTTGCGGTAACAACGCTAATTTTTGTGCAACTAAATTCGGGGGTTGAGAGTAAATAGCTTTACCATCAAGTAATACTGTTCCCTGTTGCGGAGAAAGAATGCGACTCAGCAACTTGAGCAATGTAGACTTACCAGATCCATTAGCACCTACTAAACTCAACCATTCTCCTGTTTGCAGGGTGAGGTTAATATTTTGCACAATTGGCAAAGTGGTGTAACCGCCTGTGAGATTTTGTAGTTCAAGTGGCATTTTTAACAATCACAAATTAACAATTGGAAAAGCCCAATATAATGTTGATACAAATAGGGAGCAGGGGAGCAGGGGAGCAGGGGAGCAGGGGAGCAGGGGAGCAGGGGAGCAGGGGAGCAGGGGAGCAGGGGAGCAGGGGAGCAGGGGAGCAGGGGAGCAGGGGAGCAGGGGAGCAGGGGAGCAGGGGAGCAGGGGAGCAGGGGAGCAGGGGAGATGGGGAGAAGCACAACTGACAACTGACAACTGACAACTGACAACTGACAACTAACTCCTAACTCCTAACTCCTAACTCCTAACTCCTAACTCTTAAGATTTACCCATCCCAGCAGAACGGCGATAAAGTAACCAAATGAACAAAGGTGAACCTAGCAAGGCGGTGACAGAACCTACTGGTAGTTCAACTGATCCCAATCTGGAGAGTAAATCTGCAAAGGTAAGCAACCACGCACCTGCAAGTGCTGAAAGTGGCAAAACAAAGCGGTGATCTGTACCGACGATCAGGCGGACACCGTGAGGAACCACAAGACCGACAAATCCAATTAAGCCACTGATGCTAACTGCACCTGCGGCTAATAAAGTGGCGACACCGCCAATTAAAAGACGCGATCGCGTTAACGATACCCCCAACCCCACGGCTAAATCATCTCCCAACGCCAGTACATTCACTGACCGCGCCAGCAACCACCCCCCCAATAAGGCAACAATAATATAAGGGCCAGCCGTAGAAACTTCTTTCCAGCCTCGCCCGTTCAAGCTACCAACCAGCCAACTAAGGGCAATTTGAATTTGACCGTCTTCGGCTAGTAAAAGCAATGTACTCTGTAGGGCACCTAATAAAGAACTTACCGCTACTCCACCTAAAATCAACCGTTCAATGGAGACTCCCGAACCTGCACGACCGAGCAAAATCACAATAGCTGATGTCAAAATTGCTCCTATCCACGCTGCTAGGGGAATCGCTATTGGCAATATTTGCAAAACGATCATCACAATGACAATGAGTCCTGCACCAGCAGAAATACCTAAAATAAAAGGATCGGCAAGACTATTGCGTAACATTCCTTGCAGCAGTGCGCCCGACATTCCCAACGCTGCACCGACAATCATCGCAGCGACAATGCGCGGGAGACGTAAATCCCAGAGAATTATCTGTTTAACCGCATCACCTTTGTGAAACATTGCTTGCCACAATTCGGGGATACTTAAGGGTACTGCTCCTTGAGACAGAGAAAGTACAAGAGTTACCACCATTGCCGTACTCAAAAGTACAATAGCCCAGAATACGCGGTGTTTGCTAAAAACGGTCTGCAATTGCTTACTCACGCTAAATTCAGGAGTTCAGTTGGAAAACAGGATGCTTTGTGCGATCGCTCTTTATGCCACCTTCAATGCTAATACGTTCCCATCAGCCTTGCTCGTCTCTAGTTCAATAAAGCAGGGGAGCAGGGGAGCAGGGGAGCAGGGAAAGATGAGGAAGCAATATCCCCCTCATCCCCCCATCTATCTCTGCTGTTGAGTGCAAAATACATACAATTAATAGCGTATTATGTCAAGGATATTTTATCTGTCTTACATAATTATTACTAATATTTTGTATTAATAATTATTCACTTCAGCAATATTACTTGTAATTAATGATTGCTGTGGTGATGGTAAATTTATATGTAGACTTAACTAAATTTTAATCTAGTCATCTAAGACACAACTTTTTTAAAAAAAATGCATATTTATGCATTTTCTCTTTCAATGGACGCCATGAAATTCATGTAGCCATTGATTCTAAATTGTGCTGTTGTGAGGAGTCACCGTGAAAGTAAATCTACTAGCTTCTGTTAGTGGAGTAAGTTTGTTATACTTACTCGCAGGATTATCACCTGTACGGGCAACACCAAGTGTTGAACAAACCCAAGCCCTAAAATTGTCGGCAAAAAGCGTTGTTTTGACAACTAATAATAGTTATGAAACAAGCAATAATAATTCCAACAAGATTTTTGGTGACACAGAATTAATCACATCAGCAACTGATAGCCAAAAGCAAGAATCACTCAGTGAGAATAACCAGCAAAAAATTGCTGAATTAACAGCGCCTGCTTCTAATGATTCCTCGCCTCAAACTACTTCAGAGTCTTCAAGCTCATTGGCACAGGTAACATCTGTATCGGAACTCTCGGATGTGCAGCCTACAGACTGGGCCTTTCAAGCATTACAATCTTTAGTTGAACGCTACGGTTGTATAGCTGGGTATCCAAGCGGCGTTTATCGCGGCAACCGTGCCTTAACTCGCTATGAATTTGCCGCTGGTTTGAATGCCTGCTTAGATCGGGTTAACGAGCTAATTGCTACAGCAACCGGTGATTTGGTCAGAAAAGAAGATTTAACCACCTTGCAAAAACTGCAAGAAGAATTTTCTGCTGAATTAGCAACGCTGCGGGGTCGGGTGGATGCTTTGGAAGCGCGGACAGCGGAATTAGAAGCGAATCAGTTTTCCACAACTACCAAACTCAGTGGTGAAGTAATTATCTCAGCGATCGGTGCCACGGGTGGCGCTCCGGGTAGTGAAGACCCCAATATCATCCTGACAAATCGCGTGCGGTTAAATCTCAACACCAGTTTTACAGGCAAAGACTTACTAATCACTGGGTTGCAAGCTTATAGTTTCTTGGGCGGTGTTGATGGTAGCGGTAGCCTGCAAAATAGTTTGGGATTATCATCAGATTTACTTAGTGCTAGCAGTGCCCGTACTAGCTTTGAACCCCAATTTCCTGGGGTTGATGCCAAAACTTTGTCAGAGTTCGGTGCAAATTCTCTTCAACTTTACAAACTGGTTTATATCTTTCCCGTCGCAGATAAATTAACATTATTTGCTGGAACTGCTGCTGAAGTATCAGATGCTTTTCCTGCCATCACTCCTTTTTATGGAGAAGGACAAGAGTCAATTTCTCGCTTTGCTAGTTTGAACCCTGTGGTACGCGTCTCCGGTGGTACTTCAGGTTCTGGTTTAGCATCTGCCGCGGGCTTTATTTTTCAGATTTCCCCACAACTGGATTTGAGAGCTTTGTACGGCAATGCAAATGCTAACATTCCTCAACGAGGTGCTGACGTTCTACCAGGGGTTTCTAGCACACCCTTGGGATCAGGTGTATTTGGAGGTAGTAGCGTAGTAGCAGCCCAATTAACTTTTAGACCAACCAGTTCCATAGATATTGGTCTGAACTATGCCAACAGTTATCACGAGATCAACATTTTGGGGACAGGATTAACGAGTAGTGACATCGGTTCGTTGGTAGGCCCAGGTCTTGATTTGGGAACACCTGTAAAACTGAACTCCTTTGGCGGAACTGTAACCTGGAGGTTTTCCCCACAGATTGCCTTTTCTGGTTATGGTGCAGCCTTTTTTGTTGATGATGCTTCTGGTGCTGTTGACGCTTCCACTACCTTTACCAGTTGGATGGTAGGTCTTCATTTCAACGATCTACTCAAACAGGGGAACAACGCCGGGATCATTTTTGGACAGCCACTTTATCGCACCGATGCTGATGGTGACGCTCAGCTTGCGCCTGATGGTGTAGATAGAGCCGTTCCTTACCATCTGGAGGCTTACTATCGCTTTAAGGTAAGTGACAATCTCAGCATTACTCCAGGCGCATTTGTCCTGTTTAATCCTGAAAGTAACAACGATAACGATACAACAACTGTAGGTGTACTCCGTACCACCTTCACTTTCTAAACCAGGGGAGACAGGAGATAGGAGTTAAAAGTTTGGAGTTTGGAGTTTGGAGTTTGGAGTTTGGAGTTTGGAGTTTGGAGTTTTATCTGCCCCCTCATCTCCCTCATCTCCCTCATCTCCCTCATCTCCCCATCTCATTTCCGCCGTTCTTGCAACTTGCGATAAACCGCTTTGATATCAACTTGATGATGCGCTAAAGCTACCAGCGTATGGTAAAACAAGTCTGCAACTTCACCTGCAATCGAGTCTGCCTCATCATCCTTAAAGGCCATTACTACCTCAGCAGTTTCCTCACCCAGCTTTTTCAAAATTTTGTTGTCACCACCTGCCAATAACTTACAAGTGTAGGAACTTTCTGTTGGGTTGTCACGGCGATCGCATATCACCTGAAATAATTGCGACAAAGTATCCCCTGGTGGTGCAGCGATTTTTCCTTCTATTTGATGAAAACAACTGCGCTCACCAGTGTGGCAAGCAATATCTCCTACTTGCTCTACCCCAATCAGTAGTGCATCACTGTCACAGTCATAACGGATACTCTGCACTTTTTGAATATGTCCAGAAGTCGCCCCCTTATGCCACAATTCTTGACGGGAACGACTCCAAAATACAGTTTCTCCAGTTTCCAAAGTCTTTTGTAATGACTCCTGATTCATCCATGCCATCATTAAGACAGTGCCATCCAGATAATCCTGAATAATTGCTGGCACCAGACCCCGTTCATCGTAGCGAATTTTTTCAACAGGGATACTATGGTGCAATGAATCCAGGTGAGTAGAAAACATACCAGCTAATTTGCTCTAATGAGAATGATTCTTTCATTTCACGATACCACTCTGAATAGGGCATCTGGGATGATTTTTGCAAAACAACCTATTTTTTAGTACAGCGCTACCAAAATTAAAGATAGGCTGCACAACAGCGTACTAGCCACTAATACACTTATTTTGACTTCAGAACTAGCTCCACACAAAAACATTCTTATCCATAGCTGACTGCATCTTTACAGCACTCAAAGCGACTTTGTGAGCCTTTGAGGCTTCCCCATACCAATGGATGGCTGAGTTAAAAGCTGCCCGGTAAAGATCCTGGTATGCCTCAGATAATCGAGTCCGAATCTCTAAAGGCAAGTCTTCATTAGACTTGTATAACATTTTTTTATTTTCCTGGTTCCGCTAATTGTATAAGATAAAAGTTTTGAGTAGTTTTTAACCCTATCCTAAGATAGAGCTTTAGATACAGCTTTTTTATTGCCCACTATTAGGAGAGAGCCTTGGTTAACACCACGATTAAAACAACAAAATCACAAGAAATTTTCACCGCTGCCCAGAATCTCATGCCCGGAGGAGTCAGTTCTCCGGTTCGTGCTTTTAAATCTGTGGGCGGACAACCGATAGTTTTCGATCGGGTTAACGGCGCATACATTTGGGATGTGGATGGCAACCAATACATCGACTACGTGGGCACTTGGGGCCCAGCTATTTGCGGTCATGCCCATCCAGAAGTGATCGCGGCGTTGCATGAAGCCCTGGAAAAAGGCACTAGTTTTGGTGCCCCTTCACTCCTAGAAAATATCTTGGCAGAAATGGTGATCGATGCCGTTAAGAGCATCGAAATGGTAAGATTTGTAAATTCTGGGACTGAAGCTTGTATGGCAGTCTTGCGGCTGATGCGGGCTTTCACCCAACGGGAGAAAATCATCAAGTTTGAAGGTTGCTACCACGGTCACGCTGATATGTTCCTGGTTAAAGCAGGCTCTGGTGTTGCCACACTCGGCTTACCCGATTCACCGGGAGTACCGAAAGCAGCAACTAGCAGCACACTGACTGCACCTTTCAACGACTTGGAAGCCGTCAAAGCTTTGTTTGAACAGAACCGCGACGAAATTGCAGGTGTCATTCTTGAGCCAGTAGTCGGTAACGCTGGGTTTATTCCTCCCGATGCTGGTTTTCTAGAAGGTTTACGTGAGCTTACCCACGAGCATGGGGCCTTACTGGTATTTGACGAAGTAATGACCGGTTTCCGTATTGCCTACGGTGGCGCTCAAGAAAAATTTGGGATTACACCTGATTTGACGACTTTAGGCAAGGTAATCGGTGGCGGTTTGCCAGTGGGAGCCTATGGCGGTCGCCGGGATATCATGTCAATGATTGCTCCCGCTGGCCCCGTGTATCAAGCTGGGACTCTTTCTGGTAATCCTCTAGCGATGACTGCTGGGATTAAAACGCTGGAATTGCTGCAAAAACCTGGAAATTACGAGTCTCTTGACCGGATTACTAAGAAGTTAGCAGACGGTTTGTTGCAAATTGCTCAAGAAACTGGTCATGCTGCCTGTGGCGGTCAGATCAGCGCCATGTTCGGCTTATTCTTCACTTCTGGCCCCGTCCATAACTACGAAGATGCCAAAAAATCAGATACAGCTAAATTTGGGCGTTTCCATCGCGGTATGTTAGAGCGCGGTGTTTACTTAGCACCTTCTCAGTTTGAGGCTGGATTTACCTCTTTGGCTCACACTGAAGAAGATATTGACAAGACTCTAACGGCTGCACGCGATGTATTGTCTAGCCTTTAAGAGTTAGGAGTTGGGAGTTGGGAGTTAGGAGTTAGGAGTTAGGAGTTGGGAGTTAGGAGTTAGGAGTTAGGAGTTAGGAGTTATTTACTTTCTCCCCCCATCTCCCCATCTCCCTATCCCCCCATCTCCCCATCTCCCCATCCTCTAATTGCGATGGCAACTTGGAATAGTTTGTAGAAATACTTAATTACTAACAATTAAATAATACAACGATTGTTAGCGCTGACGGGCAACAATTAATTTTGGTTTGCTGGGATGCAAATGTAACAAAAGCCCGGTTACTCATTGTGAGCGTCAGTATAATAAATCATCTTATTTTTAAAATTAGTTTACGTAACCCTGGTTTTCCTTTAGGAACTCTTCAAAGGATTTCCAGCAAAAATAACCTGGCAAGAGTTGATTTGGATCTAAATAATTGGAAGAGAGTATAAAACTCCCCGTGATTATTCGTGCAGCGAGTCAACAGTGCATGAGCTACTGCTTAAATCCTATCTGTCCAAATCCAGAAAATGTGGCATATAGCCAAAGGTGCCAATCTTGTGGCTCACGACTACTGTTGCGCGATCGCTACCGAGTAGTCGAACCATTAGGTCAAGGTGGCTTTGGCGCAACCTTCTTAGCCAATGACCAAGCCTTACCAGGAGAACCTAGTTGTGTGATCAAGCAACTACGTCCTTCAGGAAACGCGCCGCACATTTTGCAAATGGCGCGAGAACTGTTTGAGCGAGAAGCCAAAACTCTAGGTAAGATTGGCAATCATCCTCAAGTACCACGATTGCTGGACTATTTTGAAGAGCAAGAACAATTCTACCTAGTTCAGGAATACATCAGCGGCGCTACCTTGCAACAGGAGGTGAAAGCTAATGGAATCTTCAGTGAAGCCGGAGTCAAGCAATTCTTGAGTGAGATTCTGCCACTACTGCAATACATCCATGAACAAAAGGTAATTCACCGTGATATTAAGCCAGCCAATTTAATTCGCCGTACTCAAGATGCCAGAATGGTACTCATTGACTTTGGTGCTGTCAAAAACCAAGTCACCCAAGCTGCAAACAACCAATCTGGTCAGACGGCACTAACTGCATATGCAATTGGTACCCCTGGTTTTGCACCACCAGAGCAAATGGCTATGCGTCCAGTCTACGCCAGTGATATTTACGCATTGGGAGTGACATGCATTTATCTATTAACTAGCAAAACTCCTAAAGATATAGATTACAATCCCACAACCGGCGAGATGATGTGGGAGCGGTTGGTGCATGTCAGTGACCACTTAATTAATGTGCTGCGGAAAATGTTAGATGTGTCTGTCCGCAATCGCTATCAGTCAGCCGCAGATGTACTGAGAGCCTTAGAAATAGAACCATATCTAGAAAGTTTAGCTAAGGGCTTGCTAGTTAAATCTGATAATCCGGTTAAAGAGCGAACACACAGCCAGCAGGCAAATTCTGGCGTTTTATGGGGTAATCCTTCTACTGCTGCTACAGGTACAGGAGTTGCACAGGTAGCAGCAGCAATTCGAGCCAGACGAGCCAAGCTCACAGAAGCAGCTGGATCTGATCCAGGAGGCTTACGTCAAGGAGCTACCGCAGCTAAATCAACATCTTTGCCTAACAGCAATAGTACTGGTTCACAGCCTCAACAAACTAAAATTGGGCGCAAATTAGATACCCAAACTTTACTCACAGCTTATCTCAAGGGCAGACGAGATTTTGCCCTACACAATTTAAATCTGCTAAACCTCCAAGGTGTTGACTTATCCGAAACCAATTTCCATTCTGCTCAATTGCAAAGCACTAATCTCCAAGGAGCTAATCTCCACAATAGTGATTTTGGTAGAGCCAGTCTAACTAAAGCAAATCTCAAGGACGCTAATTTAAGCAAAGCTTACTTCAATCATGCTGATTTAGAAGGAGCAGACCTCAGAGGAGCAGACCTCACTCATGCTTATCTCACCAATGCTAATCTCCGGGGTGCTAATTTGTGTGGTGCTAATCTCAGTGGTGCCAAGATTTCTGATGAGCAACTGGCAGTGGCAAAAACTAATTGGATGACAGTACGCCCCAATGGTAAACGAGGATTGTTGTGATTTGAGAATAGCAAGTGGGAACGGCAAAGGGCGATCGCGCAGTGACTCTGCGTTCTAGCGACTTAGGAAAACATTCTCAAATTTGGAAGGGGCTTTGACCCCTTCCAAATTTTACTTTGAAAACCCATTGCCCCTAATCCCCACTCCTTTTTACAAATTATTTAAATTGAGGCATTCCTATCACAAGAACGCCTACTTAACAAAGCGATTAAAACTGTTGTGTTAATATTTCGGCATTGATCTATTTTAGTGCGATCGCAACTAACTAGTATGATTTTATAGAGTTAAGTAGTTCTACTATTCTTATTTAAATTTTCCATAAATTTATTCTAATTCTCGTTAAGAATACTGATCAATATTCTTAATAATTACCATCTGTTAAAATCCTAGTACGATACTTTACAATAAAAAACAAAGTAACAAAATAATTAATTTATAAAAATGTTTCATGACATTTATGGCTTTGAATACAGCTAGAAAATTCTCTGATAAAAGTTGAAAAAGCGAACGCCCACAGCCGCTCAATTGCCCATAGTGATAGCGGCAAGGCAAAAGGCAATTATCCCTGATTATGGGCTGAGATGAGAGATTCACGATGACCGAAATCAGCAAATCAAATTTATGGAATGTCAAAGACTTAGCGATGATAGCTGAGTCGCAAGATCACGAATTAAAACGGCGATTAAGTTTATATCAAGTATTCCTGAAGTTGTATGAACACCATAGTACCCTTCTAGATGAAATCCTTCAGCTAGAAAACCTAGATAGCCAGTTAACTCTGGTGAAGGGACGTTATGTACAGGGTGTAGTGGATGGTTCTGCTGTGTATGTGAATACTAACTTGTACAACAATCAGACGCAAGCTTTACGACAACCGCAGCAGATTTGGACAATAGGTCGCGATCGCACCAATGGTATCTACATTGCCGATCAATATCTATCTCGTCGCCATGCTGCTATTCAATATATTCAAAATCAGGGGTTTTACTTAATCGATTTCAAAAGTACCAATGGCTCTTTTGTCAACGGTAAACCCACCCATCAGCCTCAGAAACTCAAAGATGGCGATCGCATCCGCCTAGGCAATATGAGTTTTGATTTTTTCCTGAGTTATTCCAGTCGCCTTTTACCGACTGTAGCAATGGAGTTACTGATGCAGCTTGCACCTAAAGTAAGTGGTGGTATAGAAGAAACACTTAGTGCAGTTGGGAAGTTACAAAAACTTTCCTCGGAAAATGTAGATAAGAATGTAGAGATTTCTAGAGAACTCAGCTTGATTAAGAAGCTAGACGATAGTCGTGGCAGCTTGAATACTGAACAGCAATCAGAAATTTTAGACCGCTTTCTCAGGAGATCGATACCATCTAATCCCAGCTAAAAAAATCCAACTCAAAATACAAAAAGATTACCCCCATTTGGGGGTAATCTTTTTAGTTACAGGACTTACGCAAAAAGGCAGTGAAAGCCTTGATTTTCCGTAGGGGCAATTCATGAATTGCCCCTACATTTCGTACTTGAAGCGTAAGTCCTAAGTTAATAGCATTTAAAGACTTGCAAATAAAAAATATCCTATTTGTAGTTATTCGTTGCTGACAGTCAACAGTTAACAGTCATCTGTCATCGGTGAACAATCAACAACTTCAACCAGGATAATATTTCTTGAAGTCCCCTTAATGTTATTCTTCTTCCTCGAATTCCTCTTCTTCTTCATCTTCACTAGTCTTGGCTACGGAGTTAGCAGAAACAACAGCCCCCTTATCTAACTTTTCACGTACTAGTTGCTTAATTTGTTCAGCAAATTCCGGCTTCTCTTCTAGATATTTGATAGCGTTATCTCGTCCTTGGGAGATGTTATCGCCGTTGTAACTATACCAAGCACCTTTACGAATAATGATGCCAGTTTCTTCTGCTAAATCCACAAGACAGCCCAAGGTTGAAACTCCCTTGCCAAAAATAATGTCAAATTCTGCGATTCTAAAAGGTGGTGCTACTTTATTTTTGGCGACTTTGACTTTGACACGATTACCATATTCATCTGTCCCTTTTTTCAAGGTTTGAATCCGGCGGATATCTAGGCGAACTGATGCGTAAAATTTCAATGCGTTACCACCAGTTGTAGTTTCTGGGCTACCGTAGGTGACACCGATTTTTTGCCGCAACTGGTTGATAAAAATTACTGTGCAACCAGATTTACCGATATTACCAGTAATCTTACGTAAAGCTTGGCTCATTAATCGCGCTTGCAGACCAACGTGAGCATCACCCATATCCCCTTCAATTTCAGCGCGGGGAACCAGTGCTGCTACTGAGTCAATAACTACAATATCAACGGCTGCGGAGCGAACAAGCTGATCGACAATTTCCAACGCCGATTCGCCAGTGTCAGGTTGGGAAACCAGCAGATTTTCAATATCTACACCCAACGCTGCGGCGTAAGTAGGATCAAGGGCGTGTTCAGCATCAACAAAGGCAGCAATACCACCTTCTTTTTGCACTTCTGCGATCGCATGTAGGGCTACTGTAGTTTTACCGGAACTTTCCGGCCCATAAATCTCAATCACCCGTCCCTTGGGTAAACCACCACCCAGCGCTAAATCCAAGGTGAGTGCGCCACTGGAAATCGTCTCTACCCGCATCCGGGTAGCATCGCCCAAGCGCATGATTGCTCCCTTACCGAAGCTACGCTCAATCTGGTTGAGTACCATATTCAGCGCTTTTTGCTTGCCAGAAGTATCGGTGTTGATAGCCATTCCTGCCTCTAAATTATTATGGATTTAAGAAGTGTTAGTTTCGGAGTTTTGAGTAGAACAGATATACTATTTTAGCCAGAAAATTCTGCAATAGGAATTCTCAAATCAAAAAGAAAGTGTGACAAGATCGTAACCCAATCCCTGGCTGATTGGGGTAGCCTTGCACCATGATACCCAATACGGTTCGGTTAAGAAAGTTATCTGTTGAGGGGAGTAGGGGGCTGGGGGGCAGGGGTGCGGGGGGTCAGGGGAGAGTTGTTGTACAAGTTGTTTCTCATCTGCCTCTGTCTCAAGAGCTATCCAAACCGTATTGCCTTCACCCTCAGAAGGATATTTCAAGTGGATACTGCCAAATTAGCACATAAGGGAGCATGTCTGCGGCATGAATCTAGGGCGATCGCTTTGTTAAACAGTACTATTGTTCTACTATAAACCAATTAAAGATAGTATTATTAAGGACTGTTTCACAGGAAACTCCCTCTTTGCCAGTTAATATGTCAGACCAACAGCTAGCAGCATCTTTAAATGGACATGTTCCGCACTCGGGCCAAAATAACCAGAACACTATTCGGATTCGGGGTGCTAGGCAGCATAATCTGAAAAATATTGACTTGGAATTGCCACGCGATCGCTTGATTGTGTTTACTGGCGTTTCTGGTTCGGGTAAGTCTTCCCTGGCGTTTGATACAATTTTCGCGGAAGGGCAACGTCGCTATGTGGAATCTCTCAGCGCTTATGCACGGCAATTTTTAGGACAATTAGATAAGCCGGACGTGGAGGCTATTGAAGGATTAAGTCCGGCGATTTCCATTGATCAAAAGTCTACCTCCCATAACCCGCGTTCGACTGTAGGGACGGTAACGGAAATTTATGACTATTTGCGGCTGTTGTTTGGCCGGGCGGGTGAACCCCATTGTCCCATATGCGATCGCTGTATTTCGCCCCAGACCATCGATGAAATGGTCGATCGCATCATGGAATTACCAGACCGTACCCGTTTTCAAATTCTCGCCCCTGTTGTTCGGGGTAAAAAAGGTACTCACCGCAAATTATTATCCAGTCTGGCATCCCAAGGTTTTGTACGTGTGCGCGTCAATGGTGAAGTGCGAGAATTGTCAGATTCCATTGATTTGGATAAAAATTTGACTCACACCATTGAAGTTGTAATTGACCGCTTAGTGAAAAAAGCTGGTATTCAAGAGCGTTTGGTCGATTCTCTGTCTACGTGTCTTAAACAATCAGGTGGCATTGCGAACATAGTTATTAGTCAGTCGTCAGTAGTCAGTAATGATAATCAACAAACAACTGACAAAGAACAAGAATTAGTATTTTCTGAAAACTTCGCTTGTCCAGAACATGGGGCGGTGATGGAAGAATTATCACCACGGTTGTTCTCATTTAACTCACCTTATGGTGCTTGTCCTCATTGTCATGGTATCGGGACTTTAAGAAGATTTTCGCCGGATTTGGTCGTACCTGACCCAGAAGCACCAGTTTATGCTGCGATCGCGCCTTGGTCAGAAAAAGATAATTCCTACTATCTGGAATTACTTTATAGTTTAGGGCAGGCTCACGGATTTGAGTTGCAGATCAATTGGAAAAAGCTGACAGAAGAACAGCAGCAAATTATTCTGTATGGAGAGAAAGAAGAAGGGAATAAAGCACAAAAAACCCATAATTATAAAGGTGTAATTCCCATATTGCAACGGCAATATGATGGTGGTTCGGAATTAATTAAGCAAAAATTAGAGCAGTATTTAATTGACCAGCCATGTGAAGTATGTCAAGGCAAACGGTTAAAAGCGGAAGCTTTAGCGGTAAGATTGGGACAGTATGGGATTTTAGATTTGACTGGGGTATCGATTCGGGATTGTCGGCAGAGAATTGATCAGTTAAAGTTGAGCGATCGCCAGTTTCAAATTGCCGATTTAGTCTTGCGAGAAATCAAAGCCAGATTGCAATTTCTCTTGGATGTGGGCTTAGATTATCTCACCCTTGACCGTCCCGCCATGACTCTTTCTGGCGGGGAAGCCCAAAGAATTCGTCTAGCAACACAAATTGGTTCTGGTTTAACAGGAGTTCTTTATGTTTTAGATGAACCGAGTATTGGTTTGCATCAACGAGATAATGGACGGCTGCTGAAAACTTTAACTAAATTGCGCGATTTAGGTAATACATTAATTGTGGTTGAGCATGATGAAGAAACGATTCGTGCAGCGAACTACATTGTTGATATTGGCCCTGGTGCGGGAATTCACGGTGGACATATTATTGCCCAAGGTGATTTCCAAGCATTATTAACAGCAGAAAAATCCTTGACTGGTGCATATTTATCAGGAAGAAGGGTAATTAATACCCCAGCCGAACGTCGAGAAGGAAATGGGCGAAGTCTAATAATTAAAAACGCTCATCGCAACAATTTAAAAAATATAGATATAGAAATACCACTCGGTAAACTTGTGTCTGTAACTGGTGTTTCTGGTTCTGGTAAATCAACCTTAATTAATGAATTACTTTATCCATCGCTGCAACACCATTTAACTAAAAAAGTTCCTTTACCCAAAGATTTAGAGGCAATCCAAGGATTAAATGCTGTTGATAAAGCAATTGTAATTGACCAATCGCCCATAGGACGCACGCCACGTTCTAACCCTGCAACTTACACAGGCATTTTCGATGCTATTCGGGATGTATTTTCGCAAACAGTAGAAGCTAAAGCCAGGGGTTATAAACCCGGACAATTTTCTTTTAATGTCAAAGGTGGACGTTGCGAAGCTTGTAGCGGACAAGGTGTAAATGTCATTGAAATGAACTTTCTGCCAGATGTTTATGTGCAATGCGAAGTTTGTAAAGGTGCAAGATATAACCGTGAAACTTTGCAAGTCAAGTATAAAGACAAGTCTATTTCTGATGTTCTCAATATGACTGTTGAGGAAAGTTTAGAATTTTTTCAAAACATTCCTAAAGCTGTCGCCCGTTTGCAAACTTTATTAGATGTCGGTTTAGGTTATATTCAACTTGGTCAACCTGCAACTACTTTATCTGGTGGGGAAGCGCAGCGGGTGAAATTAGCGACAGAATTATCTCGGCGGGCGACAGGTAAGACACTTTATTTAATAGATGAACCGACAACTGGTTTATCTTTTTACGATGTTCATAAATTGTTGGATGTGTTGCAAAGATTGGTGGATAAAGGCAATTCAATTTTAGTGATTGAACACAATTTAGATGTGATTCGTTGTTCTGACTGGGTGATAGATTTGGGGCCGGAAGGTGGCGATAAAGGGGGAGAACTCATTGCTGTGGGGACGCCGGAGGAAGTTGCAAATAATCCCAGGTCTTATACTGGGCAATATTTACAGCAGGTGTTACAACAGTATCCACCACAAGCAATTACTATGAAAAATAAATAGAGATTAATAAATATTTGAAAGGAGAACTGAATGAATGACCAGGAGTTAGAAGTTCTCCTGAACGACCTGGAATCAGACCGAGTTGAACGGAAAGCTTCGATTTCTGATAAAGGCAAGCTTTGTGAGGCAATTTGTGCATTTGCCAACGACTTGCCTAACCACCAAAAACCAGGAGTTCTGTTTATTGGGGTTCATGATCATGGCACTTGTGCAAACCTCACTATAGACGATAGGCTTTTGCTTACACTTTCAGCTATGCGGTCTGATGGTAACATTTTGCCTTTTCCGACAATGGTTGTTCAAAAGCGCATTATAGGTGGTTGTGAACTAGCTGTAGTAATTGTAGAACCATCGGATGCTCCTCCTGTGCGCTTCAATGGACGTGTATGGATTAGAGTTGGCCCCCGCAAAGCAACTGCAACAGCAGAAGAAGAACGTCGTTTAGCTGAAAAGCGACGGGCGAAAGATTTGCCTTTTGATATTCGTCCTCTCCCATCTGCTAGCTTGGATGACTTAGACTTAGATATTTTCCGCCGAGTTTATCTACCCTCATCTTTAGCTGTTGAAGTCCTTGAAGAAAATCAACGCACTGTTGAACAACAACTTACATCAGTGCGCTTTGCAACAGTTGAACCACAACCGAAGCCGACTATCCTCGGTGTGCTAGTAGTGGGTAACGACCCCAGACAATTCGTACCCTGTGCTTATGTGCAATTTCTTCGCATTGAAGGCACCGAATTAACAGACCCAATTAAAGACCAAAAAGAAATTGGCGGCCCGCTTCCAGATTTGCTACGGATATTAGATGAAACTTTTCAAGTTCATATCTCAGTTGCTACAAATATCACTGCTCAACCGATTGAAATTCGCCAGCCTGATTACCCAATAGTCGCCTTACAACAAATAGGAAGAAATGCGATTTTGCACCGGATTTATGAAGGAACAAATGCACCAGTAAGAATTACTTGGTTTAGCGATCGCATTGAAATTCAAAATCCCGGCGGCCCTTTCGGTCAAGTAAATCGGCAAAACTTTGGACAACCAGGAATCACAGACTATCGCAATCCTCACCTTGCCGAAGCTATGAAAAATCTGGGTTATGTTCAACGATTTGGACTAGGAATTCAACTTGCTCGTCAGCAACTTCAAAACAATGGTAATCCACCTCTAGAATTTACTGTGGAAGATGCCCATGTGTTGGTCACTCTTAAGAGAAAACCATGACTACAAAGATTATTGCTTTCTTCAATAACAAAGGAGGAGTTGGTAAAACCTCCTTAGTTTATCATTTAGCATGGATGTATCAAGATTTAGGGTTGCGAGTAGTTGCAGCTGATCTAGATCCCCAGGCTAACCTTACTGCTGCATTCTTAGATGAAGAACGTTTAGAACAAATTTGGTGGGAGAATAGTCAACCAATCACTATTTTTGATTGTATTCAACCCTTATTAAAAGGTGTTGGTGATATTGATAATCCACATTTGGAATATGTTCAAGAAACTCAGCCCTCACAGCAATTATCCTTTTTTGAATCAGGCTCATTAGCTCTTTTAGTAGGAGATTTAGCACTTTCTGGATTTGAAGATGAACTTTCAGCACAGTGGCCTAATTGTCTTGGTGGAGGTGGTCAAGAACGAGCCTTACGGGTAATTTCTGCATTTTGGAGAATTTTGCAACAAACAGCTATTAATCATAAAGCAAACATAATATTGATGGATTTAGGGCCTAATTTAGGCGCAATAAATCGTGCAGCATTAATTGCAGCCGACTATGTTGTTGTTCCTCTTGCACCAGATTTATTTTCTCTACAGGGCTTGCGTAACTTAGGCCCTACATTGCGAACTTGGCGCGAAGAGTGGCTAGAAAGATTAGCCAAAACCAGTTCTTCAGGTAAGAAAAATATTGGTTCAGATTTACAGCTTCCTCAAGGAACAATGCAACCTGTTGGTTATGTCGTTTTACAGCATTCTGTAAGATTAGATCGAGTAGTAAAAGCTTATGAACGTTGGATCGCTCGTATTCCAACAGTTTATCAAGAGGTTGTTTTAAATGAGTCTAGTGCAAATATTTCTATAAAAAATGATCCAAACTGTTTAGCTCTGCTTAAAAACTATCAAAGCCTAATGCCAATGGCTCAAGAAGCTCATAAACCTATGTTTCATTTAAAACCTGCTGATGGTGCTATTGGCGCTCATACTAAAGCAGTCAGAAACGTTTATAATGATTTTAAGAAATTGGCTTATAAGATAGCAGAACAAACAAAAGTAAAAATTCCATAATTATAGAGCTATTATTGTAAATTTGTGAGCATTGCGATCGCACTGTTCAAAATGATTCAAACTGGTATATTCTACAATTCTAACTTCAGCGCGATCGCTCTGAGATTTACATAAACTAGCTGTTATTGAGAAAGGGCGACCGCCTACTTCAAAATACACATACTTGCATCAACTTTAAAAAACTTCGCCAAATCTTGAGCCTGTTCTTTAGTAAGTTCTAACTGACCATTAATAATTTTATTTACAATCTCATCAGAACTTAAAATTTGTATTAAATCATCTGGTGTCAAACTTTGAGCTTCCATTAAATGCAAGAGTCTTGAATGAGGCGTTGAAGAATTAAGTTAATAATGCTTATCTTCAAAATCCTCAATTAGCCTTACCAGTAATTCCAAGACAGCATTCTCTTCGGGAGTAAGTTGAGGACGAGAGAGTAGTTCTTCAACAATTTATAAAAATTTCTCATTTTCATCTTCTGTCTTAATAATTCGAGGTTGATATTTAGACAGTAATTGGCTGTAAAATTCTGAATTAAAAGTAAGGGTCATTTTTCCAGTTATCTTTGTCATACTCAGCATTCAGTTGAACATAGATATGCACAACCGCACAAAGCATGGCATTCAGTAGTGTAAGATACAAAACCGAGGCGCTTGAGATTTCAGCGCAAGTTATTGCGTATATGCAACAGTATAAACAGGAAAGCGGCATCGCCCCCGCCCCGCTTTTCTTACCAACTAAACTTGTTTGGAAAGCATAAATTGCGGGTTTTGCAGATGAAAAAATTTTTGAAATACCTCGGTTTAGGTCTGCTATCTACGTTTATCACGGCTACTCCTGGACTGGGCGCTGAACGTATCAGCTTTTTTTACCCTCCCTTTGGCGAATTTTCTTTGTCTGTGGACTCGCTAGAAAAGTTTGCTAAAGAAGGCAAAATCGATGAGGATTTGGGATTTTATGCTAGTCGTGCAACTCCCGAACAACTTGCTCAATTACGGGAGTTACTCCAGCAGCGTTTCAATATCACGCCAACTTTAGTATCCCAAGTTACCTATTCACCCATAGGCGAAAGGGTGTTGCAACGTTTGGGAACTTTGGTGCTGACTGAATCTCGAAAAAATGGTTTTTATGCCCTACGCGGTGCTTTGATTATCGCTGCTGCTTCTCAAGAAGGTTTAACAATTGTGAATTTGCTGCGGAGATTTCCCAGCAATACAGTACGGCTGAATTACACAGAGGGACTTAGGATAGTCGGTGACTTGTCAGAATTACTCAAAACTAGGGATAAAGTTGTTACTTATCTTCAACAAGAAGCGATCGCCCAAGCTACCAATGGTAATGTTGACTTTTCGCAACAATTAGACTTGCGAATGCCTGGAAAATTCACCTGGGATAAACAAACCCTACAATTGAATGATATTTCTCGCGATCGCCGTTTACCGGTTGATCTATATTTACCCAAAGCCACACCAGAACAAGGGCCACCTTTTCCCCTGATTGTGATTTCTCATGGCGTCGCTTCAGACCGCTATGCCTTTGCTTACCTCGCTGAACATCTAGCATCTTATGGCTTTGCTGTGGCTGCACTAGAACACCCTGGTAGTAACGCCGAACGTATTCAGCAATATTTTGCGGGTTTAGCTAGTCCACCAGATGCAACGGAATTTATTAACCGACCTTTGGATATCAAGTATCTCCTCGATGAACTCCAGCGTCGGGAAAAGTTTGATACCACACTCCAAGGAAAACTCAATTTTCAGCAAATTGGAGCGATCGGTCAGTCTTTTGGTGGTTATACTGTTTTGACTCTAGCAGGAGCAAACATTAACTTTACCCAACTCCGTCGAGACTGTAATCCTAGTAATTCATCCTTGAATTTATCGCTGATTTTGCAATGTCAAGCAACTGATTTATTACCGAAAAATTATTCTCTCAATGACGATCGCATTAAAGCAATTATCGCCATTAATCCCATTGATAGTTCTATCTTGAGTCAAAGCGGCATCAGTCAAATTCAAGTTCCTGTAATGTTGGTGGCAGGTAGCCAAGATATTTTCGCCCCAGCAATACCTGAACAGATTCGCCCTTTCACATGGCTTAAAAATCCCAATAAGTACCTAGCTTTAATTGAAAACGCTACCCACTTTACCGCCATTGCAGATTCTCCTGCTAATCCTGGTGTATTACCTGTACCAGCTGGTTTACTAGGCCCTGACCGTACTCCTGCATATTCTTATCTCAAAGCCCTGAGTGTAGCTTTCTTAGAAACTCATCTTCTCAACCGTTCTGAATACCGCACTTATTTGCAACCATCCTATGCTCAATTTATCAGTCAAACTCCCCTCAATCTCAGTTTAATACAGTCGCTGAGTACAGATCAGTTTGCTCAAGCAATAAATCAACCAATTCGTAAATCAGCTAAACCATCACAACCTCTTTTAATCCCTAATTCACGTTAATTCCTAATAATAATCTTCAACTGATATTCATCTATATTTATACCAATTATATCAAGTTCGGCTAATTACTTACGATCTAGTCGGTTTGCTTGGTAATAGGTAATGGGTAATGGGTAATAGGTAATACTCAAAACCAATTACCAATTACCAATTACCAATTACCAATTACCAATTACCAATTCCCAATTCCCAATTCCCAATTACCGATAGATTTGTCCTGCCTGATACCAATTATTTTGGCAAATATTAACGAGCCTTTTCCCTCCCATCATTTGGTTGAGGCTCGTGACCTTCAGAAAGCTTAGCGTCTCACACCACTTGCTTTGGCTGGGAGAGCCGTCCACCCCCAAGTGGAGGCAGTGGGGCGCAATTATCAATCGCCAGGGCTAGTATGAATTGAGACTTTCCTAACAACCTCTTGGGTGATCTTGGTGAGCTTCACAGCTGTTTAGATATGCGTATTAATACGCTTTCAAGTTATTCAATACAAAAAATTTCAATAAATCTTAAGATTGACACTTTCCATGAGCAAATGTATCGTTTAGTATAGTTTTTTAGTGTGTTAGCTCTAACTGAAGTTAATCATAAAATCTAACTAGAGAGTGATGAAATAATCAACGTTCTGTTAGTAATAACTTCAAGTTTTGCTGTGTACGCTGCATTTAAGTCAAGAGGAGTGGAAAAAGACAAACACTTAGTTACAGAAAACTTGCATTTCATCCAGCTCTAAAATATTTATTTTTTGCTTATGACCGATGTATATATTGACCATGAACCACAAAATCAGCAACTACTTAAGACTATCGAAAAGAACATAATTGAAACAAAGTTTGACCCTTCACACCTGCATCATCAAGAAACTGTCTTCATTCTTAGCAATGGTTACTTGGGAACGCGAGGAACTTTTGAGGAAGGATACCCCGACGATCGCACAGCAACATTGATAAATGGAGTTTATGATGATGTAGCGAAAGCGAGTACTGAACTGGTGAACTGTCCCGACTGGCTGCCGTTGGAAGTGACAGTGGCAGGCGATCGCTTTAGTATGGACAGTGGAGAAATTCTCAATTACGAACGTCGGCTCAACCTGTGTTTAGGCATAGTTAGCCGTGATGTCCGCTGGCGTTCTCCCAAGGGTCACACCCTAGATTTACACTTTGAACGTTTCACCAGTTTGGCAGATCAGCATGTGATGGCAATCCGCTGTCAAATCACATCTATAAATTTTGCAGGTGAGATTACAGTTGTCACTGGATTTGATGCCAAACCAAATACCCAAGGTGTACCACATTGGCGAACCTTAAACTACGGTGGCATAGACCAGATTATCTGGCTGCAAAACCAAACTCTACACTCAGGTATTTTACTGGGGATGGCAGCTAAATTGGTGGTAGAAGGTGATGATACTGCAATTGTGCGTGTAGAAAAAGCAGATTGTCCCGCCTTGACAACCAATTTGCAAGTTTTTCCCGCAAACACCGTAACTGTAGAAAAGATTGTCACTGTGTTTACATCACAGGAAGCAGAAATTCCCATCGCCGAAGCTCTACAAAGGCTAGCTGATGAACCCAGATACAGTACTTTACTAGCAGCTCACATTGCGTCATCGGAACAAGTTTGGCTTGACGGTGGCACTATTATAAAAGGCGATCGCCAAGCTCAGCTAAAGATTCGTGACAATCTCTTGCAATTACTGGCTGTAGCACCAGGTCACGACAACCAAGAGCAATAGCCTAGTGGCACACATTGTAATGTCTAACGGCAAAGCTACGCCAACGTATCTATCCAAGTGCCCATTTGGATGCGATCGCCCATATAACTACTTTCGCGCGTCAATGCAGCTGATGGGACAACAGTATGAGAGCGATCATAATCCACAAGGCTAAACCAGTTACATATAATGGTTACAAGTCAGTCCAAGTGTTGACACTAGACCCTGTTTTAGCTGACAGTATTTCTCAATGGCTCCCCCTCAGGATAGAAAAATTCCTGAATCATGTAAGAATAACAACCAAGTTATAAAAATTGCAATAAATTTCTATGTCTTTAGGAGTAAGACTAAAGTTAGATAAAATTGATGTAATTAAATAATCATCAATAGAGCCTGCTAATTAGCTGACTTAAACAAGCTTCAGGGGTAGGGAAGCCAAGAGCAAAGAAAGCTGGGGAAACACGGAAAGAGCAGAAGAATAACTCCTGAAAATGACTATTGACTAATGCCCAATGACGGCAGTTGCAAAGGCTATCGGGAAACCGCTTTTGTTGCACTGCCTCCCCAATCCCTTTTTCATCCATAATTTATTAGGCAAATCAAGGGGCTAACATATCGTGCCAAACACTTTTTTAGATACAGAACCAGAAGAAGATATAACAAACTTAGAAATTTTTAAAGGAAGGACGATTCTGGCTGTAGATGATAATGAAGATATGCTAATTTTAATTAATTATATTTTTGAAATTTATGGAATTAAAGTGATAACTACATCATCAGCTTCGGAAGCATTGGAGATAATGAAAGAATGTGAAGTACAGCTTTTAATTACCGATATTGCTATGCCAGAAGAAGATGGTTTTTCGCTGATACGAAAGATTAGAACACTCATGCATCCACAAAAAAGAGCAATCCCAGCGATCGCTTTTACTGGTAGCACAGGAAATCAGGTGCATGAAAAAACTTTAGGCTCTGAATTTCAAGCTTATATCAAAAAACCTTCAGACCCTATCCAGTTAATCACAGAAGTAGCAAAACTACTGAGACGTTTCCCTGAAAATAATTCCTTATTAGTTAGCAACTACTCCTATTTAGAAGAGGAAAAAGTAGCATAAGTAGGTCGGTGCGAATAAAGTTAAAGCTGAGCGAAGTCGAAGCTTTAACATCGAGCGAAGCCGAGATGTTAACTAGTGAGGGTCGTCAGTTGTCAGTTGTTAGTTGTCAGTTGTCAGTAGTAAGGGTTTCAGGTATATTTACTTTTCGTAACATAGTCATGTTTATTTTCACCCACCTACTTAATTGAGAGATCATTTTTATTTTCTCTTTCTATCTCCCCATTGCCTCCCAACCCCAGAGGGGGCCCTAAAGCCCCCCATATGCCATACTTCTTTCCTCCTGCCTTTGTTTGTAATGCTAAATGCTGAACACTTAAACCTGTGGTCATGATACTTTCACCACAGCATCATTGGTAAACCAGCAATGATAGAAGCAATACTTGTCCACAGAGTAAAGCGCTCAATATCTACTTCATCCAAGGCAACACTCATCTGTCTAATTGCTGATATTAGTGCTGCTAATATCAGCACAAAGAAAGCAAAATACCTCAAATTAATCATTCGCCCTCATTTTTTTATCAAAAGGTAGCCTTAAGGGATTTTTAACAAAATCCAGTAAGACTTTTCTGTTCCAGACTTAGCAATTTTTCAGAAAACCTATTCAATAGCGAGGAAATATCTATGTCAGAGAATATTTAAAAAGTGATTTTAAATACTTTAATCCTCTTTATAATTGTAGTTTCATTAACCTTTCCAGCAAATTAAGCCAGCTACTTGACTGTAGCTATTAGCAAATTTGTTCTTCTCTGTCAGAGGGTTTAATATATTCTCTATCATGAGTTTCAAGGTCTTCTCTGCCATAAGTTCTAAGGTTGATTGAAGACCGTACACCTAGAGAATTAAATCACGACTTCCTCAGTATTAACCAATTCCCAAATCATCACAGGATGTTTGCTGCTTTTTGTATCCTTTGGGAGGGAACATAATACAATACCTCAAATTCATATTTGAAAGTGTAGAAAACCGAACAAATTAGCTTGTTTTAACTACTTGTCTTTTCAATACTCATGAATGACTATAAGTAACATAGTCGCATTTCTAAGTGTTACATCTTCAGCCGCAACAGTAAATATTAGCTACTTTTTGTTAATGTGTAGGATTTGAAACTTCAGATAGGTATGAAACTGATCAAGAATTTTGAAAAGCCCATCCTCAAGAGAGCAGAAATAACAGAGGAACTAAAAGAGCAACATTTTCAACCTGATGCTATTAATACTCAACAATCAACAGTTGGAGATCAGCAAGAACTACAGGTAGAAAATCGAACACATGGCTATATTCCATTGCGCGATCGCCCCATAGTCCAATCTGTTGGTAACTCAGGTTGGCAGGTGTCTGATATCTGGAAAGATATCCGATTGGATGGTTTCTAATTTGGGTTTAGACAGTCAATAGTCAACAGTCTAGAGTCCAAAAAAGCTTAATTTTTGTACGGGCGGGTTGACCAAATAGCTTGGATTATTAACGAGGATATCGATAAACCCGCCCCTACTAACTCTGGAACGCCACTTGCTCCTTTTGACAACCCTAACCTTTATTTAGTGTGTCATTTGCGTAAGTCCTAAGTTTATTAGTCTTGCATTCCCACATACAGCAGTCTTACAAATAAGCGAACACCATCATCTTTCTTCAGTGTTGAATAGGAGGGAGGTTTACCGCTACCAATTGCACGCAGATCTTCTAATAGTTCTGGATGAAACTGGCAAGTAAACGAGCGTCGGATTTTCTTAGTTTCAAAGTCTTTGTAGTTAATGCAGGTAGCTGAGCATTCTGTAACGATTTCACCACTTTCCTCTGCTGTTGAACAAAGAATTTCTACAGAATCAGGCAGTTGTATCAGCCATGACAAAGCACTTCCAGCTATCACATGCCGATAAGGAACAATGGCATCATGAATACTGCGGTAAGCCCAGTTAGCAAACAGTATCGCTTCTTCATTGACTTCATCAGAGTGAAACATTGAAATCGAGACTTCACGTTCATATTGAATCGTCGTATCAATTACGCCTTCATGGGTATCAGATGTCACATCATGAGCGTGAATAATTTCCCAAGGAATATTTAAAATTTCATTGTCGGGAGATTGATAGGGCAATAACACGCGAGTACCAACTTCCTTCGATTCATTGCGCGTAACGGCAAAATGAGCGTCATCCCAGCCAGAGCAAATGTAGCGTCCATCACGCTTTTTAATTATGAGTGTCTTTCCCATAGCTTCAATGCGTTCTGCAACCTCTTGCAGGGATTTGAGCGCTCTGCCGTTCTTGTCACGTTCTAGAGATGCTGTGTTCAAGACTTGTTTGACTGCTTTGCGGATCAGTCGGATGTGACATTCACTCGCTAGTTGGTGTCCCACACAAATAAAGATTACCGGCGCACTAGCAGGCGATCGCGAAATCAGCAATTTTTCCACTAATGCAAACATATCCTCTCGCGGACAAGCGGGACTTGTCCAAGTGGATGGATCGTACACTGACGGGTCGCCTCCTTCCACGACCACCGCATAACCAGAGGTGATTGCCGGAACCACTATTTCTGGATCGATGATTCCACAAGCCCAAACAGGCAGCAATACCGAGTCCATGTCAGCGACTTTCTGGGCAATGTAGGCAACATTTTTGGAAGCCCGAACATTTTCACCAAAAGCATTAACCCCTACATATTCCCACGGTTCAATAATCGTTATTGACTTGCGTAAGAGACTGGGATGTTTGAGTAAAAATTCCAAATCTTCCCGTGAACGAATCACTTTTTCTAAAGGTACAGCGTTTCCCCATTCAAAAATACCATCGCCAGCAAACAGTTCTTTTTCTACTAATGGATATTCAGAGGTTCTATCCGCCAAAAAACGACCTAATAAAATATGTACTGTTTCAAAATCTGTATAGCCCTGATGCAAGTAGCCAGGAATTAATCGCCAGTCAGCTGTAGAGATTTGTTTTTTATCATATTTGATAGATTCGCTCATTGTTTGACTACTTGCTTTTTAATTGCTCATCGATTTTTAAGTTTATCATTACTGTTGATTACTCTTGGCGATGAGGCTTTTTACCCAACGAAGAACTGGCAAAAAAGCTAGAAAACCCAACTAGCATCCAGCCGAAGCAAATATGCTTTCGTGCAACCCAATCATGTTTACTAAATATTATTGTTGGTTTGGCAGTAGCGTCAATCATTTGTAAACTCCAACATCCCAACGCACCTATGCCGAACAAACTACCACTTAAGATAGAGCAAATTGCGATTGTTTCGAGAATGCGATCGGCAAAAGTCTGTTGTATCAGAAGGCGCTTGACAGCACGGCGATTACGAATAATAGCTAATATCATGTCCGTTTAAACACTTATGATATCTGTGGAGGTCGGTAATTGGGAATTGGTAATTGGGAATTGGTAATTGGTTTTGAGTATTACCTATTACCCATTACCCATTACCTATTACCTATTACCAAGCAAACCGACTATATCGTAAGTAATTAACCGAACTTGATATAACTCATCTTCATTCACAGGCTGTAACTGCGGTTGTTGAGTTCTATAGTAGGCAAGTTGTTTACTACTAGTCATTTATTATCACCTCTATCTAGTTCTAATGTCTAAATGGCAGTCATAACAGTGGACACATGGTAAACTTTTGCCATAGATGTAACCACCTTCTACAGAAAGGGAATCAAACTTTCTTTAGTAGGAGGTCAGCAGCGATACTGAGTATGTAATCTTAACAACCCAAGACTACGACACATATTTAATCGTGTTGACTGCTGACTGTCATCAGTCAACAGTCCTCACGAGTGTCTATACAATGAATAGGTGTTTTAGCTTAATTTGCCCTATTCTTTTTTGAAATTGCTAAATATGCAGACAAAGCGTAGCTTGGGCGGGGTGGATGTCAATTAAACCAAATAACTAGTATTCGGCACAATTGGAAAGAAAGCATACTCATACCAAGCAGTCCAGATAAAGCTCTTCATCCAGCGCGATCGCTTTTCTTGGCTCAATTCATATGCAAATGCACCGTTAGATGGATCAATGGAAGATAGATGAGAATTGCAACCGCAACCATGTTGATAAGTAAAACCGTACTTCGAGGCAATGCTTTGCACTTTCATTTGGATAGCAAACACTTTACCCGCATGTAGTATGGCATCCCAAGAACGTTTATGTTCAATATCACGCTTGTCAAATCTTAAAGCTCGTTCTTCAAATACATGATCTCGATAAATTGGTGCTAAATGCACATGATAGAAGCTTGCAGGCAATTCGTAACCAAACTCACTAAAAAGCTCCATACCAATACGAGCTACTTTCATCTCATTATCGTACTCAGATCCTTTAGACTCAACCTCATGCAAAAGTTCTTCAAAGTTTGGATAGTTATGAGTCATAAAATCATAACCGTAAAATTCAAGAGTTTCCCATGCTAGACTTCCAAATAGCTGAGAAAATAACGGTTTCAGGTGAGCTAGTTCTGGGCGATCGTTAAACAGGTCAACATCACCCTGTTCTAACTTGTATAAAAATAATTGTGCCATCTCTACATAACTTTGTCGATTGCAGAGTTTGACATTTGCTGTTCCCCTAGCAATATCTTGCCACACAGGAGGTAGTTGAGAAACAAAAACCGCATTTTCCCCTGCAATTACTGCAATATCAGGAACTTCAAGAAGCTGCATATCTAATCCCTATTAAAACTTTACACAGTAATTTACCTTAAGTGTTGGCTCTTTTTGTTGTATTAACAGAATTATAAAATATTTGACAGACTGTCTTAGGATAACTACATAATCTGCATAGTATAATACTTTTGTGAAAAGTTAGGAAACTATCACAAATTATCAGCGATTACATATAAAAGTTGTATGTATAATCGTGTGGCTGATGGCTAATGACTAATGACTGGCATCTGTCAGAGGATGTTTGAAAAGTCTAATTTATTACTTGCCTTGGCGATTGGAAATCGCGTCTACACATACAAAACCCACCCGCGTAGGTTTGAAATCCTTGATTTTGTGTTAGTCCGCGCAGGCGGACGCGCGTTTGTGTAGTAGGGAATTCTATTCGCCCAAAACTTTTCAAACATCCTCTCAGAGTTCAAAACAAAACAACAGATTAAAATTTGGAAATCCTGATTAAACTTGACTTGATTAATTACGAATTGGTATGATTTATACTATTTAATATCATGTCCGTTTAAACACTTATGATATCTGTGGAGGTCGGTAATTGGGAACTTGTACTGAGCGAAGCCGAAGTATTGGGAATTGGTAATTGGTTTTGAGTATTACCTATTACCCATTACCCATTACCTATTACCTATTACCAAGCAAACCGACTATATCGTAAGTAATTAACCGAACTTGATATAATTTATAGACTGTTGGCAGTTAACGGTTAACAGCTAACTGCCAACCGTGAACAGTTAAATTGAATATTTATCTTGGTAGCCAATATTTGTAAGCTGTATATGCCATAGTCACAACCCCGGTGATAATTGCAGATTCATCAACATCAAATTCGGGGTGGTGTAATGGGTAATTAATGATTCTATCTTTGTAGCCAACACCTAAGCGAAACATGGAACCGGGAACATGTTCCAAATAAACAGAAAAATCTTCAGCGCCTAGGGAGGGTTCGGGTAAGACTTGGACGCGATCGCTACTCCAAGCTTCTTCTGCTGATGATTGTATCAATTGCGTTAGTGTATAATCATTTTGCACACTGGGCACACCTTGGCGATAATTGACTTGATACTTCGCGCCGTAGGCATGGCAAAGATTAGCAACAATGTTTTCAATCCAGTTTGGCAAATGGGCACGGGTTTCTGGGTGAAGCGATCGCACGGTTCCTAACAACTGCACCTTATCGGCAATTACATTGGGCGCTCTGCCACCACTAATCTTACCTATACTCAATACTACAGGACGCAAAGGATTTTGTGTGCGACTGATTGCTTGTTGCAGTGCTGTAATCACTTGCGAAGCAATCCAAATTGCATCAACCGCTTCATGAGGACGTGCCCCATGCCCAGATTCTCCAATAATCAGAATCTCTAAATCATCAGCTGCTGCCGTCAAAGCACCATAACGCACACCAATAGACCCTGCTGGAATAGAAGGGAAAACATGAACCCCTAAGACAGCAGATACATTTTCTATTGCCCCATCTTTTACCATCCAACTTGCCCCTTGAGCAATTTCTTCAGCTGGCTGAAATAAAAACCGCACCTTACCACCCAACTCCTCAGCTATTTGGGACAGTACCATTGCTGTTCCCAACCCAACAGTGGTGTGGACATCATGACCACAAGCGTGCATTACGCCTTCAGCATGGGAGGCATATTCTAGCCCTGTGCGTTCTTGAATTGGCAAAGCATCCATATCGGTACGAATTGCCAACACACGGTCATCTTGGCCAGTGTTTAGCAGTTCTCCAATAACGCCAGTTTTGCCAATTCCCTCTTGCACATGCAGACCACTCGAAGACAAGACACCAGCAACGAAGGCAGCTGTTTGGTACTCTTGACCACTGAGTTCTGGGTGAGAGTGGATGTGGCGGCGAATTTCAATTAAGCGCGGTGCTAGTTTTGTAGCTAAGTCCTTAATATGGGTCAGCATTGCTCGATTTAATTTTACAGGCTTTGTTCCATCATAAAGAAGTGTTAATAAATAAAATGCTCCTGTCCCACAGTCGGGAGATGGGGGGAGCAGGGGAGCAGGGGAGCAGGGGAGCAGGGGAGCAGGGGTGATGGGGGGATGGGGGGATGGGGGAGATGGGGGAGATGGGGGGATGGGGAGATGGGGGAACTGAGAGAATAATATCAAGTTCGGGTGATTACTTATTAAAACCGAAGAACCCCACCCCGCAAAAGCTACGCTTTCACTCCCTGCCCCTAATCCCCAGAGGGGGCCCCGAGTTCCCCGTCAACGGGGAGGGGTTGGGGGTGGGGTGCAATGACTGTGGTAATTATAACTAATTAACCGGACATCATATAACTCCAAACTCCTAACTCCTAACTCCTAACTCCAAACTCCTAACTCCTAACTCCTAACTCCTAACTCCTAACTCCTAACTCCTAACTCCTAACTTTGCACCTCAGCACTTTTATTCCCTGTAGCAAGTTGTACCGGGAACATTTTCGGTTTTAAACTTGTTACAATCTCTGGGAGTTACACGCTCTGATGACCAGTCATAGGGCTTCTCTGAAGTCACTACACCATTATTTAGAATCGTCAACCGAAAGTTGGCTCCTCGAAAATTTGTAAACTTTAACTTGGCATCCTTCAAGTTGGCTGCTTCTAAATTGGCGCTAATGAAACCAGCAAAAGATAAATCGGCATTTTCCAAAGAGGCTGATTTCAAATTTGTGCCTGTTAAGGAAGCACCTGTTAAATTTGCAAACTTCAAATCCGCAAGTTCTAAATTTGCACCAGTCAGATCTGCATTTGTCAGATTAACCTGAGATAAGATAACCCCCTTCAAGTTAGCCCCTCGTAAATTTGCTCCTATCAAATTCAATTTAGTTAAATCAGCACCACTCAAATCGCACCTGGGACAGATACCATTTGCTTGCAACTGTTCTAAGTCTGCCTGGTTAAACGCGAAGGCTTGTTGTGTCAACCCGCAACAGGTTAACAGGGCAACGGTAGTAATTATCTTAAGTTTCATATTTTTATAGATGATAAATTACACGTATGCCCAGTATAATACTTGAAGTATAGGTTTTTATCAGTAAATATCGAGGATGAAGAGGTGATAAAGAACCTATAAAAATAGTATAAATTCGGTTTATTACACTACCCAAAACAAAATATAGGCCTTAGAATCGATTCGTAAGCAACTATACCGAACCTTTTATAGACTACCAAATATGTGATCCCCCTGGCTATATACAAAAAACAGCTAGGGGGATCTTAATTTTTGGGCATTTGCAGGCAGGAGGCCTCCTGCCTTCTTCACCGCCATCCCAAAAAGCGCAGACCGGGGACAATTAGGTAATAACTCACGCTGTACCAAAAACTCATAAAGACGCCGACTAAACCAAAAAAAGCCAGGGTCAGGGATAATCCGAACCAGAGGGGTTGATCAGAAAATTGCAAGATAGTGGTTGGAAATCCTAAAAAAATTAAAAGTGCAAAAATGCTGGCAGTGCCGAATGCAGCAACTACAGCATAAACTAGGTGATGGCTGCGAAAACCTAAACTGAGGGTGAACAGAAAAACAGCAATTAAAATCACTCCCACTAGTCCCTCGCCTCTATCGACTGATGAAATTAATCGCCCTGATGAGATTAATTGCAAAAATAACCAGCCGAACCCATAGCTAATCATGCCCATGATTGAAGCTACGAAAAACCGCCGCCGTTGACCAAAACTCCCTGATATGGTCAGCCCCCATGCTGTTCCCAAGCCGGCGGCGGCAAAGACTAGAATTTCTGTGCCGACGGTAGTTTGAGTATTGGGAACTAATTCCGGTAATTGCTGAAAAATATATTCAGCGATTTGATCAGCTAAGATTGTCCGCCGTGCCACAATCAAACCAGCGATCGCACCTGTACAAGCCCCAATACCAGTTAGTAACATCGCCCAAATTGTCACCACACAAGCCTGCAAGATGTTCAGAATTGTTTTAGCGATGAAAACAATTGTTTTACCTACGGCTTGGGTAAAACTGGTTAAAGCTTGTTGTACAGCTTGGATAAATAGTTTATATTGGTTGGCAGTTTGCGTTAAAGCTTGCCCAGTCCAGTTTTGAAGTTGGGAAAATAACGCTGGCTGTGTTGATTTATTGGTAATTTTCGCCAAACGTTTTTGAATGATAGCAGCATTTGCCGGACGCGATCGCACATCTTCTAGCACCATGTCATCGAGTAAATCTGCTAGCTGCGAATTGACATTCACCCTGGTTCGCCAAATCAACTTTCCAGTTAAAGGATCTTCCAAATCAGGTGGATACTTGCCTGTAAGTAATTCAATCATCGTGCGACCGAGGGCATAAAAATCAGTCGCAGCCACCACATTCGCCCCCGTTATTTGTTCTGGGGGACTGTACCCAGAAGAAAATAACCTGGTGGAACTGGACTCTCGCCGCCCCAGTGCTGACTTAAATTGTTTTGCCCCACCAAAATCAATTAATACCAGTTGTTCCCACCCAGTTCTGCCTTGATTTAAGGGTGGTGCAGTTGTCGCCGCAATTCGCAGCATCAAATTAGAAGGCTTGATGTCACGGTGAATAATTTGGCGTTTGTGCAATTCCTGTAAAATTTTAATTGCCTGAGTCAACCAAGTTAACACCAAATCTTCAGAACACCCTTGAGGATAATTTTCTAGTAATTCCTCAAGAGTCTGCCCGTTGATTTTTTCCATGACTAAACAGGCGAGTTGGCGCGGTTTGGGATTGGTCAAATTTAATTGAAAATACCCATCAGCATCAACTTTGGGGACACCAGGATGGTGTAATCTAATTAAAACCTCTGCCTCTTGGGCAAATAATTCCAGTGCCTTTGGTGAATCTTCCACCAACACTTTCAACACTTTCTCTGTTTGGGTCTTTTCATCCCAAACTGTGTAAATTTGGGCAAAACCTCCCGCACCCAAAGGTTGGAGTGGCACATAGCGGTCTATCAGCTGTAGCACTGTGCCACAGCTGTTGCAAAACTTGTTTCCCCAAGGCTGAGGATAGGGACGTTGACAGTCAGGATTTATGCAGTGAACGGCATTCTTCGTGATGTGGGACACAACCACTACAATACAAAGGCTGACTTGATTTTAGCGTTCTTTAGGTTTCTGGTTTTGAAAACAGTCAAAGCTACAATACTGCCACAAACTCCTTGACACCTACCTAGCAACTCATATCCATGCCCAAAGAAATAGAATAGTAGGGTGCGTTACGGCTTCAGCCTAACGCACCACATAACTTAACAAGATAGGCGGAAATAGGTGATTACTGACCTAGAAGGTTAACAGCTTCACTCAGAAGCAATTTCACCTTGTAGAGGTTATACACCTTCTCTTGTTCATATCGTTGTGGGTATTCCATCCTTCTACCTTCCAGAGATATTCTGACAAGCGCTATCTGTTCATCAGTCAAGGAATTCATCTCATCCAACGCTATACCGATATTCTGCAAGCTTTCAAACGACGGTCGTTTTATACCCCTACCATCTTGGAATTGCTGCAAAGCTAATATCGGGAATGCCATCAACGTGGTGATAAGCTGTTCCACATTTAACTTGCATATAATGGGCGGGCAAGATGCCCACCCCACAAGAATTTCAAAAATTTAGTTATGCAAACTAAATGTGCTTTATCTTATAACTGACCTTGTACCCAGCATTCCCAGTCGGGGGTAAACCGTAGCGTTGACACAATGCACGCAATTCTTGAAGCGTCAAGGCTTCAAGTTCTGAACGGGAAAACATAGAATATAAATGTCCATTTTGAAGGTGGATATTTGGTGGATGCAAACTTTCTGAGGGTGAACATCCATCAAATAAACATTATTCAATATGTATATCAATTAGTCTATACTTATTAAGTAACGTAAAGTGTCTAAAGATAATCGTGGCAATCCAGAAATTAAAAAACATGGTTTTAAAACCGACAGGGATAAGCCATTAACTGAATATGTACACTTGCGTGTCACTAAGGAAATGAAGGAAGAGATACAGCAACAAGAAGACCCTCCTGAATTTTGTCGAGAAGCTATCCAGAAAGCACTAGATGAGAAAAAGCAGAAGTAGTTCAAAGTTTGGCGCAAGATGACCCTCCTGAATTTTGCCGTCAAGCTATCCAAGAGAAGCTAGATAGACTGAAGAGTAGTCAATAAACTTGTTGTAAAAGCGCTTCTTTGCGCCTTTGCGCCTTTGCGTGAGGCAAAATTCATTCCATCAATCAGCAACGCTTAGTTTCCAAAGTATTGGTGCGTTAGGCTTAACGCCGTAACGCACCCTACAAAATTCTATGGACTAATAACTATATCCATCCCAGGCAACGGGAAACGTGTAATCTGAGAATAAAGGGAAATCATGGTTTTCGCTCTTGGTTTCTTCATCCAAAACTTTAACGACTTTGTTATAAATATCTTCTGCCTGCTGCGGAGAATCACCGATGCTGGTTAATCCCAACTTGCCAAACTGAGACAAACAACCCATGAGATGAAACACTGAACCTGTCTGTGTACCGCTGTCAAAGTGTAATCTGTGGTGAGCAATAATATCCATCAAATCGCTGGGTAACAATCCCCGATAGCGGTCTTTTTGCAGATTGTCTGTGGCCATGTAGTATTTGGGACGACCTTGCTGACTGTAAAATAACCCTGTAGACAAGTCATAACGACCGTTAGTCAATAATTTCAGGGTCATGAAAGGATGAGTAGTACCGCCCTTACGTAGGTTAATTTCAATGCACTGAATGTCCCAATCTCCATTACCCTTGTCAACGGTGATAAAATCTACTCCAAATCTTTCTAATGCTCCTTTTTCTGCAAGTTTTCTACCAACTTGCAATCCTAATTGCTGTAATTGCAACCGATAGCTTTCATCCGCCGGAAATCGACAACCGAGATAAATTTGCCCGTCTGGGCCTCCAAGAATTTGGTCGTGGGTTGAGAGAATTTCCACTTCGCCTGTGGGGGTGATGCGTCCTTGCACACTTGGCGATCGCTTGATTTCCCCTTCCACAAAAGCCTCTACAATGGCCCCTAACTCTGGAATTCGCCCCGAAAAATTATCCCAAGTCTCTTGTTTGGCTTGAAAGCGCAAATTGGGGAGGCGATCGCTAATTGCTGATAATCTTTGTGCATGGTCAGCTTGTCCCGGTGCTAAATTCAAAATCGGCCTCAAATCTAGCAGCGCATTTCCTTCTCCCGAAATACCTTCGTTGAGTTTCACCACCATCCGTTGCAATGTCGGCTGACGTTCCCACAAATCACATGCTGCTGCTGCCAAATCTTGGGGATTCCAAACGCTGCTGCTGCCGTCTGGATAAGGAACTTTACTTTCTGCAAATATTTGCCGACTGCCACTTTTTGTCCCCCAAATTTGCAAATCTGGTGCGGCTGCATACAATGGCACGTTTAATTGTAGAGATAATTCTGCTTCTAATATAGTCGAATTATAGCACACCATAAATGATTTTTCTAGCCTCACCGCTTTGCGAATCCGTTCTAGCAACCGAGGACGTTCTAAAATCTTTTCGCTGAGGGGTTTGAGGGAAGAATCATAAGTCGAAAGTAGCAGCAAGCGATTGCGGGCATGGGAAAATGGTATTCCAGGCAACAATTGCAAATAGTAATCGATAATACTAGGATGCAGTGGCGTTGATGTCACATAAATTAGCCTGGTGCGAGGATTTCGCAAGCGCATTAAAGAAAATAGTAATCTTTCTTCATAATGTTCACAACCTTCAATTTTTTGAAGTTCGCGCTGGTCAATACTTAAAGAGGGAATGACTATGATATCTGCTTCACTATTGTCAAATAGCTCAATAGTTTTCCAGCGATCGCGCAAAATTAACTGAAGATGGCGAAAGTGATCAAGCTGCTCTAACTCGGAAACATTTAGTGTCACCATAATCTCTGCCCTGTCGTGATCCCAACACTGATCTACTACGAATGGTATATCGCAAAAAAGACGCGTTACTGCTAATATGCAATACTTCTTTGAATACGAATATTAGCAATCTTCTTCCGTCATAGTATGTATTTTTGTAATGTGTTGTCTATCACCTAAAGTAATAAAAAGTTCTATATCTAATGATTTTGACAGCACAGAGCAATTTTAAAAGACAATAAGTTACAAAATGTAAACATTTGATATATATACAGATATTAGGAAACTCCAAAAAATAAATTATTTTGGTTGAAGTTGCTGACTGATGACTGGTGATCGTTGACTATGAACACTGGGACATTTTTTATAATAAAAGTCCCTTAAACACAATTGTAATTGTTCGTTACTGATAGTCATCAGTTATCAGTCATCAGTCTCAAACTTGATAATTTATTTCTTCAAGTTTCCTGATTATGTATAGAGATGTTGCGTACAGAGTTTTGGCGTGAGTTAGTTGGTCAATTCCCTTCTAGAATAAAAAATATTATCTGCTAAATTTATTACTAAACTAACTAGGGTGGGGGGAATCAGATGAGCCGTCCAATAATTCTTGGTATTGTCGGTGACAGCGCTGCTGGAAAAACAACACTCACTAGAGGGATTGCTCAAGTACTGGGCCCCGAAAATGTCACACTCATCTGTACAGATGATTACCACCGTTACGATCGCCAACAACGTGCAGAAATCGGGATCACTGCCCTCCACCCTGATTGCAACCATCTAGATATTATGCAGCAGCACCTATCGCTGCTACGCACAGGACAGCCAATTCTCAAGCCAGTTTATAGCCACAAAACCGGTACATTCGAGCCGCCACAGTACATCAAGCCCAACAGATTCGTGATTATTGAAGGATTGCTTGGTTATTCTACCCGTGCAGCCCGTGATGCCTACGACATTAAAGTTTACCTTGCACCGCCTGAACAACTGCGTGCCAATTGGAAAGTGAAGCGGGATACCCAAAAGCGCGGCTATACTGTCGAACAAGTATTGGCAGAACTAGAAAAGCGCGAACCAGACTCAGAGCAATTTATCCGTCCGCAGCGGCAATGGTCAGATATAGTAGTGAGTTTCTATCCTCCTACCGAAGATGCCGATGAAACCAATGGACATTTGAATGTGCGGCTAGTACTGCGTCCGACTATTCCCCATCCAGATTTTACCTCAATTATTAATTTAACTAATGGTAATTCTGATTCAGCGATTCGCCTGGGACTAGACCGGGATATGAGTAAACCCGTAGATGTTTTAGAAGTTGATGGTCATGCCACCTTAGAACAGGTGAATAAGCTAGAGCATATCATGTGTTCAGATATGCCCTACTTAAAGAATATCTGCGATCGCGAGAGTAACCCAGAACTGGGTAAAATTGCTGGTACAACTGGAGAAACACTCCAAAGCTACCCCCTCGCCCTTACCCAGTTGATCATCACCTACCACATGCTTAAAGCAACACAAAGCTACCAGTAATGGGAATGGGGCATTGGGAATGGGGCATTGGGCATTGGGCATTGGAAAGACTCTTCCCCAGTCCCCAGTCCCCAGTCCCCAGTCCCCAGTCCCTTGACTCAACAATTTGCTAAACTCCAAGTTTTAGAATTCAAATAAAAATAGTTTGAGCATTGGGAATTTAGAGGGGGTTGCAGAGTGTCTCAGGATCAACGTATAGAAAACGCAGAACAAATTCATCCGAGAGACTTTTCATGGACTTTTTGGTTCACTTTGCCACTCTACCCATATAGCAAGCGGCGGACGATTCGCAAAGAAGTAGTTAAAAACACTATCTGGACTTTTGACCAGCTGCAAGGCATTTTTTACGTTGTTGTGCCGATTCGCATGACTGTTGTCAAGTTAGAAGCTGGCGGACTCCTAGTCTATGCGCCTGTTGCACCAACAACCGAGTGTATTCGGCTCGTGAATGAGTTGGTGAGAGAACACGGCGATGTCAAGTATATCATTTTACCAACTATCTCTGGATTAGAACACAAAGTATTTGTAGGCCCCTTCGCCAGATTCTTTCCCAATGCACAGGTGTTTGTGGCTCCCAAACAGTGGAGTTTTCCACTTAATCTGCCACTTAGCTGGCTGGGTTTACCCCCCAAACGTACCCAGGTACTTCCAGAAGATAGCAGCAAAACACCCTTTGGCGATGAGTTTGACTACGCAATTCTAGGGCCTATAGAACTTGGGCCTGGGCGGTTTGCGGAAGTTGCATTTTTGCACAAGCGATCGCATACTCTGTTAGTAACAGATTCAGTCATTTCCATCCCCGAAGATCCGCCGGCAATTGTGCAATTAGATCCATATCCTTTGCTGTTCCATGCCAAGGAAAAAGCCTCTGATATCATCTTAGATAATCAGGCAAATCGGCGTAAGGGATGGCAGCGGGTTTCACTGTTTGCTTTATATTTTCGACCAAGCGTACTGGAAGTAATTAAATGGGGTGAGGTATTTCGTGATGCCCTCAAAGCACCAGAACGTTCAAAGAAAGCTTATTTTGGGTTGTTTCCTTTTAAATGGTATCCCCATTGGCAGCGATCGTTTGATGCTCTGCGCGGCGAAGGTCGTTTATTTGTAGCACCGATTTTACAGACACTTATTCTCAATCGCGCACCCAGGGAAACCATTGACTGGGCTGATAAAGTTGCCAGTTGGGACTTTCAGTGGATTATTCCCTGTCATTTTGATTCACCAATACAAGCACAACCTTATCAATTTCGCCAAGCATTTTCTTTTCTGGAAAAGCAACCTGCGGTGAGTGCAGGTTTATTCAGCAGTAATAGTTATCCTTTGCCGGAAGAAGATTTTAAGCTACTCAAGGAAATTGACCAAGGTTTGAATAAAAGTGGTATTGTACCGCCAGCAAAGGAGAAGGTTTAAGATAAATTCCGCCCAAAAATTTCCGTAACTTATCTATAAACCCTTGTAGCTGAAAATCTAACGGCAAGTGAGAATTTACAATAAATCTCTCAAAAGAAGGAGACAAAAATGTTAAATCCATTTGGAGCATTTGAAGAAGGTTTTCGATTATCTGAAAAAGCACTCTCATATTTAATGGAATGGAATACTGAAGCTGAAATTGCTTCTAGTATTTCTCAAACAGTACAACAAATTATTGAAATATTGGTCAATGTACCTGGTATGACTATGGCTCATAGTAGAGATTTTCAAAGAGCAACGCCCTTGTTCGTACTGAAAGATGGAACATTAGTTAAAATTTTCATAAATCCGGTACGAGTAAAACACATCTTTTTAGCAGATTCCAACAACAAAATGATATTTGGAGGCTATGTAGGTTGGATTCATACCGAAAAATTAAATGCAACTATTGATAATATAAAGAAAGAATTTAGTTAGGAAATTATCTGTTTTGTCCCAATCCATGCCAACCGGGAAGGCTTAGAGGATGTTAAAAGAAGGCGTGTCCGTTTATGACTTGTTTGAGCCGGATGCGTTGCAAGGCGCACATCCGGTTCTCTTGGGGCGGGATTCTGGAGTGTCTTTGGTTAAATACAAAGAAATATTTTATTGGTTAAATACAAACCTCAAGCCTTTTGTTAAAGTTTAATTCCTTTAAATCGTTCTTTCGCTGCCTGGAATGCCTCTTGCATCACAGACTGAATTTTCTGAGGATCGGGTTTATTTCCTCCCATCAATTCACCAAAGTAAACGCAGGCTGTTTCCCCTAACGACCAAGTATAAGCAGCTGCCCACCAAGCCGCGATCGCACTGCCAAAACCAGGTATAAATTTAACCAACTCTCTGCCAATGGCCTGGGCGAGAAAACCACCAGCAATGGCACTGACAATACCCCCAGCTTGGGATGGTGTCAGCGTTTGCCCGTATAATTTACCCAATAATGTCACCATCGAGACTTGCAAGGTAGTCAGTACAGGCATAGTAGCAAATGGCAACGGCACAGCCGCAAGGGTGGCGGACATAATCGCAAACGGCAAAATGTAACGCCGTCCAGCATCTCGATAAAGTGTGCCAATTTGCTTGCCAACTTCTTCTCGTTCCAATAGCTGATAAATCGCTTTGGCTTCTGCTTCTGGAAGTAACTCAGCTAGAGCATCTCTGAGGGCTTCTAAGCCATAAAATACCGGATTGTAGCCATCTTCTTCTAGGGTAAAGTCCAGGAGAACTGAGCGATCGCACAGCCCTGCAAAGGCTTGTACAATGGCAGCAGATGCGCGATCGACCTCTTCATAGTCTGGTGGATACGCAGGATGATCGACAACATCGCCAGGGTAAACTTCATGCAAGCAGGTAATAGCCAGCAAACAGGGAATCTCTGGATATTTCTGACGCAGTTGTTGAGCAATTTTTCGCAGAGACTCTGTAGCAAAATCATTGATTTTCACAGTTAAAATCAGGACTCTGGCGCGGTGACTTTCTTGTTGTAAATCACCTACTAACTCCTGAATAATTGCTGAAGTATCCCGGTTGACATCTCCCAGCCCCACCGTATCTGTAAAAATCAGTAACGGCAGTTCACTAGAAGGATAGGCATAGCGCTGGGTGTGTTGCGTGTGGGGACGAAATCCTTCACCGACAATTTCGGCACTGACTCCCGTCAATCCCCGCACAATGGAACTTTTTCCGGCTTGGGGCTTACCAATTAGCAAAGCTTCTGTAGTTGGCAGTTCAGCTCGAACCGTCTCTAAAATTTCCGCAACATCAATTTCGCTGACACTAAACCATTGAACAACCGTTTGTGCAACTTGCTTTACAGGTAGCCGCTGCATTACATTTGCTGTTGCCTTGTTCCAGACACGAGCAAGACGGTTTTTTCTGGAGTCGTTGGCCGACTTAGTTATCGCCAGATTATCAGTTGGTTTACTGAATTCCTGAGACTCAGTTGATAGCTTGTCAGCATCACATTGTTCAGTCATTGGCATCACAATGGTAGATAGCATTTACCACGCTGATCTGGGTTTACCATGTGGAATTTTTAGACCCAGAAGACGCTAATACTAATTTTAGCTTTGTCAGTCATAACCTGGAGGACATCTAAGGAGAGAAGGTCGTTGACCGATGACTGCCATCAGTCATCAGTTATTTATGAAATTCTCTACACCCTTGTTAGTGACGAAATTGCCAGCTGTGCAGTATTACTTCCCCATGATCTGGAATCCAGGCTAGCCATTTGTCTGCTGAAACCGGACACAGCAACAGTGCTTCATCAGAACTAAACGGGCTAGGTAGTTCCAGAAGGTGTACCCACGTAGAGGTTAAGGACTCCTGCACCAACTCTTTGGCATAACATTTGCTTAACCAATCCAGATTCTGCTTTCTTGCTGACATTGCAAAATCTGGTCTATCAGAATTTAGTTTCATAGCCTTGTATTAGCCTTAACTCATGGGCTAATCTAAAAATATTTCTGTAACTTAGACTACAAAATTGATAATAGTTTTGAAAAGTTCCTGTCTTATAACTTTACGTTAGCCAGTATAGGGATGGGGAATCGGGAATTGGGAACTTGGAATTGGGAATGGGGAATCGGGAATTAGTTGCTTCTCCCCCTGCTCCCCCTGCTCCCCCTACTCTCTTCTCCCCCTCATCCCCTCATTCATCTCCCTCATCCCCCCTGCTCCCCTGCTCCCCTGCTCCCCATCCCCCATCTCCCCTCCCAAGTGTTTGCTTATATTGCAAGCCAGACCAGAAGGGTGCGCCTCGCTGTAGACTGGCAAGTAGGTAGCATTTTCAACGAACACATGTCATTTACTTCCATCCCCTCGCTGCGAGATCAACAACATCCCCTAGTTCGTCAGCTAGCTGATTGTATTGAGGTAGCTTGGCATAAGCACCTGGAGCTGTCGCTTTACCCTTTACCTGCTGAGTTGGGGTATGTGGAAGGTAGACTAGAGGGCGAGAAACTGATAATTGAAAATCGCTGCTATCAAACGCCGCAGTTTCGGAAAATGCATTTGGAACTGGCAAGAATAGGAAATATGCTGGATATCTTGCACTGCGTCATGTTTCCTCGTCCAGAGTACGATCTGCCGATGTTTGGTTGTGATTTAGTCGGGGGTAGAGGTCAAATTAGCGCTGCGATCGCTGACTTGTCTCCAGTCAACTTAGACCGCGCCTTACCAGAATCCTATACTGCTGCACTTACGGCGCTGCCAAAGTTGAACTTTTCCCAACCGCGTGAATTACCGGAATGGGGGCATATCTTCTCAGATTTTTGCATCTTTGTTCGTCCCACTTCCCCACAAGAAGAAAAGATATTTCTCTCCCGCGTAGAGGAATTTTTAGAAATTCACTGTACCCAGGCGATCGCTTCTAGTCCCGTTTCACATGAACAGACCCTGCAAATTCTCGCCGGACAACGCAACTACTGCACCAAACAGCAGCAAAACGATAAAACCCGTCGGGTACTTGAAAAAGCCTTTGGTCAAGATTGGGCAGAACATTACATGACCACAGTGTTGTTTGACCTACCGGATTAGAGCAGGGGAGCAGGGGAGCAGGGGGAGCAGGGGGAGCAGGGGGAGCAGGGGGAGCAGGGGAGCAGGGGGAGTAGGGGGAGCAGGGGGAGCAGGGGAGCAGGGGGAGCAGGGGAGCAGAGGAGCAGGGGAGCAGGGGGAGATCAGGGAGATGAAGAAGTAATTTTCCTAGTCCCCAGTCCCCAGTCCCCAGTCCCCATTCCCCAGTCCCCAGTCCCCAGTCCCCATTCCCCATCTGTAGGCTCTGTTACGTTTTCCCAGAACTGATAAATGTAGAATTCATTCAGCGAGAGTTTAATGGAGTCAGACAGCAGCAAAGTCTTTGTAACAAATAGCCCGTCGGTATAAGCAACCTAATACCAATTTGTAATTTTTAATTACTACTTCTCAATTAAGGCAAACAGATTTAATCTGGGTTTCTAAGCTTGGATATGTTGCTGAATTATAGCAAATTGGTATAAATTTGCTAAGTGATTGCCCACAAAATCAAGGAAAATGTAATGTAAAAAATGCTTGATTTGACAGACATTTTTTAGCTAATCTTTGACTGATGCAAACAAGACTTACTGATAGGTAAAGTTTTTATTAAATTTTTATTAAAAACTCTCAACAACCTAGTAGAAGTTATTTATGAAATCCTCAGTTATTTTAACGTTGCAGCAAATATCTGTGAGGTTATGCTTGCTGCAATCAGTTAACACAAACATACTTACTGAAGTAATAACAGATTACCATCACAACTAATATCTGGATGATGGCTCTGGTGAATTTTATTCACTGCCGCCTAAGTCTAAATGTTAATCAGAGCTATTAGACCTGTTACAAAAATACTTTTTGTGAGAGTTAAAAGGTGCTAAAAGATTAAGAGGGCAATAGAAATCTTTATTTGTAAAATCTTGCCTCTTACCCTTGTTCTAACTTTTGCAATCAGTTTATTGAATAGCCAGCTAGTGAGCAGCGCCATTGTAGAAAGTTGTAGCATCTAGCATTAATTAAACAGTGGATTTGAAGCGATACCGAACTTTAAACCACTGTTGTTTGTTCTAGGCTGGCTGTTTACTAAAAACTCTATTTGACTAACTTAACTGCACCTAATTCGTTTTTTACTTCCATTAGCACAATTCAGATAAACAGGCAATATACTATGTCAAGGGTGACTGAGACAAGGTCAAAACAGCAGCTACTTGATCCGGAACAACCCAAGGTTTGGTGGGGTATTGCTGTAGCCCTACCAATAGCGATCGCTGCTGGGCTACTAACCACAGCCAAAGTAGAGCAGCTCAGAAAGCTAGCCCCATCCGTACCTGTAAAACCAGTTGCTAACAGTATTAGTGCTGTGGGGCGTTTGGAACCACAAGGAGAAGTTATTAAACTTTCTGCCCCAGCTGGAGCCTCACGAGTTCAGCAAATCTATGTTAGAGAAGGAGAACGGGTAAGGCAAGGTCAAATAATTGCAATTTTAGACAATCACGATACGCAAATAGCAGCATTAGAAGAAGCAAAAGCAAAACTGCAAGAATCCCGTGCTAATCTAGCCCAGGTAAGGGTTGGATCGCCAAGAGACATTCAAGCCCAAACAGCAGTTATTGGCCGCTTGCAAGCTCAGTTGCGTGGGGAAAGTGATGCTCAGCAAGCAACGGTGACTCGAATTGCTGCCCAATTAAGCGCCGAAAAAGTTGCTCAACAGGCAACAGTTAATCGCTTAGAAGCCGAACTCAGCGGGCAAAAAGATACTTTGAGAGCAACACTAGCGCGGGTACAAGCCCAACAAAATAATGCTCAAGTCGATGCTGGACGCTATGATTACTTATACCGACAAGGTGCTATTTCCCAGCAAGAAAGAGATAATCGACGACTTCAGGCTGTAACTACTAATCAGCAAGTTGTTGAAAGCCAAGCTACCCTCAGACAGACACTAGCAACTCTACGCCAACAACTTGCTGAGGCTAGAGCCAACCAGGTAAAAACTTTAACAACTTTGCAACAGCAGTTAATCGAAGCCAAAGTTACCCGCGACAAAACCGTGGCAACTTTGCAAAGGCAAATCGACGAAGAAAAAGCCAGACTCAGTAGACTTTTAGAAGTTCGTCCTAGCAATTTGCAAATAGCCCAAGCCCAAGTTACTAATGCGATCGCAAATGTCAGACAAGCCGAAGCACAACTGAAATTAAGCTACGTCCAAGCACCAACAGCCGGCGAAATTTTAGCAATTCACACCAAGTCAGGAGAAGCCATCAGTCCCAATGGAATCGCTGAAATTGGACAAACTGATCAAATGGTAATCACTGCTGAAGTTCCTGAAGACAGCATTGGTAAAGTGCGTATAGGACAAAATGCCACTATTAGTAGTGATAACGGCGCTTTTAATGGGGAATTAAAAGGTATCGTCACTGAAATCGGCAGAAAAATTGGCAAAAAAGATGTGTTGAATACAGATCCAGCAGCAGATGTAGATGCCAGAGTCGTGGAAGTAAAAATTGCCCTGTCCCAAGAAGATAGCCAAAAAGTTTCAGGCTTAACCAACGCCAAAGTTCTTGTTGAAATTAATAACTAAACAAGACTAACCCAAAACATTCTAAAGCTCTTATTTATTAGTGTCCTTTGTGTTCTTTGTGGTTCGTTAATTTTCCATCAGTCCTGCCGAAGAAAGGATGAAAACTAAAACTGTATACATCAATGAAAAATGATTGTTACAGATTAATTAACACAACCCAGACACAGAAGGTGATTCCCAATCCAAAATCTAAAATCCAAAATCCAAAATGGTATGAGTCAGAAAATACCTCTGTCTTGGCTACAACTGACACGAGAAAAAACTCGTCTAGCCGTGGCACTGGCAGGAATTGCCTTTGCTGATATTCTCATGTTTATGCAACTAGGTTTTCGAGATGCTCTCTATTTTAGTAATGTTCGGTTACATACTAGCTTACAAGGTGATATCGTTTTAATTAATACTCAATCTAACGCTGTACTGGCGATGAAAAGCTTCTCCCAAAGGCGTTTATACAAAGCTTTAGATTTACAGACAGTGCAATCAGTGCATCCTATATATTTAGATTATACAAGTTGGAAAAATCCGATAACAGGTCGTCCTCGGAACCTGCTTGTATTTGGAATTAACCCAGAAAATAACATCTTTAATTTGCCTGGAGTTGAGGAAAACTTAAATAAACTCAAACTGCCTGATGTGGTTTTATATGACCGTTCTTCTAGGCAGGAATATGGCCCAATTGCTGCTGAGTTTGAGCAGGGTAAAAATGTCACGGCAGAAGTAAGACGAAGAAAAATGAAAGTCGTGGGACTATTTACTTTAGGTGCATCATTTGGAGCCGATGGTAATTTAATTACTAGTGATGTCAACTTTCTACGCCTATTCAATAATCGTCAGCAAGGATTAATCGATATTGGTTTAATTAGAATCAAACCAGGAGCAGACGCGACCGTTGTTGTTCAAGATTTACGGAATTATTTACCTAAAGATATTAATGTTTTAACTAAACAAGAATTTATTGATTTCGAGCGTAATTACTGGGCTAGTAGTACCGCTATTGGATTTATTTTTACTCTGGGGACAATCATGGGTTTTATTGTGGGAACTGTGATTGTTTATCAAATTCTTTATACCGAAGTTTCTGATCATTTATCTGAGTATGCTACGTTGAAGGCAATCGGTTATACACAAAGATATTTATTGATTGTGATTCTTCAAGAAGCACTTTTATTAGCTTGTTTAGGATATATTCCTGGATGGCTTTTTACTATGTTGATGTATCAAAAGGCTAGAGAAGCCACACTATTGCCAGTAGTTATGAGTTTGGATCGTGCAATATTGGTGCTAATTTTAACTATTGTCATGTGCTTTTTCTCCGGTACGATCGCTGTACGGAAATTGCGCTCTGCTGATCCAGCAGATATCTTTTAAGTAAAGGGGACTGGGGACTGGGGATTAGGGACTGGGGATTAGGCACTCTTAGGGAACTCCAAAAAATAAATTATTCGATTTATGCATTGAACAGGACTATTAGATTCTTCTCCCCCAGCCTCCCCAGCTTGCCCTAGCGATGGGTTATTTTTTTAATTGGAAGTCCCTTATTCAAACCCCGCTCAAATCCTGTCAAAACATTTTATCAGTACTACTAGACCAGTTGAAAGCATATTTGCAACTAGTAATAAAATCATTCAATAAATGTTATAAATTAACAATTTAATAATTAAAAATAATTTATGATGGACACATAAGAAAACCTCACTTCTTATATCAAGTTCGGCTAATTACTTACGATCTAGTCGGTTTGCTTGGTAATAGGTAATGGGTAATGGGTAATAGGTAATACTCAAAACCAATTACCAATTCCCAATTCCCAATTCCCAATTCCCAATTACCGACCTCCACAGATATCATAAGTGTTTAAACGGACATGATATTACAGGCACTAAACTTCCGTCTCGGAACTACTAACTGATAGCCACCAAATTTATGATGAGACAAGAACCTGTAATCGCCATTAAAAGTCTTAACCATTACTATGGCAAAGGGGCGCTCAAAAAACAAATTTTATTTGACATTAATCTAGAAATTTATCCTGGAGAAATTGTCATCATGACTGGGCCATCTGGTTCAGGTAAAACAACATTACTGAGCTTGATTGGCGGTTTGCGGTCTGTACAAGAGGGAAGTTTGAAGTTTTCAGGCGTAGAATTGTTTGGTGCTAGCCAGAATAAATTAGTGCAAATTCGGCGTAAGATTGGTTATATTTTTCAGGCTCACAACTTGCTGGGGTTTTTAACAGCTACGCAAAATGTGCAGATGGCTGTGGAATTGAATAATAATATTTCTCAAAGTGAAGCAATTGCTAAATCACAAACCATGCTTGGGGCTGTTGGTTTACAAGAGCGAGTTAATTACTACCCGGATAATCTTTCTGGTGGACAAAAACAAAGAATAGCGATCGCCCGCGCCCTAGTCAATAGTCCGCCATTGGTTCTAGCAGATGAACCAACAGCAGCTTTGGACAAACAATCCGGACGCGATGTCGTGGAAATCATGCAGGCGCTAGCCAAAGAACAAGGAACTTCTATCTTGTTAGTAACACACGACAACCGCATTTTGGACATCGCCGATCGCATCGTAGAAATGGAAGATGGTCTTTTAGTCCGTAATTCCCAAAGTGCAGTTACTGGTTACGATGCCAAATCATAATTCATAACTCATAACTCATAACTCATAACTCATAACTCATAAATATGTAGCTGCACCCTAAAAGTGTGATTCTGATTGAACACCAGACTACTTCTGCTGTGCTGGGGTATTTGGTTGGCGACTAGTGCGGAAAGTTACATTCACGCCTTCATTTGATTGTTCAAGTACGAGTAAAGGTGTGGGTTTAGCTTTTTGATCCCAATGCATACTAGCAATTCGCCCTTGAATTGTTGGTTGCCAAGTATCCTCATCATCAATTGGGCTGAGATAAGTTTCAATACAATCAATAATTTGGCTAATAGTAGCAGAAGTTGCTTGCGTGGGTAACTTCATTAACCGGATTTGAATGCGAAATAGTACTCGCTTTGCTGAGTTTGGTGGAGTTCCAGTTTCGTACTCCACATCAAACATTTCATCTACCTGCCGTCCCGCACTATTGGCAATTCCCAATGCTCCTTGTTGGGCTTGAGTTGGGCGTAGGGCTTGAGAAATTTTATCTTTGATCTTAATTTTAATTTGATTAACGATCGCAAAATGAAATACCTCTTCTGACATCCGCATTCTCAGATAATCGAGGTTAAAGTCCCGTGAATTCACCAAATCGGGATTCGTTTCCATTTTGCGGATTGATTCTAGGGCTAATTTCAACTTTTTCTCTAGTTCTCGCACCCGGAATCTTTCAAACTTGAGTTTTTTGTCTAATTGATTCGTCTGAACTTTCAAATATACAACCGCAGCAATAGCTACTAAAACTAATCCTCCAGAACCTAGAACCAAAGGTGGTGGTGTTTGAGCATCGCTTGCTGTTTGCTGGTGCTGGGTTGTCTTTTTTGGCTTTGCCCCTGAAGACTGGGCAATGAGCATAGAATTTAGCATGGTTGGCAAATAAAAACAATTGACTTATTATTTTTAGGATGCCCAAATCTTGGCTGCTATCTTGCTGTATTATTTGTATTTTTTACCTGCATATGTACAACGACTCAAACCTCACTCTTGGGCATCCCAGCAATCTCCAGCAACTATCTCAGGCTTCATCTACTTACTTGAGCAATATTCGTCTCATCGCCACAGATATGGATGGTACCCTGACAAAGGGAGGTAAATTTTCTGCCTCACTATTACAGGCTTTGGAAGATTTAACAGCAGCTAACATTCAAGTCCTAATTGTCACCGGACGTTCTGCTGGGTGGGTGAATGGATTGAGTTCTTTGTTGCCAGTTGCAGGTGCTATGGCAGAAAATGGTGGTTTATTCTATCTATCTGGAAGTGAGCAATTAATAGCTTTAACACCTATTCCAGACTTAGCAAAACATCGGCAGCATTTAACTTTAGTTTTTGAACAATTAAAAACTAAATTTCCTCAAATCAAAGAATCTAGTGATAATCGCTTTCGGATCACCGATTGGACATTTGATGTATCTAGTTTGAGTTTAGATGAACTACAAACTCTCAGTCATCTCTGTAAGCAAATGGGTTGGGGATTCACCTACAGCAACGTCCAGTGCCACATTAAACCACAAGGGCAAGATAAGGCAGTTGGATTATTGCAGGTATTGCGAGAATATTTTCCCAGCTACTCACTCGATCAAGTTGTTACCGTTGGCGATAGTCCCAATGATGAAAGTTTATTTGATCGGGGTTATTTTCCTTTGTCTGTGGGTGTAGCAAATGTCTTGCAATATGCCAATCAGTTGCAACATCAGCCTACTTATATTACTGCTGCGGCTGAAGGTGAAGGATTTTGTGAATTAGCTAATCATATTTTGACAAGCTTGTAAATATAGAGCAACAGTTTCAGGAATTACGCAACTGGCACACAGATTTACTGTGATGGCAGTCAATAGTCCAGAGTCAATAGTCTTTAAGCAAGATTTTTTGGACTATTGACTTTTGACCATTGACTGCCCAGATGAAAAAAATATGACACTTGCGTAAGTCCTAAGTTTTAAAGATGTCTAATATTTATGGTAAATAATTAGGTAAAACGGTTTGCGCGAGTTAAGGCATTGCTGAAGATTGCAATTATTACAAATAGCATCTTCTGAATGATTGCGAGCAAAACGATATCCTCTGGGATTGCTATTATTTTGGTAGTTTTTTCAGTTGGTTTACACCACCCTTAGTAAATTCAATTTGATAGGTCAAGATTTTAAATCTTGCTTGAACTGTTCCCAAGATACTGTGCCGTTTGTTTTTACATTTTCTAATTCAGCAAGTGCATCTTTAATATCTTCTTGATTCTGACTTTGACGAACATTTAAGAGTTCTAAGACATCTTCTAAAGTGTCTTCATAAGCTTGTTCTAGTCGTTCATTAATAGCTTTCAATAAAGCTTGTTTTTTATTGTTAGTTTCCATTTTTATACCTGTTGTCAAAAATTATTTACTGACTATTTGATAACATGACACCCTAACATCGTAGCATTCAGTGGTCGGGGTCAGCGGTCTAACACTGCGTGGGAGGGGACAAAAGCCCTTTTCTGTTATAGCCTGGATGGCTGGCTGTGTAAATAAGCCATTGGCTTCCAGGCTGTGGACAACTCAAGTTTGTTTAAGATGGAAGAACATAAACAATTATTGGGAGGAATCAATCGACATGTCTGTGATAGTTGCTAAATGGTCGATTGACGAATATCATCGCATGATTGAGGCTGGCATTTTGAGCGATCGCAAAGTTGAACTACTTCAAGGAGAAATTGTTGAAATGTCGCCAGAAGGGGAACCACATGCTTATTCTAGTGATGAAGCTGGTGAGTATCTAGCAAAGTTATTGGCTGGACGCGCTAAAGTTCGTCAAGCCAAGCCTATTACACTACCCAATGACTCGGAACCTGAACCAGATATTGCCATTGTCCAAGCTTTAGGACGCGAGTATCGAGAACATCATCCTTATCCAGAAAATATTTTCTGGTTAATTGAATATGCTAACTCCAGTTTAGAAAAAGATTTAGAAATAAAAAGCAAAATTTACGCACAAGCAGGGATTTCAGAATATTGGGTTGTTAATTTGAAAAAGCTACATTTAGTAGTTTTTCGAGAAATATTAGATGGAGAGTACGCAACAAAACGAACATTGACTGCGGGAATAATTCAACCGCTGGCATTTCCAAATGTTTCTGTTTCTGTGGAACAGATTATTAACAGCTAGTATAATTTTAGATTTTAGATTTTAGATTTTGGATTGGAATACTAGTTATTTTATTCTGAGCTTGGCTAAATATAAGGAATCGAAGATTTGAGCCGCGCTAAAATGCGATTGTCTGCATAGCAGTACCAAAATGCGATCGTTCAACACAGGGTTCAGTTTAGTTGTTTACAATTGTTAAGAGAGACATTCTGATTGCGGCTTATTGACAATTGCTTTAGATGTCTTCACAAAATATTCATAGCTGAGCAAATGTCTTTTTGAGCGATGGATGTCTGATTTGATTCTTCATTTACCTTTTTATTTGAGTAATTACCGCTTATGACACTACTGGGTGCGGAATGTGGGTTAGCTTATTTCCATCTGTCTGAAATCCTTCTTGTTGATTAAATCGTGAATAGAATTTTGTTTTAATTTACACTGCAAAATTATAATTTACGTATATAACGAGCTTGCTTTTCCATAAATATTTAGTAAACTTGCGTAATAACAACGAGATGCTTGGTAATCTTACATTTGAGACACTGTTACTCTCAAATACATGAGTTTGCCGTGAAAATTACTAAAATATTTGTATTAACTGCATCTATTCTCTTTTTTCCTTTAGCAAACGAGTCTTTAGCAAAAGATGCCCCAAAAACTCGCTTTCAGGGTAGTATTTCAGGGATTTTTACCAATCCAGACACTGGAACTGTTACTGGTGTAGGGACTAATAATTTTACCTGGGGTGTAGGGTCACCAACTTCAAGTAGCTTGAGTTTTACTGGCAAGCCATTTGATGTCAACGTGACAACTGGATACGTATATGGGCCTCGCGCTAGAAATAACCGGGAGGTTTTTTCATTAGGAACTTTGGATTATTTCAATGGCACAATTCAGGGGGGGACGGGAGCAAATAGTGTTCGGTTGGATGTGACTGCACAGGTAACTGCTCCTGTAGGCACTAATCCTACAACTTTTCAAGCTCCACTTAACTTAATTAATAGTCCCAATACTAGCGATCCGATCGCCAGTGCTGACTCAGTTTTTCTGCCTAAAAATTTACCACCAGTTGTTACAAAAACACCAGGCGGCGCTCCTATAACTCTGGAAATCCCCGGTTTTGGTAACACCACAGGAAGCGGATTTTCTACAATCGATCAGTTCTTTACCTTGGAAGGAGCAACTGCCCAAGCTGAGCTTCTGGGCAACTTTGCATCAGCTTGTGAACCTATTGTGGATGGAGCAGTCTCTGTATCCACGAGTGGCCCAACTATAACAGCAACCTTTCAACCTAAATTTAATCTGAAAATTTCTGATGCTGCCAAGCTTTGTGGTTATGACCATTTTAATTGGTATCAAGTCATTTATAACGACCCTCATCCTCCTGGCGGTTTAACTGTTCCTTATGTCGATCCACCACTAGGAGGTGGTTCCGCTTTCGGAGGCTTTGCTGATAACTTGCCTTTCTATTACGACGAAGCTGGCCCAACTGGAACAGGCTTGCACTTACAAGATAATTTGACAGATACTACATTATCCTATTTCGATGAGCCAGCAGAGCCAAGCTTAATAGATGACGAATTTTTAGGATTTAACACTTTTTTGGTAGGGATTTTACCTGATAATACCTGGGATGCGCTTTTTGGGTTCAGTTGGAAAAGTAATTATAATGGCAGCACCGGCGGTGTTAGCCGAAGAAGCAAACCTGCTACACTAGACCCTAATGCTACAGGTGGAATCTTCGATCTTCAACTGGATCTAAATCCTGAAGATGTTCCAGAGGAAGTCAGAACTGTGATGGAAACAGACGGCTCTCGAAATGCTTCTTTTACTATCGAGCCTCCTGTCAAAACACCTGAACCTTCAAGCATTCTTGCCACTTTTTTGGCTTTAGGAGCTAGTATTTTTTTCAAAAAACAGAAGATAGTTCAAAAGAGTTAACATAATAAACAACACTGTTATTTGCTAAATACTCGGCAATAAAAATATTTAACCTTCTCAAACTAATTGAATTGAGGAGGTTTTATGATAATTTTTGCATTTTCTTCGTGGTTAAATTAAATCGCCAAGTCGCTGTTACGTAGCGACTTTCGCTTTCAACATAGAGCGGATAACTTTCAATATCATAGAACTGTGAGTTGTTAGAGAACTTACCCAACTGAAAAATCCTCAACTTTGAAAATTCCGGAATTTCTTGACAATTGTTAATATCAAACAATTTGCTATAACGAATACTCCTTCGTAATGGGCCAGTCCCAGGATAATATTCGTCACTTTCTGGTCTGCCAGTGGCAAATAAAACTGCTAGAAAATGATCATTTGGTGAAAATACAAACTTCTCAGTCCCTACTGTAGCAACATTCTCCAGTTCGCACGCCAAATTCAATTTTGGATAGTTATACAAAATAATTTTGCCTTGGTGATAAGTGAAGAATTTTGTTTCATCGTGAGAGAAACCATAAATCCTTTGAGGAAATTGAGAGATTGTTTCACCTGTATTGAGATTCCAGAAAATTGCACGATCTTTCTGTGACGCACCTAGAACCTTCCCACCCTTCAATAGAAATAATTCTCTTACTACTCCTTCTGGCATTTGGAAGGTACGTATTACTTGTCCAGAAGCTTTATTTTTAACAATAACTTGCCCAGTTCTGTTTCCAATTATCTCATAAACATTAGATTGCATAACGACTTGGGTTGATGTCTTTATTAGCGTGGTTTCTCCCATAGCACTAGCGTTAAGGAACAAAGCAATAAATATCACTGCAAATAATCTTATTTTAAGGTTCTTCATTTTGTCTTTGCAGGGCTTAGTAGACTTATATCATGTCCGGTTAAAGACTTATCATTAACGCAGCAGGGGCGCAGGTTTTCAGCTTTCTGCACAGATACTCTGAATTATAAGTAATCAGGCGGACATGATATAAAAAAATATCCTACTGTTCACAGTCAACAGTCATCAGTCATCAGTCATCAACTTCAACCGGGATAATTTATTTCTTGGAGTTCCCTAAACAATCTGTCAGTTTGGTCAAATAATTCGTCTTACATATAACTTCCTAACCCAAAAACAGCTTATACGCGAGATTTTGGCTTTCATCCCAATAGCGATAGCCAAGGGTATCAAGAAATGCTTGCCATTGCTGCATTTCATGGGGAGGAACCTGCATCCCAATAACAATTCGCCCATAGTCTGAGCCATTGTTGCGGTAGTGGAACATACTAATATTCCAATTGGGACTCATAGAAGCGACAAACTTCATCAATGCGCCAGGACGTTCAGGAAACTCAAAACGGTAAAGTAATTCATTGTGGGCTAAAGGAGAGTGTCCACCAACCATGTGGCGCAGGTGTAATTTAGTCAGTTCATCATCTGTTAAATCAATGGTTTTAAACCCACAATTTTCAAAAGTTTCCACCATCTTTGCCCTGTCAGCAAAGTTTTGAATTTGCACACCGACAAAAATATGGGCTTCTTTTTCATCGGCAATCCGATAGTTAAACTCAGTCAGATTACGATTACCAATACATTCACAAAACTTGCAAAGACTACCCCGTTCTTCGGGAATTGCCACTGCAAAGATGGCTTCGCGGCGTTCACCAAACTCTGCCCGTTCTGCAACAAAACGAAGACGGTCAAAATTCATGTTAGCACCGCAGGCAACAGCAATTAGCGTTTTTTCCTGAATTTGCTCTCGTTCTGCATAGGCTTTGGCACCTGCGATCGCTAATGCCCCCGCAGGTTCTAAAATCGATCGCGTATCTTCAAACACGTCTTTAATTGCTGCACAGGTAGCATCCGTATCCACCAAAATAATATCATCTACATAGTCTTGGCACAGGCGGAAGGTTTCTTCACCCACTTCTCGCACTGCTACCCCATCAGCAAATAACCCCACTTGAGGTAATCTTACCCGATGCCCAGCTTTTAGCGATTGATACATGGCATCGGCATCCACTGGTTCAACCCCAATAATCTTAATCTCTGGACGCAACCGTTTTACATAGGCGGCAATCCCAGAAATCAAGCCACCACCCCCAATTGCCACAAAGATTGCATGGATGGGTTGCTGGTATTGTCGCAGAATTTCCATACCAATGGTACCCTGTCCGGCAATCACATCGGGGTCATCAAAGGGATGAATAAAGGTTAAACCTTTTTCTGCTTCTAGTTGACGAGCGTAGGCATAGGCATCATCGTAGGTATTGCCATGTAAGACTACTTCGCCTCCTCGCGTCCTAACTGCGTCCACCTTCACTTGAGGCGTAGTCACCGGCATAACGATAATTGCTCGTGTTTTCAGCCGACTCGCAGCCAGGGCGACACCTTGGGCATGATTACCGGCAGATGCCGCAATCACACCCTGTGCTAGCAAATCTGGCGGCAAATTCGCCATCTTGTTGTAAGCACCGCGTAGCTTGAAGGAAAATACTGACTGCATATCCTCCCGCTTTAGGAAGAGTTGATTATTCAGTCGTGCAGATAGATTCGGGGCATACTCCAAGGGTGTTTCTTGGGCAACATCGTATACACGGGCAGTCAGAATTTGTACCAGGTAGTCGCAAAGCATGGGGTTAACAAAATAGCAGATGCCGGATGGAGATTTATTTTACGCTACTTGTGTACCTGTTTTGCGGACTAGTCAACAGTCATCAGCACTTCGGCTTACCTCGACTTCGCTACTTCGACTGCGCTCAGCACAAGTCGGTACAAGTCGCTCAGTACAAGTCATAAGTCATCACTCAGCAACTTAACGAGTTCCCTTTTTAAGTCCAGTAAAGGATTTCCGCATTGGGAAAGCGCTTAGTAATCTCACTTTCAAAAAAGTGACGTAATGCTTTCATCGTGTCTTTGTCATAGACATACTTGGTGCCACCAAATTTATTACGCTTAATGGTACGGTTGGTTTCGTCCATATCTAGTTTTGATTGCGGATACCAAGTTTGCAATACTTCTTTTGAGCCAGGTGTGAATCGATGGGAGATCAATTCAAAATTTAAGTCGCAATCAAAATCCAGGGCTTCACTAATCGAGTCAAACAAGCGACTATAATGCATTTGCCAATCGTCTATGGGCATAATTGGCGCGATAACTAAGCCCACTGGATAGCCGCCACCGCCTCTGTTTGTTGGTAATGCTAATCGCCGCAATGCAGCTAACCGTGATGCAACGCTTGCTGTGCCACCTTCAAATCTACCAGCGATCGCTGCTGCATTCACGCTCACTCGACAGCGCGTATGTCCATTGTGCGGTAAGTCAAGCAATGCATCCACCGCGTCAAACTTCGACACCCAACGTAAATGTCCGTCGCTACGAGTGCCAAAGTAGCGGATACATTCAGCAAGACTTCCAGTTAAATGTTCAATTCCCAAGGGGTCAGTGTAACAGCTAACCTCAAAAGTTGTTGCTTCTTTTGGTCGCTGATAATTAGCTAAATTTTCTAATATTTGTGGCAAGTTGGCAAAGACGCGAATTACTGGTGGCCCTGATAAACTACCCGCTAAATAGCAGTATTGACAGTGTGCGGGACAACCTTCAGCAATGTGAAATTGCCAATCTGCTGATGGGGGAATAGGGCTAAGTTTCAACGAACTGGGGGGAGCAGTGACGATCGCCAGAGTACGCTTAGAGATATTATAAGTTTCGCGATCGCTTTCACCGCGCAGTCCTGTAAGGCGGTTACGTGGCAACTCTTCAATAGGTAAATTCAGAGACTCTACCCGTGCTAGTATCTTCTGTCCCCAAGGTTCATTGAGGGCTGCTGGTGTGAACAGCACACGTTCTGGCATCCAAAATTTAGGTGTTTTTACTAGAGGTGCATCTGGTGTCAAAACAGTATTTGCAGTCATAAAAAGCCTTGTAGAAAAACCCACTACTCGCGCCTGGTGGGGTATGTCAATTAACTTTATTTTAGAATACTACCCAATCAGCTTGTATCTGTAAATCAAGCGGTTTCTACTCACCTGATGGTAGTAGTTTCAATAATTGCGATCGCTTTCTCCCAGCCTTGTGATTACTCAACCAGGGTAAAGAGAAAAGGCATAATACTGTTCAAAGATGATACAGCAGTTTGCAAGTAAATGAAGTACACATCTTAATGTTAAATCTTGTGGGGTGGGCATCCTGCCCGCCCTTTTGTACCTCACTCAAATGAAATCTGCTGTATTTATACAAAATCGGTAGTCACCATTTAGTGGTAATTGCTATGATTTTTTTGCGAAAAAACGACAAGCTAAAATTTGGCTTTCGACAATAATTCATCTTTGTTTAAATATTGTTTTATTCGCTACAGTACTGCTGAAATGTTATTTACTATTGATATTTTTTCATATAAAAACATTGTTGCATTTTGGCATCTGAATTGACAAAATTACCACTAATTGAATGGTAATAATAAGAAATACAGCATTTTACCAAGTAAAAACTGTCAGATGAATTGACTCAATGCAAGGGATTTATAATTTTGAATTGCGGTATAAGAATCAGCGTTTGTGTGTTTTTATCGAGGGATATCAAGTTTTTGAGCAAAAATTTATTTCATACTTTCCCGTCAGGGCAAATTACAACCCAGCATAGCTACATTAAGCAAAAACACATTTAACTTGTTTAATTTTGCGTCAAGGTCTTCATTACGATTTTGCATGACACATGACAACCTGAACTAAAAATTTATAATTTAATGTAAAAGTCATTAAGATATAGGACTCATATTTGATTTTTGAACAAAACTTAGTACACCTTTATTCCTTCTTCCCAGTCCCCATTGCCCCTAATCCCCACTAAGAGCGGTCGCGGGGGCCCCGAGTTCCCCAGTCCCCAGTCCCTTACATCTACGAGTGATTCAAAAATCAAATCGGATTGCTATAGTTTGATTGACATAAACCTATCTTTCAGCTAATTAATCAAGCTCAATCTTTCAGTAATTAACTTACTTTATATCATGTAGGAGAGGATTTATTATGCATATATCTGACGAAAGAATTACAATCTTTACTGTACCAAAACCTTTTGAAGGGCACATTGGGATTATTCAAGAAAATGCCATTAAGAGTTGGACTTTACTCGAACCTCGACCCCAGATTATTTTATGTGGTAACGAAAAAGGCACAGATGAAATTGCTAAAAGACTTGGTGTAATCCATATTAGTGACATTAATTCCAATGAATACGGCACACCATTATTGGATAGTATATTTTGGCAGGCTCAAGCACTCGCTGAGGGTTCGATTATAACTTACGTCAATACTGATATCATTCTTTTAAATGATTTCTTAATAGCTGTCAAGCAACTGCAAGTTTCATCCTTGAATAAATTTTTGATCACAGGACGGCGGGTGGATGTAGATATTACAGAATCACTAGAATTTGAACAACCTACTTGGGAAACTAATTTGCGCCATTTGGTTGCACAACAAGGTAAATTAGCATCAGTTGTGTGTCAAGATTACTTTGTATTCCCCAAGCCACTGTATGCGGAAATTCCCTCTTTTGCCGTGGGGCGCGGTCATTGGGATCATTGGGTGGTTTACTATGCCCATAAAATGAAAATTCCTGTTGTTGATGCCACAGATGTAGTCACAGCGATTCATCAAAATCATAACTATAATCACTTATCTGGCGGTAGAGGTGTAGCCTATGTTAAAGGAGAAGAAGCTAAACAGAATGCTAAATTAGCTGGAGGTATGCACATAGTTGATGGCGCATCTGCTAACTGGGAGTTAACACCATCAGGACTCAAAAAGCGTAAACCATTATCTGCATTTTTTAGATTTATTTTTGATTTACCGCGCTTTGGTAAGTTGTTGCAAGAATTGTTTTTAACGTGAGATTTCAAGAAAATAAATCGAAGAATCCCCACGCCTTTAGGCTGGGGAGTTGTCAAGAACTATTGCAACGCTGCTATCAACTCGCTCCTGTGCAATGGGTTTAGACATCAGACAGGATGGAGGCATAACAACTATTGTGGTTTTTGAATTTTTGTTTCCCCCCGTGAGGGGGGAGGGGATGGGGATGGGGTATTTTTATTATAGCCCAAATTGCCTCTACAACATGTAGCTTTGCGTAAGTTACAAATTTTTACGAAAGCCCAATCTCCAGTCCCTAGTACTCGACCAACCCAAAATTGCCAGGTGAGGGCAAGCAGGGGGAGCGGGGGGAGCAGGGGGAGCAGGGGGAGTAAAAAACCTTACTAAAAATAACTTTCTTCCCCCCCCAGCCTTCCCAGCTCACCACCACGCAAAGTTTGTGTGGCGCACCACTAGTCCCCAGTCCCCAGTCCCCAGTCCCCAGTCCCCAGTCCCCAGTCCCCAGTCCCCAGTCCCCAGTCCCCAGTCCCCAGTCCCCAGTCCCCAGTCCCCAGTCCCCAGTCCCCAGTCCCCAGTCCCCAATCCCCAATCCACAGTCCACAATTCAAAAATTATGAGTATAATTCATGACTATAGTTTTTGATAATTGTGGAGCGTTTTATGGATAGCTCAATTATTCAGTTGGTTGACAATTTACCGACTGATAATATTACTGTCAAGGTTTTAAAGGCTCTTGATTATGTAGCGCCAGGTGAATGGAACAACTTGGTGGGGTTTGATAACGTTATACGTACAATTACTGGTGAGACAGATACTAAAGTTATTCAGAAAATTAGCGATCGCGCTCTTGCCATATATCAAGATCCTCAAGAAAGCTACCAGACTGTAATCAAACTTTACCAAACCGTTGATAAAGCAGACACAGCTATGGGGACAGCAGCTTTAGCTAATAAAGTAGGCGAAAAAATTGGCTTTCTCTCTTTTTTAAGCAATTTCACTCCTAAAGCAGACATCACTCAAAGTATTGATTTAGTATTGAAAATTGCTATCGAAATCATTGCCTTTTCTAAACTGAATGGCATTCCTCGACCTAACCCGCAAGAATTTGCTAACGCTATTGCTAACAACTATCAAGATGCATCTTTAATGCGGATGATAGCTTTAGTTTGTCTAGATGGAATTTTGCCTTTAGGCCCCGACTTTCTTAGCAAGATTCAAGGAATTATTAGTGGTGCTGATGCTAGCATAGTAACTCAAAATCCTGTGTTTTCAGCCGTTAATAACTTTCTGCCAGGTAATAATTACTCTGAAAAATTTGGTTTTATCACTCAAGGTTTTAACTCTGTGCAAGGCTGGATGAATAATTTAGTATCCAGGACAGGCATAACTCCCCAATCAATTTTTAATAGTGTAGGCAGTTTTATCCAGATTGCCGATGATAACTTAGATTTTGTGGCAGCATTCTTGGATCAAACCACTAATTACTACGAACATACAGGAATTCAAACTGTGGCTCGCAGTATAATTTTACGAGCGTATACTTTAGTAAAAGAGGAAATTCAACAAGAACAACAAAAGCCCCGCCAAGATGTTTTATCTGCTGTCAATCCAGATACCAATCAGTATGCAGTCAGCAAATCAGTAGAGGCCTGGGATGGTGAGAATGAAGAATGGTATCAAGCAACAATTGAGAAAATCAAAGATGATCAATTCTACATTCATTACATCGGCTACGGTTCATCTGATGACGAGTGGATTGGTGAAGATGACATTCGTACTCGTAATTATGATTCATCTGATGACAATGGATATGCAGTCAGTCAAAAGGTAAAAGTTTGGGATGAAGACAATGAAGAATGGTACTCTGCAAATATAGAGAAAATCCAAGGTCAGCAATACTTTGTCCATTACATTGGTTACGATTCATCTTATGACGAATGGGTTAACCTGGATGAAATTCGTTAACAATAGTCAATGGTCAATAGTCAATAGTCAATAGTCAATGGTCAATAGTCAATGGTCAATAGTCAATAGTCAATAGTCAATAGTCAATAGTCAATAGTCAACCATTTAATTTTAGCCCCACTCAATTTTTTTCAGCCCTTGGGTGGGGACTTAAATTCCACCCATAGATTTTGGACTTTTGACTTTTGACTTTTGACTCCCGAAAGGGTTTTTAAAAGTATTTGAATTTCTGCCTGAAGGTTGCAGCGAGCAGATTGTTCTGCAACGTCGAACATCAAGGGCGTAAAATAGATACGCTGGCGCTGCAAAAATCGCTCTAAAACCTGCGTTCTACCTGCAATATACTCTGTTTGTGACACCCAAGCATATTCAGTACGAATTGCCTGGGCGTATTCCTGATATTCGATTGGGTTAGCAGCTAAAATCGCCAAGTCTGCATCAAGTAGAATTTGGCTATCATAGTCATCCGCAGCAGCTTGATGATGTTTGGTGCTAATAATCAGACGGTTAATAATAGTGATATCACTGAAAGGAATGCCCAAACTATTTAGCAGACGGCAAGCATAGTCAGCGCTTCTTTCTTCGTTATCTTTAGCCTGAGTGTCATAGACAACATCATGAAACCAGGCGGCAAGTTGCACAGCCGCGAGGTTTTTGGCATAGGTTTGTAAAGTATCTATTGTATTCAGGACATGATGAATGTGTTTTAGGGTATGGTAGTAGCGATCGCAACTCGAATAAGCCTCAACTAAATAAGTAAAGGCTTGTTTTGCAGCTACTTGGTCAACTCCAAAGCTTTGGATAGTATGTTGCCAACGATTAAATAATTCCACCGCTATTTTTATCTCACCAAAGGCTGAATTTGCTGAATACTTTGCAAAGGAGGGAGTGGGCTGTTATTAAAGTTGGGATATTGACGATCAACCTGGTATGCTTTTCTAACAAGCCAGTGAAATAAAAGATTGGCGAGCTTTGATTGCCTAAAAATCTGCTGAGGATCTGCCAGATGGGTTTTTGGTAACTGTTGTCCTATTTCTTTGAGGACTAGACCAATAGGCACATTGATTTCATCCTGAAGTTTCAGAAAACGGGTGAATAGCGAACCGGAAGCTGCAACTAGTGAACCGACTCCGCCTCTTGCCTGTCCCCAACCGATGAAATAAAGTCCCTTGTAATCATCAAAAAAAGAGCCGCCATAGCATTTAACCACTGCTCCTTCAACACGCTGAAGTTCTAGAGGTAGGAAGGGATAAGCGACATAATAACCTGTAGCACAAACGATTAGATCAAATGCTTCTCCACTACCATCAACAAATTCAACTTCCCAACCATCAAACCGACGTACAGCGGGTTTGGGAATGATTCGTCCATGTTTGATGTAGTAGGGTACTTCATTATTCAGAGTCGGATGCTTGTCAAAAACTCGATGGTTGGGTTGGGATAGACCATAATTGTTGTGTGTACCAAAGGTTAGGCGTATAATTCCATAAGCCATGAGTCGCTGAAACCATTGTGGCATCCACCATTTAATTAAGTCAGCAAATGGAATCCCAGCAAATGTTTTGGGGATAAACCATACTGATTCGCGCATACTTAGAACAGATTTAGCACTGACGCGGGCTGCTTCAGCGGCGATATCACAAGCTGAGTTACCGGCACCAATTACCAAAACTCGTTTTCCACGCAATTGGTCTGGATGCTTATAATCTTTAGAATGGATGATTTCGCCGTTGAATTTTCCCTCAAATTTGGGAAAACGTTTGCACCAGTGATGGCCATTGCATATCAGCACACCTTTATAGATTCGCTGTTCTCCATCAGCAAAGGACACTTCCCAAAGATTGTTTTCAACTGGTCGTACATAACTCACTGTACGATTTAGTTGAATATTTTCTCGCAAATCAAAGCGATCGGCAAAGGCGTTTAAATAATCCCGCATGTTCTGGGCGCTGGGAAAGTCGGGATAATCATCTGGCATGGGGAAATGAGTAAATTGGGTAATCTTGCGTGACGAAATAATGTGTGCAGTTTCGTAAACGCCGTGATACCAATTTCCGCCAATATTATCACTGGCATCAACTTGATCATATGGGATATCAGCAGCTTTGAGTGCCCCAGCCATACCCAATCCGACAAAACCAGCCCCAATAACCAGATGTTTCTCAGCGGTATCGCCCATTTTCTGAATTTGACTAGATTTACTTTCCTTGACCACCTTTCAACCTCCTAACTAATGCATTATTAATCGAGTTCACTATTTGAGGAAAATATCGTTTGAGAAGATGGGCATTTTTAGCTGTAGCATCGGGAAAAACATGCAATTTATTGTGAATAATTCCTTGAATGGTGGCCCGCATGACCTTAGTCGGGTCGGTTGCCACATGTTCTGCAAAGTCGTGGCTATTCTTGCCTAAACTTCCAAATCGTTCGCATTGCAGAATTGGGGTACGGCTAAAAAAGGGATAAACAGCCGTCACCTTTACATTGTAATCTTTTACTTCATGGAAAAATCCTTCACTGAACCCACGCAAACCAAATTTGCTAGCTGAGTAATGAGTTAATCCAGGCGATGCCCACCAGCCTGCTAGCGATGAAATGTTAACAATGTGACCTTGTTGACGGGCAATCATATCAGTAGCAAATAAAGCACTTAACCGCATCGGAGTTAGCAGGTTAATCTGCATCAGAAGTTCCCATTTTTCGTTGGGAATTTCGTCCATGCGACCAAAAACTGCAATTCCAGCATTGTTAATCAAAATATCGATGGGAATATTGAGTGCTTTCACCTGACGATAAAGGATTTCACATCCTTCACGGGTAGAGAGATCAATAGCCAGGTAAGCGAGTATCTCACCTGTAGAAACTTGGCGCTGAATGACTGCAACTCGTTCACGCAAAACAGCTTCATCCAAATCGGTTAAAATCAGTCGGCTACCAGCTTCTAACAACTGTCGAGTCAGTTCTTGCCCAAACCCACCAGCAGCACCAGTAATTAGCACAACTGCTTTGTCTAACTGGGTCATATTTTTGTTCCAAATTATTAATTAATATTGATGGGAATAGTTTGATTAAAGGCTTTAATACATTGAAAATAGGCGATAAAAGACATCAAAGCTAAATTTTCACACAAATCGGGATTCAAACACATTCAAAATACTTCTTGCGGTGGTTTACGAACTGGGGTTAGCTACTTTAACAGTACCACTGTAAAACAGTACTACAGTTTGTGTAAAAATCCTCTAGGACAAAACCTAAGTAGAGTGACGTTTTATAGGTGGTGGCAGCAAGATGAAAGAGTCAAAATAGAAGACGGGGCAGGGGATGAGGGGGATGAGGGGGATGAGGGGGATGGGGAGAAATAACTAATACCCAATTACCAATTCCCAATTACCAATTCCCAATTACCAATTCCCAATTCCCCATTCCCCAGTCCCCAGTCCCCAGTCCCCAGTCCCCAGTCCCCAAATAAAGGAGATTACTAACAGTGGTATTACAAGTAAAAACAAGCACCTACGAAGCTAAAACTCAAGAAATTGCTAAACAACTTCTAGCAGCAACTCAAGAAAATCGCTCTTTTTTTGCTAACTTGCGCGATCAAATGCGTTGGGATGATAAATTACTCGCTTGGGCAATGAGTAATCCGGGTTTGCGGGTGCAATTATTTCGCTTTATTGACACTCTACCAGCGTTACGCAGTAAACCGGAAATTGCCGCCCATTTACAAGAATATTTGGGTGATGAGTCAGTAGAATTACCAGCAGCTTTGAAGGGAATACTCAACTATGCTAACCCTGATTCAATGCCGGCACAAGTTGCTGCTACAACCGTAGATACAGCTGTTGAAACATTAGCTCATAAATATATTTCTGGAGAAAATATTAAACAAGTCATCAAGACAGTTGAACGGCTGCGAAAAGAAAAAATGGCTTTCACCATCGATTTACTGGGTGAGGCGGTGATTACTGAAGCAGAGGCGCAGTCTTATCTGGAACGCTATGTAGAATTGATGCAACAATTGGTAGAAGCATCGAAGAATTGGGCAACAATTCCCGCTATTGATGAGGCTGATGGAGAGGTAATACCAAAAGTCCAGGTTTCTGTAAAGTTAACGGCGTTTTACTCTCAATTTGACCCTCTAGATGCTAAAGGTAGTGAGGAGCGAGTTAGCGATCGCATTCGTATTCTTTTACGTCGTGCTAAGGAATTAGGCGCATCTGTGCATTTTGATATGGAACAGTATGCGTATAAGGATTTAATTCTGAATATTCTCAAAAAATTGTTGCTGGAAGATGAGTTTAGGCAACGTACAGATATTGGCATCACAATTCAAGCATATCTACGCGATAGCTCAGAAGATGCTAAGGATGTAATTGCTTGGTTGAAACAGCGCGGTTATCCTCTGACTATCCGTTTGGTGAAAGGCGCATATTGGGATCAGGAAACTATTAAGGCTGCACAAAAACATTGGCCACAACCGGTTTATAACGATAAAGCGGCAAGTGATGCTAATTTTGAAGCGATTACTCAGTTGTTGTTGGAAAATCATCAATATGTGTATGCTGCTATTGGTAGTCATAATGTGCGATCGCAAGCGCGTGCTATCGCTATAGCTGAAAGTTTAAATGTCCCTCGCCGTGCTTTTGAAATGCAGGTGCTTTACGGGATGGGGGATAAGTTGGCGAAGGCTTTGGTTGATCGGGGTTATCGGGTAAGGGTTTACTGTCCTTATGGGGAGTTGCTTCCAGGGATGGCTTATCTGATTCGGCGGTTGTTGGAAAATACTGCTAATAGTTCTTTTTTACGGCAAAATCTGGAAAATCGGCCTGTTGAGGAGTTGATTGCGATGCCGGATATTGATCTACCTCACGCAAAGGCGCAAAGGCGCAAAGATGAAGGCGCAGGGTTTGTTGGTGTGGCGGATACGGATTATGCAGAGGAGGAGGAGAGGAAGGTGGCTGATGAGGCTTTTGTGTCTGTTCGTCGGGAGTTTGGGAGAAGGTATTTGCCTTTGATTAATGGGGAGTATGTCCAGACGCAGGTGAGTGTTGATTCTGTGAATCCTTCTCGTTTTAGTGAGGTGATTGGGAAGGTTGGGTTGATTAGTGTTGAACAAGCACAACAGGCGATGCAGGCTGCTAAGGCGGCTTTTCCTGGTTGGCGGAAAACGCCGGTGAAGGAACGCGCCCTGGTGTTGCGGAAGGCTGCTGAGTTGATGGAAGAACGCCGGGCTGAACTTTCTGCTTGGATTGTTTTGGAAGTCGGGAAGCCGGTGAAGGAAGCTGATGCTGAGGTTTCTGAGGCGATAGATTTCTGCCGTTACTATGCTGATGAGATGGAACGGTTGGATTTGGGTGTAATTTATGACGTGGCGGGGGAGACGAATCGTTATATTTACCAGCCACGGGGAATTGCTGTGGTGATTTCTCCTTGGAATTTTCCTCTAGCGATCGCTTGCGGAATGACTGTGGCAGCGCTGGTCTCTGGCAATTGTACTCTGCTTAAACCTGCTGAAACTTCTTCGGTAATTGCGGCGAAATTTACGGAAATTTTGGTAGACGCTGGCATTCCTAAAGGTGTTTTTCAATACGTGCCTGGTAAGGGTTCGCAAGTCGGTGCTTATTTGGTAAATCACCCTGATACTCATGTGATTGCTTTTACTGGTTCTCAGGAAGTTGGTTGTCGGATTTTTGCGGAAGCTGCAACGCTAAAACCAGGGCAAAGGCATATGAAGCGGGTGATTGCAGAAATGGGGGGGAAGAATGCCATCATCGTCGATGAAAGTGCTGATTTAGACCAAGCTGTTGTGGGTGTGGTGCAGTCAGCATTTGGTTACAGTGGACAAAAATGTTCTGCTTGTTCGCGGGCGATTGTGTTGCAACCGATTTATGATGCTTTTGTGCGGCGATTGGTGGAAGCGACAAAATCACTCAATATTGGCGAGGCGGAGTTACCTAGTACTCAAGTCGGCCCGGTGATAGATGCTAATGCCCGCGATCGCATCCGCGAGTATATTGAGAAGGGTAAGGCAGAAGCAGAATTGGCGTTGGAGTTACCAGCACCAGAACAAGGTTATTTTATCGGGCCTGTGATCTTTAGTGAGGTGCCACCAAATGGCATAATTGCCCAGCAAGAAATTTTTGGCCCTGTACTGGCGGTGACAAAGGTAAAGGATTTTGCGTCAGCTTTAGCAGTCGCTAACGGAACTAATTACGCTTTAACTGGGGGACTTTACTCCAGAACGCCTTCTCACATTCAGCAAGCACAGGAAGAGTTTGAAGTCGGGAATTTGTACATTAACCGCACCATCACAGGTGCTATTGTCGCACGACAACCTTTTGGTGGATTCAAACTTTCTGGTGTTGGTTCTAAGGCAGGAGGCCCTGATTATCTGCTACAGTTTTTGGAACCGCGCACGGTGACGGAGAATATTCAGCGTCAAGGTTTTGCACCAATTGACGGTGCAGATTAATTAAATTGGGGACTGGGGACTAGGGACTAGGGACTGGGAGGATTATGAACGAGGATTTAAAAACATCCCATTACCTGTGAAAACATTTTCCCTCCCAGTACCCAATACCCAATCCCCAGTACCCAATACCTAATCTTTTTTAATCGAACCGCAGAGACTTTTGCATGAAAAATGTGATTATTAAAGTTGTGGATTTGGCTGAAGAATTTGCTGCAATTCAAGCAATTAGAATATCAGTATTCCACGATGAACAAGGGGTAGATTTGGCTTTAGAGTTTGATGGGCAAGATGAAATATCCCAGCATTTAATTGCTTATTTGGATGATCAAGCTGTGGGTACTGCCAGAATTAGATATTTGGACGATCAAACTGCTAAGATAGAAAGGCTTGCAGTTTTATCTATGGCTAGAGGGCAGGGTATTGGTAATAAAATTATGGAAAAGGCACTCTTAGTTATAGCTAGTCAAAATATTTCAGAAGTAGTCGTTCATACTCAAGAATATATCAAAAATTTGTATGAAAAATTAGGTTTTATAGCAGTAGGAGAAATATTTGATGAAGTTGGTATTCCTCATAGGGAAATGAGGAAAAAATTATCAATTCATAGTTAAAATTAACTTTTATTAACTCAAATATTGTTTCAACATAGTTTCTAATTGAACTATACGAATTGGTTTGAGAAGATACTCATTAACACCTGTTTGCAGACCACTAACTTTTTCCAAAGCCAGTTCTTTGGTACTTGTCATCACTACAGGCAAATGTTGCAAATCAGGTTCTTCTCTAATTATTTTTACTAAATCCCAACTACAGACATCTCCGATTAATTGCCCATCCAACAAAATTAAATCTGGGTTGAGGCTTTGTACCTGTTCTAAAAAGCTGTTGCCGTTATTTATCCACTCGACTTGGTAGCCAATTATTTGCAGATAATCTTGTAAAAAAATGCCAGTGTTTTCTTCTTGTTCCACGAGTAAGATACGTTTTTTCGTGGTAGAAATAGAAGAAGATAATATTACTTTCTCATCTGATTGGGCTTCTTCCTGCCCTTGGTCTGGCAAAAATAAAGTGAACTGGCTGCCTTTCCCTAGAGTTGATACAACTGTCACATCTCCACCATGCAAACGTGCTAGTTTGCGCGTCAAAGCTAAACCTAAACCAGTACCTTCATACTGACGGTTTAACTTACTATCCAATTGTTTAAACGGTTCAAAGAGAAATTGAAATTGATTTTCATCAATACCAATCCCTGTATCTGAAACTGTAAATGTAATGCCTTCGGGCACTTTTTTAATTGACAAAGATACTCGACCCGCTGGGGTGAATTTAACGGCATTAGTCAGCAGATTAAGCAGCATTTGCTTGATCCGCCGCGCATCGGCAATGCAGATATCCGCTTTTGGATCAATTTCACTTGTGAGTAGTAATCCCTTTGCTAGGGCGCGATCGCGCACTGTCGATAAAACATAATTACATAATTCTGGCACTAATAAAGGTATTAAAGAAAGTTCTTCTTTGCCTGCTTCTACCTTAGATAAGTCAAGGATATCGTTAATCACTGCCAGCAGATGTTCACCACTGCTATGTATACAACTAATATATTCTTTTTGTTTCTCATTGAGAGAGCCAACAATTTCTTGTTGCAACAGCTGCGATAAGCCCATAATTGCATTGAGAGGTGTTCGTAATTCATGGCTCATAGTTGCCAAAAATTCACTTTTTGCTCTACTCCCAGCTTCTGCTGCTGATTGAGAAGCACGTAGTTTCGATTCTGTTTGTTTGCGTTCAGTAATATCCTCAACCATTGCCAAGAAAAACTCAGGCTTTCCATCACTACCTGGAATCATCGAAACACAAAGGTGAGTCCACACTAACCCACCATCTTTATGCAAAAACCGTCTTTCAATTTCAATGCAATTTCTGTTGTCTTTTTGCTCTGCATCTGCACGCGTTCCTGAAATGAGTTGTCTGTAAAGTGCTAAATCTCCTCTTTGGTGTGAAATATAATCTGTAAAACGCTTGCCGCATAGCTCTTGGCGGCTGTACCCCAAAATTTGACACAGCGCCGGATTAATATCTACTATCCGTGCTTTCATATCTATTAATCCGATGCCGATAGAGGAACGCTCAAAAATCGCCTTAAATAGCGCCTCGCTTTTTCGCAATGCTGGCTGTGCAGTGTTGCGCTCACTCGCTTCCATAGCTAGTGTCACACAATCTGCAATACAATCAGCAAAATTCTCTTCCTCTAATGTCCACTGGCGAATGTTGCCAAAGTGTTCATAACTCACTACTCCCACCAAATCACCCTCCAGCCAAATTTGTGTATGCAGTAGGGAGGTGATGCCCAATACAGAAAGATAAGATGTGGATAATTCTTGGGTTCTTTTGTCTTTGATGGCATCATGTACTACAATACTGCGTTCCGCTTCCAAAGCCTGGAAATAAGCAGGATAATTCGCTTTAAAAAAAGACCTACCAAATGTATGTTCTTGTTTACTCACATCATATAAATCAATGCATTCAATGGCTGAGTGATCTTCGTTGTATAACCACACCCCAACTCGCTGCACTAAGACTGTGTGAGCAGCAACTTCTGTGATTTCTTTTAATGCCTGATTCAGGTTCCCTGTTTGGAAGGTTTTGTTCCTTGCCAATTGCTCTAATGCCTGGCTTTGTTTTTGGCGTTCGTTTTCTTTGATCTGCAAAGCCTCTTGGGCTTGTTTGTGTTCTGTAATATCTTTAACTAGCATCACCTGCGTTTGTCGCTCCTGATTAAAAACCACTTGACCTTGCAATTCAACAGGAAAACTAGAACCGTCTTTTGTAACTACAATTACTTACCAGGATTTTTCACAACGCTCAGGTATATTTGTTTTCATCCAATCTGGTGATTTTCTTGTGTTGGTAAGTTCAAAGTAATTTTGGCCAATTAGTTCTGCAACTTCATTGTTTAGATCGCTCATCACACAATGCCATATCACGAGCTAACGATGACTCTTGACTCGCCCTTGAGGTACTCTACCATAGCCTAATCTTCGGATTGCGCTTGCACTACAAGCAGCCACTTGGAAAAAGACTATTGCTCCTAGGGCATAAGTTCCCCGGTATAAAAGAGGCAGTGCTGCCTGATTACTGTAGGCCTAGGCAAAGGAGAAATAATTTTGAAATTTTTACCATGTTTAAACAAGAGGTTGAGTGTAAGTAAATCTATAAATTGCGGATTTAAGCTACGTATAATTTCTAGTATTTGGTGAATCATTTCAAACTGCCGAGCAAAGGTAGTGTGATATTTTGCTTTATGCCTGTTTTGAGATAACATGAAATACACTAACCCTGCATCACTCCTGAAGAATAAATCTCAAGTTGAAGCTGCAACTGCTATGTAATTGTTATGCTTATGGGCTGTAGAGTAGCTTGATCGCAATGGCAACACTGATCAAACTGCTTTAGAAAAACATCAGCACAACTGTAGATTCGCCCATGATCATAAATGAGTATTATACAGTCCTAATCAATTCAGATAAAATTTGGTCACGTCTCCTTCAAAAAATATATTTAGGAAATTTACAACGAATAAATCACTAGCTGAACCCTATGGCTATCTATTCAGTTCAGTATTGTGACGATCGCTCTTGGTTGAAAGTAATTAAAATACTGATTTTTTTTAGTCATCAAAAGAGAAGTTAACTGAGCAATTAATTTTCATATATTTAGTCATAAATATTACTTAATAAAGTGTTATACTTGGTAATTTCCCCCTAATTTCTTAAGAATTACTTGACAACTTGGTGCTGACTACCAAAACACCAACGCATTCTTCTAGGGAAAGATACCCTAAAGGTGAAAGTTTGTAAGAATTAAAGTAATAGCAGCTGTTGTGGAGGTGGAGTAATGACAAATACTAGTGTGAGAATTGTTTCTTTGATTCCCGGTGGAACGGAAATTCTAGCTAGACTTGGATTGGCTAGTGCTATTGTCGGGCGATCGCACGAATGTGACTACCCCCCAGAGATCCAAAATCGCCCCATTTGTACCGAAGCACGCTTGGACTCCAATGCTCCCAGTGGCGATATTCACGATGAAGTAAACAATTTATTACAATCTGCTCTTAGTATCTATCAAATCAAAACAGATGTTTTAGAGGAATTACAGCCTACCCACATTATCACTCAAGACCAGTGTGATGTCTGTGCTGTCAGTTTCCATGAAGTCGAAAAAGCAGTTGCTAGCCTCATCCATAGTTCACCACAGATTATTTCTTTACAACCGAATGTTCTTCAAGATATTTGGACTGATATTGAGCGAGTAGGCAACATCTTCGATGTAGACTCAGTAAAAATACTAGAAAACTTAGAAGCTCGTGTCAAAATTTGCCAGCAAAGAATCCAAGGACTGAGTTTAACAGAACTTCCCGCAGTCGCCTGCATTGAGTGGACTGATCCTTTGATGACCGCTGCAAATTGGATTCCCGAATTAGTTAACTTAGCCGGCGGACAGGAACTATTTAGCGGTATAGGAAAGCCTTCTCCTCATTTGGAGTGGGAAACATTAATAGTTAGCAATCCAGATGTGATTATTTTTATGCCTTGTGGCTTTGATTTAAATCGCACTCGCACTGAAGCCCAGGTTTTAACTCAACGTCCAGAGTGGCAAAAACTCCACGCTACTCAAACTGGAAGAGTCTACATTACTGATGGAAATTCTTACTTCAACCGTCCAGGGCCGCGACTAGTGGATTCTTTGGAAATTTTGGCAGAAATTTTGCATCCTGAGATTTTTGAATATGGCTATAAAGGAACAGCCTGGGAAGTTTTGTAAAAAGTTAGGAGTTAGGAGTTATATCATGTCCGGTTAATTAGTTATGATTCCCCCAGTCATTGCACCCCACCCCCTACCCCTCCCCGTGAACGGGGAGGGGAAACAAAGCATAGCTTTGGTGGGGTGGGGTTCTTTGGTTTTTATAAGTAATAAGCAAAGGACATGATATTAGGAGTTAGGAGTTAAAAATTAGCAATTAGGAGTTAAAAGTTAGGAGTTGGGACTTAAAAGTTAGAAACTATAAATTTTCATTCTTAACTCTTAACTCTTAACTCTTAACTCCTAACTCCCAACTCTAAATGACTCCTACCTTTTGCCAAGCATTCTGGACAGCTTTGTACTCATTACTCCCATCGCCGTACAATTCGCCAGCAATTTTAATAGTGACGCTAGCAGCTTTTTTAAAATCTGACTTGGCACGCAGGCGATCGCGCAAAGCTACGTACCATATTTTACCAGCTTTCTCCCAAGCATAGCCACCAATCTCAACTGCCGCTAGATAAAAAGCATGGTTAGGTATACCTGAATTAATGTGTACTCCAGCGTTATCTTCCTGACCAGTATATTTATCTCTCACATGAGCCGGTTGGGGGTCTTTACCCATTACACGGTCATCATAAGCTGTTCCTGGTGCTTTCATGGAACGGATGCCAACACCGTTAACATTTGGCGCTAAAAGACCTTCTCCAATGATCCAGTCAGCTTCTTGTGCTGTCTGATTTTTTACCTTCTGTTTTACCAAAGAACCGAAGACATCAGAAAACGACTCATTTAATGCCCCAGGTTCACCATAATACTGTAGACCAGCTTCGTACTGAGTTATACCATGAGTTAACTCATGGCCAATCACATCAATTGATTTGGTGAAGCGCTGGAACAGTTCTCCGTCGCCATCTCCATAAACCATTTGGTCGCCGTTCCAAAAGGCGTTCTCATATTTGACACCAAAATGTACAGTGGAGTCTAAACGCAGTCCTCTATCATCAATAGAGTTGCGATCGAATAGCTCATAAAACAAATCATAAGTAGCACCAGCAGCATCGTAGGCTTCATTCACTGCTTCGTCACTGCTGGGGGGACTTCCCTCGCTACGTATCAGTGTGCCAGGTAGTTGCTGGCTATTTTTGGCATCGTAAATAGTGCGGCGTTTCTCACCAGGAGAAGGGGCAAACGAGACACTACCTACAACGTCTCTGCGTCCCCGAAGCTGTGCAGAAACATTTAATGTATGAAAAGCCCAACTACGCTGCTGGGGGTTGCCATTCACGGCGACATTTTCAAGTATGTGGGGCGGCACGATACAACAGATCGGGCATCTGTTGAGCGGTAGATGCTCACACTGAAATCCAGACGATTTTTTTCTATTTCGAGTCATCCAAAATCTTCTCCTTTGCAAACTAAGTGATGGCAAATAACGGGGTGAACTCTAGTATTGAAGAGAGCAAAAAATTAATACAAACGGTAGTCCCTGGTTTGTCTTCTGAAGATATAATCTACTCTTTATTGTGGGATAGGTCTGTTGAGAGTGACAGTACCCTCATGGGGTAATCAAATCTTATAACATGGCAAAAATCATCAGACAAGCTTGGATATGGCAAGTTTGAGCCTGAATTTTTGCAATTAGTCGGCAAAACCTCCTTCACAAGCCCACTTGCTTTATATCATAGTTCCTGTCAAGGGTGATTGTACTATTTGTTATATAAATTGATGCGATCAAACCATCAGTAGTGCTGGCTACCGCGTTTTTACTCAGCACTATTCAAGCCAGCCACCAAACACGGCTAAACCGTAATACTTCCAAGGTACTGCGACTATTTTAAATCCAGCTGTGGAGAGCATTTGCAAATGAGTATCCAAAGTAGCAAGTTGGTCTTGACTGGAGTGTCCTTGTGGACTGCTAGTGCCGCGCTTAGCACGAATTTCTGTAAGGTTAATTCCCTGTTGATTTGCCCATTCCTGTCTGGCTGCGTTGTAAAGTTCTACTAAGACAGGTGATTCCGGTAAAGTGGGGTCTGCATTCCAAAAACAACCATCTTGGCTAAGGCTGGCAGCAATGCGTTGAAATAACTTCAACTTCATTTCATCTTGGAGATGATGAATTGCTAAAGATGATACACAGGCATCAAATTCGTTGCCAATGTCTACTTCCTGGGGATTATTTGCCCAGTCTCCAAAATCTGCTTGTATACCAGTCCACCGTTGTTGATATCCGGCTGCTTTGAGCCACTCCCCCGTTTAGAAAACGGGGGATTCAGGCATCAGACAAGGATTGCAGCCAAGGGCTGTCTAACATCCTCTAGGCCTAGGGTTGAACTCCCAACCCTTTTGATATTTACCGAAGCGTTGGTGTCCCGGTCATTAATTGAATGACAAGACGGGCAACGCCAACGTCTAACCGAAAGGTCTAATTCATCTAGGACGTGACCACAGCACGAACAGGTCTTGGTGGAGGGATACCACGGGTGAATGTAGATGATTCCCTTGCCCTTTTTCTTGGCTACCCACTCTAGGATTTGCAAGAAGTCAAAGAGCGCTAAATCACCAATCTTTCTACCCCAAAGACGCTGCATCCCTTGAAGGTTTAGAGTCTCAAAGCACAACACATCAAATTGGTCGGTCAATTTGTGCGCCAACTTCCAAAACCAGTCACGCCTACGATTAGCAATGGATTCATGACAACGAACTAAATGCTTTCTGGCTTGCTCTCGATTACCTGACCCTTTGTGCTTTGTGGAATGTTGCTTAGACGCAATCCTTAGGGTGTTGAGGGAAGCTTTGAGGAACAAGGGTGACTCAATACCAAACCCTTCAGAACAAGTGAGAAACGTTTTCAACCCGAAATCAAAACCAGCTATTTTACCTGTCTCGGATGTGACTTGCGGTGTTGAATACCCGTCAACGACTATAACCATAAATAGCTCACCTAATGCCGTGCGCTTGATGGTTAGTGTCTTGATTGTTCCCTCTATCTCTCTAGATTTAGAGTATTGATAAACCCGACTGCCTATTTTGACTCGATTCCCGACCAAGAACTTGTATCCAGCTTGCTTGAGGGTGAATGACTTATATTTCTTGACCTTCTTAAATCCTGGTGGTCTGACTCCTTTTTTGTGATGTTTAAAAAACAACTGGTAAGCTTTATCAATTCGCTGACAGATGTCTTGTACAGCTTGAGAGCCTATCAATTGCCAAAACGGATTGTGCTTACGCAGCTTGGCAATATGTTTCTGAAGTCGCGCACAGTTCAAGTGCTTGCCCCACATCCGATAGTACCGTTTGTGCAGAGCAATACAGTGGTTATAGATAACTCCTGCGGCATTGATTGACCGCAAGAGATATCTATTACGCTTGTGACTGTAGAGTTTAAACTTCAGGGTTCTCATAAGTGTTATTATACCACTAATAAGCTTATTAGTGGTATAATATCGATCAGCATCTCGTCATATCGAGGTAATAGCAGGCGAATGCCTGTATCAAAATCAGCAGTATTGGCGAATACTTCTCCGGGAAATGGCTGTTGCATATTGCTGGTATTCGGTCTTACATCAATCTTAGGGTAATATTAATTGCTCAAGATTGCTGCTCTTAATTTTATTGATTGAGAAAAACGTACAATATTCATCTGTTCAAAATTCAACTGAAGCTGTAATGTATCTTGTTAAGCTCTAAAATGGAAATCCTTGATATTGCGATGATCTGCCATCCGAGCTTGTCTGAGAGTAAACTCTCCTACAGAAGCATTTCCTTGGGGGCAAATTACTCCTGTTGCTTGTTGCCAAAGTTTTTGAGGTGCTAGGCATATTTCATATTTGTCAGCCTCCTGTCCAGGCATCCGAGTAGGGTATTTTTTAACTTGATACCACTTTGTTTGCTGGCACTGGTCACACCAAAATGCTTCTAACCATTCATTGTCTAGAGGAACTGCCGTCTTAGTAGCTATCAAAATGAGGGCACTCTGACGCTTTATGCCTCTCTGTTGGAGTTGCTCTGGCGTATCAGCATACAATTTATGTTTGGGGCTGACACTATCCAAATGGCATCCGTGAACTGGGCAGTAGATAGCTCGTCGCTTTGAACGTCTACGATGTTTACGGGATTTGTTATGCAATTCGACCTCACTGAAAATAAGGTAATCAGTAAACGCTTTTCGACTATTGTAAAAATGTGCTATTTCAGCTTGGATTATTCTGATGTATTAAAGTTAACTTCAGTTCCTCCATTCGCCACAATTACCATACAGACCTAGCAACAATGGGTTGATTAGAGTATTTTGAACTCCTGAGTATTTTATCAGTATATAGTGAGCTGAACCACAGAACAGCCAATGCATATGAGTATTCTTCTGGCTGTTTGGGGTTAGAAAGAGGGGCTATAGCTTTTATCGAGTGCCTACTTTAGCTTTTGGTCGCGCCTGGAAATACTCATGTTGATCGTCAAAAGGTAAAACTTCAAATAAGGCCCAAATTGTCACCGAAGATTGAGGTTTGTAACACCAAGCCTCTGGAAGAATAGCTTGGGCAGCTTTGGCATCCTCCCAGTTCAATAGTCCAAACTGATTTACTCTTTGAAGGAAAGGAGCTAACACTCCTGTCCAGCGTTGATAGTTAAATAGGGATGATCTCCCTGCCTGATTTGATAAATCATAGCCCAGTAGCTTCAATCTCAAATGCTTTGGTAGAGTTTGTTTTTTGTTAGCATCTAAAAATAGTAGATAGTATTGCCTACCAACAGGAATTGGTACCCAATCTAGCATTTCCCAAACTTCATCTAATAAATTTAATCGAAAGTTTTGAGAGTAATCAACGTGTGGGTTACACCAGGAGTCGATACTCCGAACTTCACATGTTTGGAGTAAACCCAGATAATCAAGATGACCTGCCCATTCATCATCGTCAGTAGAACGAATTGCTCTAGTACTTAACCACATTTATTTCTCACTTGTATTTAAGTAAACTGTAAGCTAATTAAAGATGACTACAGTGCTGATTAACTTAGCTTTAAAAGTGATGTCAGTAATTTATATGGGTTAATCAATAAATAGACTTAAATGACTCTACTGAATTTACAAAAAATATTTGGAAATATTGAGCTGCTTATTGAGTAAGTAATAGCAATATATTACACTAGTTAGCTTAAAATTTTACAAAAAAATGAATCAGTAACATCATAATTATCTATCCAAAAATCTAAACCTATTAATATTTAAAATACTTTTGCTACTTTAGATAGATGAAAAAATAAATTTTTATAGATGAAGAATCTCAAACTGATGATTTCCGGCAAGTATAGCTGAGTACTGAGTATAAACCCAGTCGCTTCATTGCTATACCTATGTGACTACGGCTATAATCAGTATTTTGTACTCAGCAATTACAAATATTATCAAGTGTTCGCAAATTGTTTGATTGAGACATCTTTAGTTGAATTATAGTAGTCTTGCTGGAGGCAGGAGGTGAAAGCATTGCTGTTGCTGACATTCATGCTCTTCATATGTTTTAATCTATATGCTGTTAGCTATACCAGGACTTACGCAACTGGCACACATATTTTTGGCGATGGCAGTCAAGAGTCAAGAGTCAATGGTCTTTAATCAAGCTTTTTTGGACTATTGACTTTTGACTATTGACAACCCACACGAAAAAAATATGACACTTGCGTAAGTCCTATATACATGTATTTTTCTGCAAAAGCTCAATGCAAAAAATAGTTAGTGTCTTTAGTTGTTCGCTATAAATAATAAGGCGAACCATTCAAGACACTAACCCAACATTTTGCAGGATTATTTGAGAATTTTGCTATTTTCTCCAACTGAACCTAAATATGCTTTCAAACGTTTCAGCAATTATTGAACACTGACGTTTTTCCGAACCTTCCGTCTTGCTACAACTAGACCACCAACAGCCATCAAACCAAGTAATGCAGATGGTTCTGGTACGGATGCAGTTTGGTAGGTTTTAGTCCAGGAGTAGATACCAGTGTGATCAGTCGCCGTTTTGTTACGATCGCCTGCGATCGCGCCTGAATCTACGGCTGCAAAGCTATAGGCATAGCTAACTTCGTCATTGAAAGTGACTTTGGCAATTTCACTCAATTGCAACGGTATATTTTGTGTGAATGCTGTTTTTGCTACATTATACACTACCAAATCCAATATCAGATTTCCTGTGGAGTTACGGCTAAAGTCAGGCGAGAATCCCAAATAATTGGGGTTAGGAACACTTTTATTGTAAGTTGGGTTGGGAACAACAAACTTGTTTTTGACGATAGTTGGGCGAGTATCTACAATTGTTTTACGGATATCAACATACCCGCTGGTGACATCCAAGTGTCCAACTAAGTCAAGTTTTAAATCACCAGTTTGTTGATTGTATGTCACATCCCCAATATTAGGATCGCCAGCCGCATTGAAACCGTTAGTGCTGAGATAGCTGACTAGGGAATCGAAGTTAGAATTAAAAGAGTTGAGTAAGTTGGAACCACCGCTGCTTGGGATGGTTGACAAGAATCCCCCGTAAGCATCACGAAAACCTGTTAGCCATCCTGTTGCTAATGTACCATCAGCCCAATCAGCTTTGGTGACACTTTCAATCTTGATGGTTTTATTGCCCAAATTAGCAGTAAACCCTACATGGTCTGTGACTTTTTCAGCTGATGTAAACAGTTCAACGTTGGTAGTATTATCGTTATCTGTTAAAGCTGCGGTAGCTTTATCGATGTTGCCGTAGTTGTCGTAATCGTTTAAAACTTGTCGGTTGACACCGCCAGGGCCAGTATTATCGTACACAGGAGCGCCGGGAGCATAATTCCAGCTGTTGATGTTGGGTTTGTTCGCAGATGTGTTAGCCACATCGTTGGTGATGAATTGAATATTAGTAGGTCTGGTAAGGGTGGTAGCGAAAGCTGGAGTTGTAGCGATCGCACTCATGCTTGCTGCTACCGAAGTGCCAATCAAAATTTTCTTGATATATGGTGTCATCTTTATCTCTCGTAAATAAACTCTAACATCTCATTAGCTACTGTAGTGTTCTGCATACTTGACTTGGGTAAAGTTAGGGTGAATTTATCGCAATTTTTAGATCAATAAAAAACTATTTAAATACTTATAGTATTTAGTGCTTTTACCCAACTTTACTAGTTAATACTTATAGCTAAGATAGCAACCAGATTTGAGTTTTTCAAAATTACGAGAGAATACGTAGGGTGATATAGCAATCCTATTTTTTCTGTGGTAAGACTTGAAAACCACAGATAATCGACTTTTTGGAAAAATCGGGTGTCTTGAGATTCACCAATTATCTAATATTGCTATATATATAATTCATATTTGAGTTGTGAAAATCTTCATATTGAGATGATAATTTTTTTGAAAAATTCGTAAAGCTGCTGTTGGCGAATAATTTAGGATTAGGATAGTGGAAAAATATTACGTGAAAGCATGAGACGAGCGATCGCGTCCAGTTTACGCCATAATATTCTCTGGCAAATTCTACAATTTAACTAGCATGAAAATGTTGCTGCGTTTGTGCTAGGTGCAAAAATTCTTGGGTAGTTAGACTACGTTTTTTCTTTACAGACTCTTGTCGCACTGCTTCCAAAACAAACTGAATTTCTTCATTGTTGAGAATGATATTGTGCTGCTGAAGCAAGTTTGATAATAAATGCCTCCCAGAATGCTTACCTACAACTAAACGCCGCTTTGCGCCTACCTCTTCTGGGGCAAAAGGCTCATAGGTGTTAGGGTTTTGCAGTACACCATGAGCATGAATCCCTGACTCATGAGCAAAGGTATTTTCGCCAACAATTGCCTTCCAAGGCATGACATTGTAACCTGATGCCGAGGCAACGAGTCGGGATATTTCCAACAAACGAGAAGTTTCAATACCTAAATCAGTGCCATATATGCGTTTAAGAGCCATAACAACTTCTTCTAAAGCGGCATTTCCGGCTCTTTCTCCTAACCCATTCACAGTTGTATTTACCGATAAAGCCCCAGCTTTGATTCCCGCCAAGGCGTTGGCAGTTGCTAGCCCAAAATCATTATGGGTGTGCATTTCCACTGGTATGGACAAGGACATCACCAATCGCTTGACCAGAGAGTAAGTGGTGAAAGGTTCAAGCATACCTACTGTGTCACAAAACCGAAACCGGGATGCACCCCATTCTTGTACAGAACAAGCGACATCCAAAAGAAAATTTTCCTCAGCTCTGGAAGAATCTTCTCCGCCCACAGATACAAAAAGTCCTTGATCGAGTGCAAAGCTGATAGTATCTCTGAGTTTTTGTAAAACCACCTGCCACTGTCCCTGAAATTTAGCAGCAATTTGGATTGCAGAGACCGGAATAGATATATGCACTCGCTTGAGTCCACAAGCCATAGAAGCTTGAATATCTGAGATGACAGCACGGTTCCAACCTAGTAGTTCAGCTTGCAAACCCAAGTCAGCAATTGCTGCTATGGCTCGTTGTTCTGCCTTACCCATTGCTGGAATACCGACTTCTAACTCATGAACGCCAATGGCATTGAGAAATTTAGCGATCGCAATTTTCTCCTCTAAATTAAAGGCAACACCAGCGGCTTGTTCACCATCGCGTAGTGTAGTGTCATTAATGACAACTTGATTCATTTCGCAAATGTCTCCTATAATAGTGGGGTATATTGCTAATTCGTAATTCCTACCTAAGAAAGTCAGATTTTATCAAGATTTCTAGGTTTGAATTTCTTGCCTTGTTGTGGGGGATAAGTATAAACCGTATTTATACGTATCTCCATGAAGATGAAATTAACATTTCTTAAACAAACCGCCCTCCGCTTAGTACAGTTCCTCATGGGGCAAACCCCAAGACTGGACTGCCTTACCAATAGCCTACGGTGGTAAACCAGCGCTTTAGGCGGGTTTACCAAGAAAGCCAAGAACGCCAAGGAAAAAGGCATAATCCTTGGATGTAAGTTCATAGAAAGTTGATATTAGATACTATTCATTGTAATTGTTCATTGCTGACTGTTTACGTTTGACAGTCAACAGTCATCAGTCATCAGTCAACTGGATGCTGTCCGTAGTAGGGTAAAGCCTCTGACCAGTTAGGACGCTGACCTTGTTGCCATTCCAAAGCAGCCAGTTCTAAGATGCTTGTCACTGTTGCTGCTAAACCTGATTTTGCTTCAATTAACTCATAATCGGTATGCCAGTTAGCTAAAGTTTCCTGCCATGCTTCTGGTGTCAACACAGTATCCGGCAATAAAGCTGTGATTTGAGAAGCATCTGGCTGAGGCTGGTAAATAGCAGCAAAAATTTTACCTCTTTGTGCGGGCATTTCCACAGCAATCACTTTTGCTTTTTGACTTTTTTTTTCCTCTGACCAAGCTACCGCTGCCAAAGTGGAAATAGCAAATACAGGAATCTCTAATTGTTGCCCTAAAGTACGGGCGATGACAACACCAATACGAGTTCCAGTAAAACCACCAGGGCCTTTTGCCACTGCAACAAACGCCAGATCTGCCCAAGTTTGTGGTTGGATAAATTCAGCTAAATATTGATGTATATAACTGGATAAATCACGCCCTAAATTCCAGACTTTAGAACGAGTTTCACCAGCCAAATTACTAATTGCTAAACCTAATTCAGGAGTAGTCGTATGTAATGACAAAGCGTATTTTTGATTGAAGGATGAAGTTTGAGGTCTGAAGTCTAAATTACGATCTGAATATTCCACGCGATATACCTGAAACTATCAAAGTTTTATTTGAATTCTAAAGTATCAGGTATAAACTGTAAAATTTCAGCCATCATCCGTCATCCGTCATCCTTTATTAGTTAAGTCGGTACTAATTCACCCGGACGTAACTTCGACCACTTACCCATTTCCCGTTTAAAACTCAGACAACCAACAACGTCCCACTCCATCTCAATAACATCCTCTTTGGTGCGGATGTTGACATTAATTGAAGGTTCATTCGGATCAAAATTTGGGGTTTCAGTCAAGTGGGGCTGTTGGTGCTGTGTTTCTACGGCATGATAGGTTACACAGCTGTCTACGTAGTGGCAATTGACGCAAATACACATAATAGAACCAACTCCAAGAACCTTTATTGTTAATCTAGCTTAAGCCCAAGGTTTATTCATTAACTATTAAGTTGATTTTTATTACAATGGATATTGCAGTTCCTTCTACCTTAGCTCCAGAAAATTGGCCTTTTAGCTTGGAATGGTTGCCACAACCAGCTTATATGGTGGGTGGTGCAGTGCGGGATGCGATTCTCGGTAGAACTCGTGAATACTTAGATTTAGATTTCATCATACCAACTGATGCGGTGAAGGTAGCCAGAGCGATCGCTCGTCATTACAAAGCGGGTTTTGTTTTACTTGACCCAAAACGCCGCATTGCGCGGGTGGTGTTTTTGCACGCCACTGCTGACTTTGCCCAACTTGAAGGCGATAGCTTAGAAACTGATTTGCATAGAAGAGATTTTACAGTCAATGCGATCGCTTACAATCCCCACACCCAAGAAATTATCGATCCTCTCCAAGGCTATGCAGATTTAGAACAGCGCTTATTGCGAATGATTTCACCAGCGAACCTGGAAGACGATCCTTTGCGGTTAATGCGGGCTTATCGCCAAGCTGCCCAACTTGGTTTTACCATTGAGCCAGCTACCCAGGCAACAATTCGTTCTTTAGCATCACACATCACTCAAGTAGCAGCAGAACGAGTGCGGGTAGAAATTGGTTATCTGCTAGCAAGTCCTCAAGGTACTCCTTGGATAGCCAATGCTGGAGAAGATAATTTAATTGCGCCTTTGTTCAAAAACGCTACACGCGAAAGCTTCAATAAACTAGCAGCAGTGGACACAGCAGCAACCTTGCTTGCAGAAACTTGGCCGCAACTGGGAGAAGAACTGCAACAGTGTGTCCGCGCTACTATCAAAACAACACGCTTAGGTATTGCCAAACTTGCTTGTCTTGTGCATCCAAACCCAGAAGTTGCGGAAATAGAACTACAGCAACTCACCTACAGTCGTGTAGAAATTCGTGCTGTCACCACTGCTTTGAAACTATTCCCGCAGCTAAAATTAGCTGATATGTCCTTGCGAGAACAGTATTTTTTGTTCCAAGAAGCAGGTATTGTATTTACGGCTACAATAATTTTAGCCTTAGTAGATGATATCCTGGTAGAGGCGATGTCTGGGGACAAGCCCAAGGGTTTGACACTCGCCTGCGAAGAATTTCGTTCCCGCAGTGCTGCCTTAACCCTAAGCATCTATGCACCGTTGATCCGCCGCTACCTCAACCCTGATGATCTGGTCGCTCATCCCACTCAACTAGTGAGTGGTAAAGAATTAATGATAGCACTGAATATTCCGGCATCGCCAGTGGTGGGTGAGCTACTCACAGAGATTGCTATAGCGCAAGCTGAGGGGAAAGTCTCGACGCCAACAGAAGCAATAGAGTTTGCACGTCAGTTACTCGAAGGTTAAGTTTGTATTTATATACGAAATATCTTGATATTTACGAATCAGATGGTGATTGAGGACACACACTAGGGAATTATAAGAGCGTCACGTCAAATCTACCAATCCATTTTTTATGATCACTTTTGAGAATGCCAGCGATTTTGAAAAGGTGGTGGCATTATTGTTGGAGCAAGAAGGATGGCAAATCACCATGCCTCCTGCAAATACTAAAGGATACGATATTGAAGCAGTTAAAGGCAGTACAGTTAATGCTATTCAGGTTAAAAACCATAAAGCAGCTGTTAAAGTTCCACAGATAGAAAAGTTTTTTGATTTTATTGATTTGCCTATTGCTAACAAATTTACAGGTGGTATTTTAGTTTCATCAAGCGGCTATACTAATCAAGCTTTAACCTATTTTGAACAAACAAAAAATAATAAAGTTCGACTTGCAATTATTCGAGATGGTAAGGTGAGAATTATAGGTGAGACACCCCCACCTCCCCCTCCTGCCGAACCGAAGTATATTGGTGTATTTACATGTAAAGGTGGAGTGGGAAAAACTACGATTAGCGCTCATCTTGCTGGTGCATTTGCCCTTTCAGGTTACGATGTTGCACTGATTGATTTAGACCCGCAGAAAAATCTGACAACTTTGCTTGATGAAGGTTTGAAGCTCCCTGGTACAAAAAATAGACCAGGAAATACTATCTCAGTTTATAACATTGACGAGTGGGATTTTGATAATTTACCTGATGATGTAAGCATGGTTGTGTGTGATTGCTCACCAGTGTTACAGGAAAATCCAACTGAGCTAATAAAAAAATTCTCTTACTGTATTATCCCTACAACTCTTAACCCACTTGGATTAAATAAGAATGGTTATGTTATTCTCAATACTTTAAAAGCGATCAGAAGTATAAATAAAGAAGCTTATTTATTTGTTGTAATCAATAACTACTATGGAGATGACAATGGCAAAAGTAGAGTTTTAAAAAATCAGTACCAAAGGTTCTTTTCAATATTATCTAAGCAAGACCCTCGGTTTCATTTTATTGATCCAGATGAGGTGGCTATTAGAAATAGTAAACAACTATTTTATTGGGGATATCATATTTATGATGGGAATTTACCTGAATTAGCCTTTCAATCAATAGGAGGTAGATGTTTACCAAAGGCTGATTTTCTAAAATTCCTTGAGTATCTTGAAGAAAATTCTGATATTGAGAATGCTAAAATTAAACAAAGCGTTGATTTATAAAACACGGTGCATTAGGCGCTTTGATATGTTTTGCGTTAAAAATCATAATCATCAAGTTTTCTTTTTATAGTACGTCTAGCAACAGTATTTTTATACTATTTGATTGGAAATTTATCCTTATATGGAATTACTCCCGTTTAAATACGGCTGTTGCTCGTCGAATCACTAGCTTTCTGACTCATCTAAGGCCCACTCAAATCGACGCTTTAAGTCGTTGCAATGACTAGGGGGTAAAATTCCATCATGCTGAAGTCTGCCAACTATAATCCCTGGCGCAATGCCAATTTCAGCCGCAAACTGCTCAATCCCTACCCTACTGCGTTGTTGACCTGATGCTAGAAATCGCTTCAATTCCATAGGGGGGATAAGTATGTTCGCTGCGAATTTATTTGCTTGTTCTTCCTTCGCTAAATCCTCAACAGCAGCAACACCTTTGCCTTCAAGGAAGACATGTATTACTATAGTGTCGGAACATTTCCATAACTTTGGTGTTTAATTTCATAATTTCAAGCACTAAAACGAGCGATCGCGTCTACTTTCACCCCAAAATAGTCAGTGCTGAGTCTCCAGATTTTTAATTTTACTACTCATTTCCTACTCAAAACGGTAGCCTAAAAGAGGTGGATTAACTCATCTGTCGGCATTCTTATGTTACCGAAACCCAAGAAGAATTGGACACCTCAGCACTGGGCAAGCTGGAAGCCCTTTGGCATTGGCGAACAGTACCCGAATAACTATTGGGAAGTTTTTCGGGCTATCTGGTTATCCCGCGACCAACTGCCTTATGCGTGGAACATCTTAAATCAAGGTGTATGCGATGGTTGCGCGTTGGGAACTACTGGGATGAAAGATTGGACGCTAGATGGCATCCATCTGTGCAATGTCCGCCTGCGGTTATTGCGGATGAATACTATGCCAGCTTTTGACCCTGTATTGCTAGAAGATGTCTCTGAGTTACAAAAGCAAAAAAGCGCCGAATTACGCGACTTGGGAAGGCTACCTTACCCGATGATGCGTCAACGAGGAGATAAAGGTTTTCACCGTGTTAGCTGGGATGAAGCCCTAGAGGTAATTGCTAACCGTATCCGCGCTACCACACCAGACCGCCTCAGCTTTTATGTCACCAGTCGCGGCACTGTCAACGAAACTTATTACGCTACCCAAAAAGCTGTGCGGGCAATGGGATGCAATAATATTGATAATGCTGCTCGTATTTGCCATTCTCCCAGTACGGCAGGGCTGAAAAGTTCCCTTGGTGCAGCAGCTACTACTTGTTCTTATAAAGACTGGATTGGTACTGATTTATTAGTCTTCATCGGCTCTAATGTTGCTAACAATCAGCCTGTCACTGTCAAATATCTTCACTATGCTAAGAAAGCTGGCACAAAGATTGTAGTGATTAATACCTACCGTGAGCCAGGAATGGAACGGTATTGGGTGCCGTCAATTGTAGAAAGTGCTGTTTTTGGTACCAAGTTTGCCGAAGACTTCTTTTTGGTAAACATGGGCGGAGATATGGCTTTTTTAAATGGTACTATCAAGCATATGATTACTAACGACTGGGTAGACCAGTCATTTATCGATCGCTACACCACTGGCTTTGCAGAACTCAAGGCATTACTAGAAAACCAATCTTGGGAAGAATTAGAACGGCTTTCTGGTGCATCCCGCGATGAAATGTATGCCTTTGCCAAAATGGTCGGCGAAGCCAGCAAAGCGGTATTTGTCTGGAGTATGGGAATTACTCAACATGAGTGTGGCGAAGATAATGTCCGCAGTATCATCAATCTAGCTCTTACTAAAGGTTTTGTCGGTCGGGAAGGCTGCGGTTTAATGCCAATTCGCGGTCACTCTGGGGTACAAGGTGGTGCAGAGATGGGATGTTATGCCACCGTCTTTCCTGGTGGTAAGCCCATTAACTCAGAAAATGCTGCCCAGTTAAGTAAACTTTGGGGTTTTGAAGTACCTGCAACTAAGGGTTTAATTGCCCCAGAAATGATTGATGCAGCATATCAAGGCAAGTTAGATGTATTATTCTCTGTGGGTGGTAATTTCCTAGAAGTTCTGCCAGAACCAGATTATGTAGAAGATGCTTTAAAGAATATACCGTTACGGGTACATATAGATATTGTCCTTTCCAGTCAAATGTTGGTGGAACCTGCCGAAACGGTGGTGCTATTACCTGCGACTACTCGGTATGAAATACCAGGGGGAGTTACAGAAACGAATACCGAACGCCGAGTAATTTTCAGTCCAGAAATTCCAGGGCCGCGCATTGGTGAAGCGCTTCCAGAGTGGGAAGTGTTTCTGGAATTGGCGAGGCGAGTCCGACCAGATTTAGCAGATAACTTGACTTTTGCTGATACAGCCGCCATGCGCCAAGAAATTGCCCAAGTCGTCCCGCAATACGCTGGTATTCAACACTTACAGCAAGCAGGAGATCAGTTTCAATACGGCGGTTCACATTTATGCTTTGGCTGGAACTTCCCCACACCTGACGGGAAAGCACATTTTACCCCGCTTTCACCACCGCCAGCAGAATTACCTGAGAATTGTTTTTTAGTAGCAACGCGCCGAGGCAAGCAGTTTAATAGTATGGTGCAGGAACGCAAAGATGCAATTACTGGGGCAGTGCGCGAGGCGGTGTTCATTAATGCCTCTGATGCCGCAAATTTGGGGTTAAAAGATGGAGATGCGGTAATTCTGAAAAATGAATTGGGCGAATTCACAGGACTTGTATATATTGCACCAATTCTGTCAGGAAATTTGCAGATACATTGGCCCGAAGGCAATGTACTATTAGATAAGACGAAGCGATCGCTTGAAGGTGTCCCCGACTATAACGCAGTTGTACGCCTCGAAAAACAGTAAATATTACAGTTAAAATATAAGTATGCTGGGAGCGATCGCAGGTGACATAATTGGTTCGGTATATGAGGGAAAAAACTTCAAAACAAAGGATTTCCCTCTATTCAACAGAGAATGTCGCTTCACTGATGATACAGTGCTGACGGTCGCAGTTGCAGATGTGATTTTGCACGCTGGCGAATTTCTGCACAGTAGTAATTACACTGAGCAATTAAAGTGGTACTATCGGCGCTATGCTTATGCTGGTTACGGGCGTAACTTTAGAGAATGGGCAAAATCTAACAGTAACGAACCATACAACAGTTATGGTAATGGTGCAGCTATGCGAGTCAGTCCCATTGGGTTTGCCTTCAATGATTTAGATACTGTGTTACGGGAAGCCCAGCGTAGTGCAGAAGTTACCCATAGCCATCCTGAAGGCATCAAGGGCGCTCAAGCAATAGCAGCAGCCATCTTTTTAGCACGTTTCGGTGAGCATAAAGTCGGCATCAAGTCCTATATTCAGACTACCTTTGGCTATGACTTGAGGCAAACCCTCAATCAAATCCGACCTAGTTACCAATATGATTCTAGTTGTCAAGGTTCTATCCCCCAGGCAATTATTGCCTTTCTAGAATCTACTAATTTTGAAGATGCTATTCGCAATGCAGTGTCAATTGGTGGTGATACTGACACTATTGCTTGTATGACAGGTGCTATTGCTCAAGCTTTTTATGGTGGTGTACCAGAAGCGATCGCTCAACAAACATTGTCTCATTTAAATGAACATCTATCCACTGTTACGGAAAAATTTATATTTCAGTTTTGTACATAAACTGCGCTCTGATTCTAACTGCTACGCTAAACTTATATAAAATTCAAACTTACAGCCATGTCCGTCGCCAAAGATGATGTAATATTTCCTCAAGGGGATTTATATAGTGACGAACCGCCATTGGAAACATCTTTACATTTGCAGCAAATGCTGCTATTGATAAAATGCCTGGAGTGGTGGTGGCGAGACCACAACAAACTTAACAACTTTTTTGTTGCTGGTAATCTTACCATTAATTACAGTCCACGCCAGCGCAAGTCAGAAGACTTTCGAGGCCCAGATTTTTTTGTTGTGTTAGATACTGAACACAAAGACCGTGACAGTTGGGTTGTTTGGGAAGAAGACGGTAAATATCCAAATTTAATTATAGAACTGCTTTCTCCTTCAACAGCAGCAACAGACAAGGGCTTAAAAAAACAAATTTATCAAGATATTTTTCGCACCCCAGAATATTTTTGGTTTGACCCCAAGACTTTAGAATTTGCTGGGTTTATCTTAGTGGGTGGTAGATATGAATCTATAGAAGCTAATCCCCAAGGATTATTGTGGAGTCAGCAGCTAAGTTTGTATCTGGGTGTTCATGAAAATCAATTGCGCTATTTTACTGCGGAAGGAATTCTAATTCCTACACCCGAACAAATGGCACAATGGGAAGCGGAACGCGCTGAACAAGAAAAGCAACGCGCCGAACAAGAAGCACAACGCGCTGATCAAGAAGCACAACGCGCCGAACAAGAAGCACAACGCGCCGAACAAGAAGCACAACGCGCCGAACAAGAAGCACAACGCGCCGAACAAGAATCACAACGCGCCGAACAAGAATCACAACGCGCTGACCAAGAATCACAACGCGCTGACCAAGAAAAGCAACGCGCTGAACGTTTAGCAGCAAAACTACGGGAATTAAATATTGATCCCGATAGTTTATAAAAATTAATAATTTAGAAGTTGAAATTAGGCGATCGCTTGCAATGATGAGAATGCGATCGCGCCGCAGGGACAACATGCTTGATAAAACTTATACCAATTCTTTATTCGTAGAGGTAATTCATGAATTGCCTCTACTTCAATCATAACAATCAACAACACCAACACATGTAAGAAAAATACGAATTTTTTGATATTTACTGCATAAAAATATATCAACAAACATAATTAATTATCAGCTAAAACACATCTAAATTGCATAACTATTGGTGTTCGCGTAGCGTCTGGGTCAGGAGAAGGTCGTTGACCGATGACAGTCATCATATCAAGTCCTTTGCTTATTACTTATGATGCTAATTACTTACGATATAGTCGGTTTGCTTGGTAATAGGTAATGGGTAATGGGTAATAGGTAATACTCAAAACCAATTACCAATTAGCAATTACCAATACTTCGGCTTACCTCGACTTCGCTCGGCACAAGTGCGAGAGTACAAGTTCCCAATTACCGACCTCCACAGATATCATAAGTGTTTAAACGGACATGATATGATAAGTCCGCAGCGAGCGCAACGAAGGAGTACGCAATTGACTTTTAATCAACGGACATGATATCAGTCATCAGCCAACCCAATTAAATATGCAACTTAAATGCAAAATAGCTTACCATCTTGTTAAGTTCAGTCCACTGAATATACTTAAATAAAATGCCACGCGGTGTTGCTACCAGTCAATCAAATCAAACTCAACCAATAATTACCCCCAAACTTTGGTTACTACTAGTGGGTGTCAATCAATATCAGGATGAGCAACTACCGTGTCTACGTTACTCAGCAGTTGATTGTCAGGTATTAGCAGAAGCCCTAACAGGCGCAACACAAGAGCTATTTACCCAAAAAGAAATCAAAATTTACCACGATTTTGCGGCTGAATTACCACTTTTAGCCACTATTCGTACTAATTTACAACAAATAACTACTGCTGCCCAACCATCAGACACAATTTTATTTTATTTTTCTGGGCATGGAATGCTTCAGCCAAGTACTCAACAAGCATTTTTGTGTTTAGCAGATACGCAAAAAGACAACTTGGAAAATACAGGTTTAGCTGTCAAGGAATTGTTACAACTCTTAGGTAATAGTGGCGTACAAAATCAGTTAGTCTGGCTGGATGCTTGTCATAGCGGTGGAATGACTCTTAGAGGTTCTGGAGAAACTTTATTAAATCCCACACTGCAATTAGTGGAAGTATTGCAGCAACGTGCTGCTAAAAGCAAAGGTTTTTATGCCTTACTTTCCTGCGATACCAACCAGCTATCTTGGGAGTTTCCCGAATTGGGGCACGGGGTATTTACTTATTATTTGATGCGGGGGTTACGTGGTGATGCAGCAGATGCCCAAGGTGTCATTTCTGCTGATGGACTTTATCGCTACGTTTATCACCAAACACTACAATATATTGATAAAACTAATCAACAATTACGATTAATTAACCAACAAAAAAGAGGTAAAGGAGATACCCAACTTGAGCGCGAATATCCACTGCAAACCCCCAAACGAATTGTAGAAGGAATTGGAGAATTAATTTTAGGTGCAATACCAGCGATCGCGAAATCACTCCCTAAGAGAACAGCATTAGTAATTGAGGGAATTAGTAACTCTCAAACGGCACTAGATTTCAGTAAAGTTTTGGCTAGTGCAGGTGTGTTTGAGTTAGAATATTTACCTCGTTCTGGAACAACGACTGCTAAAGAAATCCGCGAAACTATTAAACAATGTCTGCGTGTTGGCAGTCAACCACAACGAAACAAGACTGAAGAACCAGCAACATTATTGTTATATCTGCGCGGACGGCTTGAAGAAACTCCATCTGGGGAAGCGGCATTAGTTTTATTAAATGATATCTGGCTGAGTCGTTCTTGGTTAAAACAGCAATTACGCCGTTCTGAGATTACCCAACAAATTATCATCTTAGATTGTCCTGTAGGGGCGCAAGTAGGGGCGTACAGCTGTACGTCCCTACTACAAGAATGGATTGAAGACCTGCAACTTGGCTCGGAAAAAGGACAGTGTATCATCGCCGCAGCCTTGCCAAAAGACAATTCAGAACTATTTGCTCAAGCCTTGATTAATACTTTGAAAGCTGCTTCTCAACCTGATGGTTTATCAGTAGCAGCTTGGATTACTCAATTACAAATCTACTTAGCACCACAAACGCAAATTCTTTATATTTGGCTATCAGGTACACAAGGAGTAATTGAAATCATACCTGCGATCGCTGGCGCACGCAGTCACAAAACAGCAGCGTTGGATTTAAGAATTTGCCCCTACCGTGGATTAAAAGCTTTTAATGAAGAAGATGCTCAGTATTTCTACGGTAGAGAATCCTTAACTCAGCAGTTGATTGCCCAACTAGCTCACAAGTCATTTATTGCCGTGGTGGGTGCTTCTGGTAGTGGTAAATCTTCGGTTGTGCAAGCAGGATTAATTGCCCAACTGCGCCCAGGTAAACAACTACCTGGTAGTGATTCTTGGTTGGTTAGAAGTTTGCGTCCAGGCGCACGTCCCTTGGAGGCTTTGGCGCAACGGCTCTTGAGCAGGGGAGTAGGGGAGCAGGGGAGCAGGGGAAGCAGGGGAGTAGGGGAAGCAGGGGAGCAGGGGAGCAGGGGAAGCAGGGGAGCAGGGGAAGTAATATCAACATCCTCCTCATCCCCCTCATCCCCCTCATCCCCCTCATCCCCCCATCCCCTCATCCCCCCATCCCCTTCATCCCCCTCATCCCCCCATCTCCTACTAGAGGCAATGCTATACCAAGGGGTAGAAGGCTTTGTCTACTGGGTGCGTAGCCGACCGGAGCCAATGGTGGTTTTGGTGATAGACCAGTTTGAGGAATTATTTACCCTTGCACCGAGTGAAGATAGACAACGGTTTTTAGAACTAATGTTGGGGGCGATCGCCTATGCCTCTGATAAGTTTAAATTGGTAATTACTGTGCGCGCTGACTTTATCGCTTCCTGCTTGGAAATTTCTGCACTCGCTACGTTACTGCAAGAATCAAGTGTGTTGGTTCCGCCCAGATTAAGTGATGAAGACTATCGGCGTGTAATTGTTAACCCAGCGGAACAAGTAGGATTAAAAGTAGAATCGGCACTGGTAGAAATTCTTTTACAAGAGTTAAACTACTCAGCCGGAGATTTACCACTTTTAGAATTTGTCTTAGAGCAGTTATGGGAATTCCGCCAAGAAGGCGAGTTAACATTAGCAGCCTATCAGCAACAAATTGGTGGAATTAAAGGCGCATTAGAACGTAAAGCACAGGAAGTTTACGAAAGTTTAGATAGCCAAGCTCAAGATTGCGCCCGCTGGATTTTTCTGTCACTAACCCAGTTAGGGGAAGGTACAGAAGATACTAGACGCAGGGTATTGAAATCAGAATTAGTTGTCAAGAAATATGCAAATGAATTAGTAGAAAGAACCCTCTTAGCGTTAACTGCTGCCAAGTTGATAGTTGTGAATTTAGAAGAGGAAGCTCTTGAGCAGGGGAGCAAGGGAGCAGGGGAGCAGGGGAGCAGGGAAGCTCTTGAGCAGGGGAGCAGAGGAGACAAGGGAAAAATTTCTCCCTCATCCCCCTCATCCCCCCCATCCCCCTCATCCCCCCCATCCCCCTATCCCCCCATCTCCCCCACGGCGGTGACAATAGAAGTTGCTCATGAAATCCTCATCCGTCATTGGTCAACTTTGCGCTGGTGGTTAGAAGAAAATCGCAGTCGGTTACGCCTGACTCGCCAAATTGAACAAGCAGCAGCTTTATGGAAACACAATCATCAGCAACCAGATTTTTTATTGCATGGTGTCCGGCTTGCAGAAGCTGAAGATATTTATGTCAAATACACAGATGAATTATCTTTAGATGTCCAATCCTTCATTGCTGCTTGTTTAGAGGCTAGACAACAACAACAATTTGAGCAAAAAAAGAGACTACGACAAGCTCAAAGAGCAGTTATAATTATTAGTATATTGGGGATTGCTGCTAGTGGTTTTGGTGGTTTTGCTTACTTGCAAAAACAAGCAGCGCAATTGCGTGAAATAACTGCTTTGAATGCCTCATCTGAAGCATTTTTGTTTTCTAATCAACAACTAGAAGCTGTAATTTATAGTGTGAAAGCTGGACGAGAACTCAAACAAGTTTTTTCACCTCCAAGAGAAACTAAAATTACTACTGCGGCAACTTTACAGCAAGCCATTGCTCAAACTCAAGAACTGAACCGATTACAAAGTCATAGTCAACAAGTTAATAGCATCAGTTTTAGTCCCGATGGTCAAGTTATAGCTTCTGCCAGTGATGACAAAACGATAAAATTCTGGCATAACAATGGACAATTAATTACAGCGATCGCAGCAACTAAAAACCGAGTTACAAGGATTGGTTTTAGTCCTGATGGTAAATTTATTGCTGCTAGTACTGGTAATAATATTTATCTCTATACTTTTGATACTTCATGTATAAAAATACCAACTTGTACAAAAAATCTTAAAGCTAATTTAATTAAAATTTTCACTGGACATACTGATATTGTAACTGATGTAATTTTCAGTCCTGATGGTCAAACAATTGCTTCTGCTAGCTTTGATAAAACTATAAAATTGTGGCGTGTTGATGGCACTTTAATCAAAACTTGGAATGCTCATAATGGCTGGGTGAATACCCTCAGCTTTAGCCCTAATGGCAAAACCATCGCCTCTGGTGGTGAAGATAACATGATGAAACTTTGGCAGGTGACAGATGGTAAGTTAATTAAAAATTTTGCAGGACATCAAGGGCGTGTTACTCGTGTGAAATTTAGTCATGATGGCAAAACTATCGCTTCTAGTAGTGATGATAAAACTATCAAAATATGGGATGTTGAGGGGAAACTCTTACAAAGTCTAGCAGGTGACAGTGAGCAAATCAACAGCATTAGCTTTAGTCCAGACAGTCAGTTTTTAGCGAGTGCTGACCGCAATATTAAAATTTGGCAATTAGATGGTACTTTATTGACGACTATCAAAGGGCATGGTGAACAAATTAGAGATGTTAGCTTTAGCCCTGACGGTAAAATTATCGCTTCTGCCAGTGCTGATAAAACTATTAGATTATGGAAACTAAATAATCAATCAATACCCCAAAATAATATTCAAAATTATATCTTTAGCCCTAACGGGAGAATGTTTGCATCCGTAGGTGAGGATGGGTATATCACAATTCGGCAACAAGAAAAAATTGCAAATTCGTCATTTTTGACGAAATTTCAGGCAGATAAAAATATTATTGATATTCTAAATTTTAGCCTGGATGACAAAATGTTAGCAACAGCTAACTCCGATAAAACTATTAAACTTTGGGATATTAAAAATCAGAAGTTAATTAAAACGTTTTCAGGATATAATGATAGAGTTACGAGCATTATTTTTAGCCCAGATAATCAAATTATTGCCTCTACCAGTGCTGATAAAACTATTAAATTGTGGCGTGTTGTTGATGGTAAATTATTACAAACACTCCTTGGGCATAGTGATGAAGTGACGAGTGTTAGTTTTAGTCCTGACGGCAAGCTGCTAGCTTCTGGTAGTGTTGATAATACAGTAAAACTTTGGCAAATTGATGGTAGTTTAGTTAGAAGTTTGACTGGGCACGGTTTAGCGATCGCATCCGTAAAATTTAGTCCAGATGGTAAAACTCTAGCTTCTGCCAGCTGGGACAATACTATCAAACTTTGGAACGTAGCAAACGGCAAGTTAATTAATACCCTCAGTGGACATACAGACGGTGTAACCAGCTTAAGTTTTAGCGCAGATGGTCAAATACTGGCTTCTAGTAGTGCTGACAGTACCATCAAACTGTGGAGTATGGCAGATGGTACATTGCTAAAAACATTATTGGGACATCCTCAAAAGGTGAATAATATCAGCTTTAGCCCCGATGGCAAATTCTTAATGAGTGCTGGTGAAAATACTGGGGTGATGCTGTGGAATCTCAATTTAGATGAGTTGATGCAGCAAGGTTGCTCAAGAATTACAGATTATCTTCAAAATAATCCCAATGCTTCTAGTCTAGTTGATCAGCGCTTATGCTCATGAGGGGATGGGGGGATGGGGGAGATGAGGGAGATGGGGGAGATGAGGGAGATGGGGGAGATGGGGGAGATGGGGGAGATGAGGGAGATGAGGGAGATGAGGGAGATGGGGGGTTGGGGGGCAATGGGGAGAATAACTATAGCCAATTCCTAATTTACAATTTCCAAAGGATAAAATATATATATATAGGACTCATATTTGATTTTTGAACAAAACTCAGTACACCTTTATTCCTTCTTCCCAGTCCCCAGTCCCCAGTCCCCAGTCCCCAGTCCCTTACCTCTACGAGTGATTCAGAAATCAAATCGGATTGCTATAGATAGATGAAAAATTATTCAAAATATAGTAGCATATTATACAAAAATATGCTGCAATCAAATCGGCAGCAACGCTAAATATTCCTACCCTAAATAGAGGCGGTTACAAAAACCTCAATGTTAAACGTCAACCGCTTGCAATTGCAAGATTTACATAATTCACTAGTGGTAAGAGTTGCAAGTGCGATCGCAATTACGATCGGTGGCTTGGTACTGCTAGGCTGGTTTTTCCAGGTGGAAGTTCTCAAGCTTGGCTTCCCTGGTAGTGCAATGACAATGAAGGCAAATACAGCTCTGTCTTTTATACTATCTGGCATCTCGCTGTGGCTATTGCAAAAATCCAGGGGTAATAAGTTCAATTTGGAGTCTAAAGACACAAAAGCAAGCACAGATAATAGCAAATCTTCCCGCTACCGTGTCCTCTATTTAGGGCTAGGCAGAATTTTTGCAGTAGCGGTTGCCTTAATTGGTTTGTTGGTAGTGGGTAAATATCTGTTGGGTGCAAATCTCAGTATTAACCAACAGCTGTTGTATGATTCACCAACCACTATAACATCATTGCATCCGGGGTTAATGGGGCTGAATACCGCAATCAACTTGATATTCATTGGCACAGCTCTCTTGCTTTTGATTCAGCAAAAAAATCACCGTAGCTATTGGTATGCCCAAATTTTCGCTTTGATAGCCGCTTTGATTTCCTTACAAGCTGTGATTGGCTATGCCTATGGAGTACCAATTTTCTACGGCATTGTTCCCCATACAACAACAATGGGATTACACACAGCACTGACGTTTATTGTACTTTGTGTCGGTATACTCTGGGTGCGTTCAGACCAGGGATGTATGCGGGTAGTTATGAGCGATAATTTTGGTGGCTTACTTGCACGTCGTTTACTAGTTGCCGCGATCGCAGTGCCTTTTGTGTCGGGGTGGTTAATCCTTCAAGGTCAACAAGCCGGATATTACAGTCCGACTTTCGCTTTATCTTTGTTTACTATTGTCCTGATTGTAATTTTTCTGCTTTTGGTTTGGCAAAGTGCAAGAGTGATTGAACGCCTCTGTCACCAAAATGATCATGCTCGCAAAACTTATGAAGAGAAACTTAGAAGTTTCGTAGATTCTAACGTTATTGGTATTCTGTTTGGCGATGTGTACGGCGGTATTCAACAAGCCAACGACGAATTTCTCGGAATGATTGGTTACACCCAAGAAGATTTACAACAAGGCAAATTAAGTTGGAGCAACATTACACCGCCAGAGTATTTATATTTAGATGAGCAAGGTATCGCCCAAGCAAAGGCAAATCCTAAAGGTACTTGTACGCCATACAAAAAAGAATTTATCCGTAAAGATGGTAGCCGTGTCCCTGTGTTAGTTGGTTACGTGCTACTAGGAGAAAATCGTACTGAATCAGTTGCTTTTATCCTCGATTTGAGCGATCGCCAGTTTGCAGAAGCAGAGCAACAAAAATTAGTATCTCTGATCGAAAATAGTTCTGATTTTATTGGCATAGCGACCCTTGAAGGAAAATCACTTTATGTCAACAATGCTGGTCAAAAGCTTGTAGGAATTGAGAGCATAGAAGTAGTCAAGCAAAAGGTACTATTAGATTACCTCATGCCTGAAGACAAAGCCTTTCTTAGTGAACATATCCTGCCGATTGTATTTACACAAGGACGCTGGCAGGGAGAATTTCGCCTCAGGCACTTGCAGACAGGTTTACCAATACCAGTTGATTGCAACATCTTCACCATCATAGACAAAAATACAGGTCAACCAATGGCGGTTGCAACTGTGACTCGTGATATCACCGAGCGCAACCAAGCAAGGGAACAAATCATCCAACTGAACAAAGATTTACAGCGCCGCATCGTTGAGTTGCAAACTTTGTTAGAAGTGATTCCCATTGGCATTGGTATTGCTGAAGATCCTCAGTGCCAAACTATCAGAATCAACCCTTGTTTAGCCCAGCAATTGGGGATATCACCAGATGAAAATGCTTCCCTGACTGCTCCTATTCATGAAAGACCAACAAGTTTTAAAGTTTACCGCGATGGTAGAGAACTACCAGCAGAGGAACTCCCCATGCAGTACTCTGCTGCCAATGGCGTAGAAGTTTTAAATTGTGAACTTGATATCATCCATGAAAATGGAAAAATCATCAAGCTCTTAGAGTATGTCGCACCACTGTTTGATGAGGAGGGTAAGACCAGAGGATCAGTTGGTGCATTTTTGGATATCACCGAGCGCAAGCAGGCAGAAGCAATACTGCGGAATCAGCAAAAATGGTTAGACGATGTGCTTAACCTCATGCCAATGCCGCTATTGTTTATTGAACCAGGAACGGCAAGGGTAACTTTTGCCAATCAAGCTGCTAATGAATTTAATGGGGGTGAATTTCCTCAAGGTCTATCAGCAGATGAGTATCATATAGCTGATCACTGCACAGATACAGCAGGCGATCGCATCCCCAATAACCAAATGCCTGGGGTGCGAGTCGCCCGTGGAGAACGTTTAGAAGGGTTGGAGGTAGACTGGCATACAAGTGCGGGTGTACGCTCTTTACATATATTTGCCGATAGTTTGCCAGCTATGCACGGCTATCCCGCTACTTGTTTGTTAGCGTTCCAAGACATTACCAATCTCAAGGAGGTAGAAAAAGCATTGTCATTGGGGTACAGAAGGCTGCAACTCCTGTTTAGCACAGCCAGCGATTTATTATCCAGCCAGCAGCCAGTGGCATTGATAGATAGTGTTTTCCGTAAACTGGCGGTGCAAATTGGTTTGGATGTTTACTTTAACTATTTAGTTGAAGACAATCAGGTAATGCGGTTAGCCTCCTTTACAGGCATATCTGAGGAACTGGCAAAACAAATTGAGTGGCTAGAGTTCGGTCAAGCAGTATGCGGTACTGTAGCTCAGCAGCGCTGTCCAATATCTGTAGAACAGGTGCAGGAATCAACTGATTCTAAAACAGAATTGATTCGCTCTTTAGGGATTAGTGCTTATTATTGTTATCCATTGATGGCGCAAGGGCGGCTTTTAGGTACTCTTTCCTTTGGCAGTCGCACTCGCACTCGCTTCACCGAGAATCAAAGAGGAATGATGCAAGCAGTTTGCGACCAAATAGCGATGGCTATGGAACGTGCGAGCTTAATTGCTTCTCTACAACAGCAAACTGAACAGTTGAGTGAAGCCAACCGCATGAAAGATGAGTTCTTGGCGATATTGTCCCATGAATTGCGATCGCCCCTCAACGCCATCCTCGGTTGGGCCCAGCTACTACGTGTCCGCAAGCTCAGCGAAACTCAGACAGCTAAAGCACTGGAGACCATCGAACGCAATGCCAAGGCGCAAACACAGCTAATTGAAGATTTGCTCGATATCTCGCGGATGATTAGAGGCAAGTTGCGGCTGAATGTTCGTACTTGTGATTTGATTTTGATTATTCAGTCAGCGATCGAAACTGTCAACCTAGCAGCCCTTGCCAAAGAAATCGATTTGAGATTTTCTCTAACTCCCTCTGCAACAATAGACAATGCAGATTTGGGTTTAGAAGTCAATAGTGAAAAGGCAGAATCTATTGAACCAAAATCTCCAGCGACTCGATGCTTAGTTCCCGGTGACGCTGAGCGTTTGCAGCAGATTATCTGGAATTTGCTATCCAATGCCATCAAATTTACACCGCGAGGTGGCAAGGTAGAAGTCAAGCTATCAACTGTCAGTGGTCAAGAAAAACAGCGGACAACCGACAACTATGCTCAAATCCAAGTGATTGACACAGGTATTGGCATCAGTCCAGAATTTCTTCCTTACGTTTTTGACCGTTTTCGTCAAGCCGATAGTTCTAGTACCAGGTCACATGGTGGACTAGGATTAGGATTAGCGATCGTCCGTCATTTAGTAGAATTGCATGGCGGTACTGTCCACGTAGAAAGTCAGGGCGAACAACAAGGAGCGACGTTTACAGTCAAGCTGCCCCTTAATCCTTCAGTTCCCCATCACCTCAGCCCAAGAACCCAAGAACCCCCCGTTCCCTCAGACTCTCTACAGTTGGATGCCTCTCTTTTAGGTGTGCGGGTATTGGTTGTAGATGACGAAGCCGACACTCGTGAATTTACCACCACAGTACTCGAACAGTGTCATGCCGAAGTTCAGGCAGTTGCATCAGTACAAGAAGCATTAGAGATGATTCCCCAGTGGAAACCAGATGTTTTAGTTAGCGACATAGGTATGCCAGAGGAAGATGGTTACTCATTGATCCGCAAATTGCGATCGCAACCAGCAGAACAAGGTGGAAAGATTCCGGCAGCAGCCCTCACAGCCTATGCTAGGGCAGAGGATAGGATGCGCGCCATCAAGGAAGGTTATCAACTGCACTTACCCAAGCCTATTGAGCCAGCGGAATTAGCCACAGTAGTTGCTAGCCTTGTGGGACGCACCTGAAAAATGCTTGGGGAATGGGGAACTCAATGCCCTGCGTTATCGCGTGCCGACAGCATTTGCACCTAGCCTGAGATCCCACCTTTTGCAAAGTGGCTGGCGACGCTTAAGATGTGTAACTGCTTCACCTCCTGTTTTCTACTTAATTACTGCTTTAACAAGCTTCATCCGAAATTAAGAATTTAAAAGTTGTATTGAAATTAAGTTGCCCACAAGGCTGAAAAAATAATAAGTGATAGTGATTCCTGGGTTTAAATTTTAAGCCTGGTAATAACTAGTTATGTGAACATAATTTTTTGGACAATATCTACACAAATCAAAGTGCATCTGTGAAGTCAAATAAGCCATATATCAAAATTGAAGTAACTAAATTAATATGATTGCGCTAATCAAAACATCTACATCAACACCAATTAAACTACAACTACCTAATGTTAAATTGCCTGCTGTGCAACAAGCTGGTTTTTTACAAGAAGTTATAGAAGGATTAGGAGATGGCATTTTAATTTTAACTAGAGCGGGTAAACTTGTTTATAGCAATGCATCTGCCTACCACATTTGTTGTCAGCTAAATCAAGGTCATTCTAATTCTAGTTTTGTGCCGCCAGCTATTTTGCATCTCTGCCAAACCTTACTTGAAAGTCGCAGCTTTTGCTCTGAGCCGCTGATAATGTTATCTGATGACATTGTACTTAATAAGTCAACTACCTTTCGCATCAGAGTCAAATTGCTGGATTTAGAAAGATTCCAGATTCCTTGTTTCTTAGTTACTATTGAGAACCGATATGAGTCTCTCAAAAATATAGCGATCGCAGAAATCAAAAAATTTGCTTTAACACCACGAGAAGCTGAAATTTGGTGTCTCTATCGCAACAAATACACCTACAAAGAAATTGCTACCCAGCTTTTCATTACTCTCAATACAGTAAAAAAGCATATGAAAAATATTCATGCTAAACGACAATACTTTGTAGAAAGTAATTCCTAAGCGTCCGCCATTATTAAATTCCCTAATTTGAATGATGGGGTATTGAACTATTCCCTATTGCCCTTAAGAGTTTCTTTTTAAGAAGGATTTAAGACTGCAACAGGATTATCATCGCTCATAATCAATACGTACTCATTATCCTCGATTTTCAGCAAGGATAATATATCAATTTTATTAAATTTCCCTGTAGTCTTACTACTGAGAATCAGGAGTTTTTTGCAGGCGAATTAATGTATTATATACCTGCCGTTTTAAGTTATTGTTATTTTGGATCTCTACAGTAATCCCATTGAAACGTGAAATGGTAAGACCATTATCTTCAACTATTTTTTGGGAACGATTACAGTAATCGGTTGCAATATCTCTAGCCTGGCGTGGCAGACTATTCATACTGTTGGGATCATTACAAGCAATTTCGGGAATTTCTCCACCACCAATCAGTTTCTTAATTTCTTCAAAAGCTTTTTGACGTGATGGTTCCATTGCTAACACAGCTTGAGCGTAGCTAGTAATTTCACTACTATTAACTGGTGAAATTTGAGCCTCAGCTTGTGAATGCAAAATCAAAGTGCTAGCGACAAAACTAGCAGTGGTAAGAGCGCCCAAAAACAAATTTCGAGAAAGCATGGTTTGCAGCCGTGTTCGGAAAATTAAATCAGAAATTTTCTTCATAAAGTTTGTGACACAGAACTAGAGTAGAGATATGTTAAAGACTTTGAATTATTTTAAAAGCGAGAAGTTCCAGAAGTCTCCCAATTAAGCAAACTTTTAGGAGTATTGCGAGTTTTGTCGGCATACTTCGCATAATTCTATGATTTTCGTCTGAAGTACTGACATTTCCGAGGCTCCTTGCTTGAGACTCACTTCTAACTCCAGTAGTAAAGGTAAGCACGAAATTAGTTGCTGTACAGAAAGAAATTTAACTTCTTGCTGTAAAAAGTAGATGCGTTTGGGGTTAGCAATCTCAGCAGCTTTAGCGATCGCTTGTGGATTTTGTTCACCGCCTTCCATGACGATTTTTACCCATAACCATGTACGAAATTGACCAATGAGAGTAGCGACTATCCGTAAACCAGGCTCAGAAGCATTAATGAGATCAGCCAAGATATTTAAAGCTTTACCCGTGTCTCCTGTTCTAATCGCTGCTGATAATTGTAGACTATTTTGTGTAGTATTTCGTACTAATTGCGTAACTATATCTACGTCTAAAGGCTTATTGCTTCCTACTGTATAAAGACGCAGTTTCTCTAGTTCACTGTAGAGTAGGCGTGTATCATTACCCACTGCTTCAGCCAATATTTGTGCAATCTTGGGAGACAGTTTCACTCCCACAGCTTGAGCCGCTTGATTAACGGCTTGTACCAGCAATTCCGTCTTCCAGGGTGGGATGAGCGGAAATTCTTGGAACTCACTAGCGAATTGTTTGAATAATTTTGTCGATTTTAAGCGTTCATCGGGTTTGTTACGGGTAGTGAGCAATAAAAATGAGTTTTCTGGAATGACTGGTAGAGTTCGCGCCAGTTCTGCTAAAACGTTGTCTGGACAATGCTGACACAGGGTAGTATTCATCAGCCACACCAAGCGCCCACCCGCTCCAAAAGTTGGTGTCATCACTTGATTTAAGGCAGCGATCGCAGCGTCAGGTTGCTCAGGGGAGAATGAAGTATAGTTAAAACTTGTCCATAAAGGGTCGAGGACGCGATCGCGCAACAAAGCGATCGCTCGTTCTATGGCAAAATCATCCTCACCCCAGTAAACATAGATTGGCATAAAGATAGAAAATTGGGAATAGGCAATAGGGAATAGGGCATAGGTCAGTTGACAGTTGACAGTTGACAGTTGTCAATTGTCAATTGTCTCCCCATCTCCCCATTGTCCCCCAACCCCAGAGGGGGCCCCAATGCTCCCCATCTCCCCTGCTCCCCATCTCCCCTGCTCCCCATCTCCCCTGCTCCCCATCTCCCCTGCTCCCTTATCCTCTGTCATCATTCTAGAAAAGCTAAATACTTTTTAAATCACTCTGTCAATTAGGTTAATTTTCCCTAAAATCTATCAAGTGAGAGCGCGAGGCTACAAAGATTGGACGACAACTATCAAATTTATCTGAACCGGGTAGCAAGACTGACGCTACCAGAAGCTCACAGATCCCAAGTTGAGCATATCCAGGAATCTTCTAAATTTCAGCTGCATTCTGGTTCTAGACAAGCAGCACCTTTTCCTGGCTATACGCTAATAACCCCATCTGCGGCAGAAGAATCAGAAAACTCTGCTTTCTATGCCCAGATACAAGTTTACCAGCAGGAACTTTTACAGTTGCCTGTCAACAGTGATTTGATTATCCCTGTACCTCCTGCTAGCTTTCATCTCACCTTAGCAGACTTAATTTGGGACAGTGCTTACCGTGACGCCTGCGAAAAAAATCCTGAATTTGAACAACAGTTACGCTCTTGCTGTGCTGAAATATTTCAGCAGTATCAACAATCCATGACAAGTAAGACTAATCCCATTTTATGGCAAATGCTGGGATTGATAGTCATGCCAAGAGCTGTAGGTGTTTGTTTAGTACCCCAAGATGAATACAGTTATGAGCAGGTAATTAAGTTTCGCCGCACAATTTATCAAAATCCGAAGTTAATCGCTTTAGGTATTGAACAGCATTATCATTTTACGGCACACATTACATTAGGCTATTTTGGGGAGGTTCCATCAGATTTAGACCGCACAAACTTTAGCACCTTGCTTTCTCAGTTGAATGAAAAATGGCAGTTGAATTATCCAAAATTTGTGATCAACCGTGTCGAACTGCGGAAATTTGAGGATATGACCTACTATCACCGTCAACCAGACTGGCCAAGTTTAGATTTTTAAGTAATTGGGCATTGGGCATTGGGGAATGGGGTATTAGTTATTTTACCCCTGCTCCCCACTGCCTATTTTAAATGTACATTTGTAACTAATTGTGAAGTTAGAATAGGTACGGTTATTGCGATCGCTGAAGTTTAGAAAACCGAACCTACTACAATTTCAATTGATCTACTGTTTTAATTAGGAAGCTTGAAATTGGGCTTTTAAGATTGAAGATTGTTAAAAAAAGTAGACTATTTCACTACTAGCCAGAAAGCTTGAAATTGAGCCTCCTAAGACTAGATAGTGCATCTAAGAGGTGATATTATGGCACTGATTCGTTGGGAACCATTCCGGGACATCGAACGCTATCAACCATTCCGCCGGGACATTGAACGTTGGGAGCCGTTTCGAGATATTGACACCTTACAGCGGCAAATAAATCGCTTGTTTGATAGATTAATTCCAACAGAGGATGGTGAAAAGACTGGATTTAGCTTTATTCCTCCTGCTGAACTCGAAGAAACTGAAAATGAAATTCATTTGAGACTTGAAGTACCTGGCCTAGAAGCGAAAGATATAAACGTAGAAGCAACTCCCGACTCAGTTAGCATTACTGGGGAACGAAAATTTGAGACTCAGACTCAAGACAATGGTGTCACTAGATCGGAATTTCGCTATGGCAAATTCCAGCGGGTAATTCAGTTACCTTCTTTAGTTGAAAACGACAAAGTACAGGCTGAATACAAAAATGGTGTTCTCCACCTAAACTTGCCGAAAGCAGAATCAGAAAAACACAAGGCAGTAAAAGTTAATCTTGGTCAATAGTCAATAGTTTTCCTTTTGTCCCCCCGTCTGTGCTTTTAGGCTCAGGTTTCTAAATCGATCATGATCTTGTTATCAACCGCCTCGCACCAGCCAGAGGCGGTTTTCTATCAAGTCTTGCAGCAAATATAAAAGTTTTTGGTTATACCAACTCTGTGTAAACTGGCACAGAATAATTACTCTTTTATTGCTAACAGACTAGTACCGCAAGGCGGAAGTCAAAAGTCAAAAGTCAAAAGTCAAAAGTATTATGGAATGGGCTTTTTAGGGATTTTAAATGGTTGCTCTATTTCCGCCGCGATGAAGTAGTACCCAATACGCTTGGGTTAAGGATAATTGTAGGTTGGGTAGAGCGTAAGCGTTACCCAACAAAGTCGTGAAAATGTTGGGTTGAGGAATGAAACCCAACCTACACGATTTACGGGTTTTGACTCTAACCCAAGCGTATTGGACTAGTACCCTAATATATTGCACCATTCTCAATTAACCCTGCGGTGGGCACTACCAATAATGAAAAAATCAAGCTTTGAGCGAACCAATTGCAGTGCCCACTCTACAAAAATGTCATTAAATAACTGGTGCAAGATATGAATACCGTTGCTTTGGAAGCCAAAAGTGACGCAGTACTGTCTTGGGGTCTAACGCCACTTTCTTCAAGTCTGGCGACCGAACAGTGAAGCAGCTGGACTAAGAGAGTTATTGCTGGTCACTTGTTCTGTACCTCTGTTCAAGAGCTGCTTGTTGCCTCCTAGCTTCTTGCACCAGTGTGCCGTAGTCTGTTATTGACAGGTCACAAAAAGCCAATTTCTAATTTTGTCTACTTTTTGTGTTTAATGTTGCACACATATAGAAGCAAATGGCACTTAGATGTTGATAATGAACTATATGCCAGGAGGTAAGCCTTGGGTTACTCCTAAATTACCCTCATGGAAAATGTACATCTTCCAGTTTTATTCAAATCACTGATTTGAATAAAACTGCCAACTAAACACACACTGATCCTATTTCATTTGCTTGAATAGCTATATTGATAGGATTGATATTCACCATTCTTGACTATGGCTAGTAAGTTCATTGACGTTAGAGAATATACTGTCAGGGCTCATAAAAGACAAATACACACTCGTGTTTTCAATTTTGTCTGTAAAGAGTGCAATCAGGCTACAAAACGCGAGACATATGGGCCTCGCCCGCTTTATTGCGAACAATGTCGCCCTCCGCAACCACCCAAAAAATCCCAGCAGCCAGCTCAAAAGGCAAAACCTAGACCAATGACCTACAAAAGTGATATTGACTTGGGTTGATTTGAAGCGTTATGAATAATCAGTTGCAAATAGAACCTCCTCCTGTAAGCTTTTTCTCTCCACTGTTGGAATTACGAGACTACTATACTCGCCTTGTAGAAGAGTACGAAACTTTATACACACAGGCGCGATCGCAGCTCAACCATGTAGAAGCTTTATTGTTTAACTGGTCTTCTAGTTCAGATGCTAATGGCAAGCTTTCAACAGCTGAAGTAGTTGATGGGTCATCTAGACTTCCCCAACAAGACTTACTGTTATCTTTGCCTGATAACATTTCTAACTCAAAGATCCACTTGGTAGAGCCTAGGGAGTCTGAATTTTCAGACTCAGACAACTTGGAGATGGATAATTCTGTTGTTGTGGTTGAAGATACTAGCGCATATCCAGCGTCAACTACATCCCCAACTATAGAGACAGTTCCACAGACTCAAGTTCACCAAAGCAAGGTGGCTGACATTCCAATGCTACCTGAACATCAACCTCTAACTCGGATGGAAGCTATCAAAAAGCTATTGCAAGAACATCTTGGTACTGTATGTCATATAGATTTCATTGTGCGATCGCTTTATGGAGATTTAGTACCGACTGTGTTCAAAGTAGTTAAAGGCAGAGTCCAATCCTCACTTACACAAGGTAGAGAAAGAAATGCTTGGTCAGCTATCCCTGACGAGCCTGGTTGTTATACTCTGGATTTAAGTTTGGTAACTTCCAATCGTACTAATGGATACTCTCAGGCTGGTAAAAACAAAAAGAAGAAACCTGTCGTCCTCCCGAAAACAAGAGTAGTGCCAATGCTCAAAGCATTTGAGGGGCAATTTTTGATAGATGCGCTTACCTCTTTCTTACAGCAAAATCCAGGGAAATTTTTCAGTGTGGCTGAAATCATCACTGGAATTTATGGAGAACTAGATTCTCAGCAAGTCAGAGAGATCAAAAGCAAGGTGCTGAATGAGTTATCGCGAGGTTATCGTACAGGGCGATTCTCTAAAGTGCCTGAAAAAATCGGCCTTTACACTTGGGACTCAACTTTGATACTAGAGGCCAGTTCCGGCTGAACTATATCTTCGACGCCGCGAGTATGGAGGAGATGAAGAGCCAGTGCAAGCAGCCCCCTCAGGAGCGGTTTCCGTCATTAGTGAAGCGGTAGCGTTAGCGAAGGGCGAGGAACAAGCGTCAGCGGTAGCGATGAAAAAGTCGGTAAAAGGTAAAAGGCATAAATTACCAAAACTTCACGTAGGGGCAATTCATGAATTGCCCCTACGTGAATCAAGTGCAATTTTCCATGAATTTATCAAGGATAGAAACTCACTCTTTGAGCCTAGTAGTAAGCTGCGTTAAGGTTCACGCCTGATAAAGCTAGTACTCTGTCAAGCCAACTTTGCCGGGGATAAGAAATGTAAGAAACAGAAAAAACTCTTTCCTCACTTCCTACTCCCTACTCCCCACCTTCACCCGTCAAAATTGGGTTGGTCGAGTACTAGAAATATTTGATAATATTTTTACTAATCATTTAATATGATGTGCTTTTTTGAGTCAAACCAAATTAAACCTTGCTGTTGTAATTTGCCCATCAATCGTGTAACTGTAACTCTAGTAGTACAACAAGCACTAGCAATATCTTCATGAGTCAAGCGAACACTAAGGCGAGTTCCCCCTACAAAGGGTTCACCTACTTCACGTTTCAAAAGCTGCAATAGATGATGTAAACGATCTTCTACCCGTCGCTTACCAGCAATAACTAAGAAAGATTCAGTCTGCTGTAATCGTTGATTGATTTTTGGTAACAGAGTATGGCTAAGCAATGGGGTTAATGCTATTTCCGCTACGTAAATTACAACTATCTCCACATCTGACAGGGCCGTGGCTTGGTAAATGGGTAGAGAGGTCATATTAGAGCCAAAAACCATTTGTGTAGTTGCCAACCCTATCAATACTTCTTCGCCCGTTTCACAAAAAGTACTTAGCTTGACTAAACCCTGACAAACATACCAAACTACCAGTGGGTTAAGAGGAATAGTTTCTCCTTTAGAATATTTATACATAGGGCGATCCTGACTGAGATCGCTATTTGTCTCGACTGATACTAATTCTGTTTGCTGACGTTCATTGGCATTACGCAGCAGCCAGTGGAGGGAGCTAACTCTACCATATTGATTGCGAACCACTCCCACTGTCAAAGCTGCATCGAAAGGCTCGCCATTGAGTTGATGCAAGCGCAATACTAACTCTCTAACTCTGTCCGCTACCGATAGTTGGTTAATTTCATCGTGAAAGCACTGTCGGTCTTCCAAACGAATAAATTGTGTCATTCGTTTCCCGACTAGAAACTGCTTTGGAACATTGAACAACTTAGCTGCACTAAGATTAGCTTCTCGAATGATCCCTCCTGCATTGGTAACTAAGTAGCCGTCTGGTGCAAACTCAAATAAATCTTGGTAGTGTTGGCGTTCTGCTTCTAGTAAATTTCGTGTTTGTATTAATTCCTGATTTTGTTCATAAAGTTCCTCTGCGGCTAGCTGCACCATCTTTGAGTTGCTATAGAGTTCTTTAAAAGCTTGTGGTAGCAGATCTGGTGGAATCCAAGGCAAAACGCTAGCTGTCTGGTACAAATCTGCCAAACGTTGATGCAATGCTTCTGCGCGTTGGATAAATTGTTCTATATTCACCTTAAATTCCCACTACTTGCTTGCAGATTTGAGCAAAAGAAGTCTGATATGTCAATCACCGAGGAATTACAATTTCCTTAAAGCAATCACCAAGTTTTGAAACTTTTAGTAAGATGCAATTGCTGTGTAAGTAAAATCTAAAAATGTACATTTATTCTGGTATTTTAGTGAGTTCTGAACTTAACATACAACAGGTAGCTTATACTGTTTTACTTGAATGTTGATACAAATAGGCAACAGGAAAGCAGGAGGGAAATAATTTGTATCACTAATTGAGTGAAATGTTATCATTACTTGGGACACAATATATTACGATTCAAACTATCTGTCCATAATGCGGTGTATTATTGATACTTAGATAAGTATCTATAGGACTCATATTTGATTTTTGAACAAAACTTAGTACACCTTTATTCCTTCTTCCCAGTCCCCAGTCCCCAGTCCCCAGTCCCTTACCTCTACGAGTGATTCAGAAATCAAATCGGATTGCTATAATTGATTATTCTCTTGCATAAAATCTATTGCTAATTATTTTATTAGGAATTGTTCGTAACAGTTTAAATTGAACTTAATACTAGGTATTTATTAACTAAAAATATGAATTTTAGTTAATAAATACGCTGAATAACATTTGATAATGTAAAACAGTACGCGAGAAATTTATTTTCTATATTAATATTTTAGCCTCAAAAAATTTATATTTTTGGAACATATTTTTCTCCCTCTACTAATTTGGTAGTGGCAATCATCATTGCCATTATTCATCAGAATACCTGTCACTATGCTCCCCAGCTTCCGCCACAGGAATCAAGCTACTACTACCGCAGGTATAGGACTTATGTTAAGGTGGTTTGTCGCAGTTAATACAGTCTACTTGTTAAGATATGAGATTTGTAATATGCAATACATTTAATTAGTATTGCTATTTACCTCTCAGTGTAAAATTTTCATATAAATTCTTACAACTAGGTATATAAATTTTTTATTACTTCATTTTGACTGAACAGAGTTGGATTATAAATTTACTCAAAAACGCCAGTTAATAATATTTATCCTGGAATAAACCTAATTTTTATATTAGAGGATGTTTCTAAAGTTTAATTTATTACTCGCCCAGACGATTAGAAATCGCGCGTGGCTTGGCTGCACAAGACTTTACCCACCTCCGGGGGTTTAAAATCCTTGATTTTGTGTTAGTTTGCACAGGCGGTGAGTCCAGCGCTACAGGAGATTTAGCCCGACTCAGGCGACTGGTGAGGCAGTACGAAAAAGAGGGTTTCCACGCCACTTGCACTCAACGAATTCGGGGTCTCTAACTGTTAGTTCCTCTCATTTCATCAAAATATTTAAAATCTATATATAATTCAATACTATTTATTTACTAAAAAAAGATTGGATTTTAATAAAAAGTTAATTAGTCATTTGCTGGACTTTAAATAACTGTAACAGATGATCAATGCACAAGGTATCAGGAGAAATGATGTTGGTAATATATTTATTTTTTAATTTCTGCTAATCTCCTTTATTAAAATTTTATATATTTAATATTTTTTTTACTTAAATGTACGAGTTAATAAAAAATTGTATAACAATTGTTTTAAATTAAAAATCCGTACATTTTCTATTATTTTAGGGAATGATTTGCATGTATATTTTTGATAGTTGCGTATCATATTTTTACGAATCAAGCTAAGAAATATCAGATCATTATGCATTTAGAAATTAAATTCATTATTGCTGTTTAGTAAAATTTCAATAAATTTCAACTAAATAAAATAATGGGTTATTTTTAATGAAGATACTATTAGCATTTTTCTATTTAAATAAGTATGCAGCTTATCCAATTCTTCAGCCAAAAAATTGTAAATAATGATGCATCAATACAGTTGCCATCTGCTATTATTAGTAATAGCAGTAATCTCTGCGTTCAGTTTTACTCCATGTCAGGCTCAGCCTGTGCCAGATTCAAATAGTGACAAGTCCAAGATTATTATTCCTATATCTTCTGAAGTATCTACGACAGAAGATACAACTAAGCTACCTGAAGCGCGTGATTCTGCTATTTCTGATAGTCGGGAAACCATTTTGTCTGAAAGTACTAGTGATACCTCATTAGTTACTACTAAATCTAATTTACGTATTCCCATATCCAGTAGAATTTTTGCTGTACCTTCAATGCAACAATAATTTGAAATTGACTTTGCAGAAGTAAGAACCTTCTGGCATAAATTGGAAAAAGGGTAAGGGGAAAAGGAAGAAGTAACCATCTTATACTAATTCTCTGTGAAGCTGCACATTATTTTAACCCGTCCCAACCTCCCTTTACTAAGGGGAGGTGCCGCAGGCGGTGGGGTTCTTTCTATGCATCTTCATATGGAAATGGTATTAGAACTATCCCTTTTCTCTTACCACTACAAGAGTGGCAAAGATATTTTTTCAATATGTATACTGACAAAAGTATGCAGAAGCCCTTAGAGGATGTTTGTCAAGTCGTTTTGAATACTCAAATCCTGGCTTTAGGGGAGTAGGGAGTAGGGTAAAACGAAAAATCTGGTAGTTTCAGGTTCGTTTGATGCTGACTGTACTTAGATTTTGATCCAAATCAAAGTTAAACCCTGTCCTTAAGTACGGGGTCTTCATCCGAATTTGATATTAGATATTCAAGTGGCTGATCTTTATATATTCTCTTTTTATAGGGTAGATTTAAATAAAGTTTTTAGGCTTTAATTTAAAGCTTGATACTTGAGATTAGCCTTGATTATCTCCAAGACAGACTTGCTCATAATGTTTTCCGGCGATATCCCAAGTAAATTCTGTTTCTACCATTTGTCTGCCGTTGTGAGATAATTCAAAACGCAGTTGTGGGTTATCGAATAGTTGACTAATGGCGGTAATGTACTGTGCTGGTTCATTTGCTCGTAATGCCCTGAGTGATGTACTAGCACTATCTACAGCTAGTCCTTCTAAACCGCGATCGCTTGCTACTACTGGTACACCAGCTGCCATTGCTTCTAAAGTTTTATTTTTAATACCAAAGCCTGTCCGCATCGGTACAACGCAGACGGTTGCTTTGTGTAAGTAATCTACCATTGAAGGCACTTTGCCAGTAACATTAATTCCTCGCTGATTTTGGAGTGCTAAAACTTCTGGTGCAGGACGAGAACCAACAATATTGAAAGTAGTATCTGGATAAATTTCTTGAATTTTTGGTAAGATTTGGTTACTAAAAAAGCATACGGCATCAATATTTGCTAAGTTATCCATAGCACCAATAAAAACTAAGTTATGTCCTCCTGGATCGGTGGTACGCTGAGGAAATGAAACTAAATCTACTCCATTAGGAATAACTGTAATTTTACTATTAGGGCTAAAAGCTTGTAGCTGAATTTTATCTTCTTCTGTTGTCACTACAATTTCTGAAAACTTAGAGCAATAGCTTTGCTCATACCGACGCAAAAGTGGCAAATTAATTGTGTCTCGCAATCTCTTTTCAGATATACCAGTTGCTAGTTGATTGCGACAAGTTCCGTAGACAGAACTATGAATATTAACCAAAGTTTTTAGCTGTTTCTGGAAATGCGATCGCACATAAATTTCATTCACACTATGTTCGCAGGTAATTACGTCACATTTTTTCAGCTGCACAAAGTTATCAATCCACTCTTGCATCTCAATTGAGTAGCGGTTGAGTACACTTGGCGGTGTTCCCTGTTGCAGAAATGTAGCTAATCGCTGTATTTTCTTGAATATTCCGGTCTTAGCTCCAGAATCTGGGGGACGTTCAAAAATAACTAGATGATCTACACAATCCCGCAATCCGACTATTTCTGCTTTTGTGACATCGCGATCGCGTTGAGTCACAAGTGTAACAGCATGACGTTGACTCAGATACTTGAGTAAATTAAACGTTCTTACTTGAGTCCCTCCGCGTGTTGGCGGATAGGGAAAGGTAGAAGACAGCATTAAAATTCTCATATATTTGGTAACAGTAATAACACTGGCTGAATTTATTGTATATATAATGACTTTATTTAACTCATTATGTCATCACTAATATCCCTTATATCTTTGTTTACCGTCACCAATGATAAATTTAAGTAGATCAAAGTCTAACTTTGTAACCGTCATCAACTGCGTAGACCCTTCGGGGTGGTTCAAAATTTTTCACTACCCATTAGTGAGATGACATATTCCCACAATTTATGTCAATATTAAACTATATACATAATTATTAAAAAAATTTTTTCAGCACAAACATAAAGGATTTGTGAAAATGGAGTTTTTCGGTGTTTACACCCTTGCCAATGATGTTGTCTACGATCAATTGATCGCATTGCTCAACAGCATTGAGGTTAATGCTGATACTTTCATTAATATTAATAATATCCTTGACGACAAACAAGGATTAAAACCTATTCATCGAATTCATTATATGAGCTATTCTTCCAGAGAATTTACATATTTGTGTCAAGGAGAAAATGTGAATATTCGTTATCAATAAGAGTTTTTGCACTATCGTTTTCTTAAACAACCATAACTCAAACCAAAATAGCTAAATCCAGGTAGTATATTCTCTATAACCAACCGAAATATCCAAAAATTTTTAGGTAAAATTACAGTTTATATATAAGGTTTTCATCAGTAAGTTTTAATTGAAATTGACAAATTTTAATATGATACCGAAAGTTAGTATTTGTATTCCAACTTACAACAGAGCAAATTTGTTGCCTTACGCAGTCAATAGCGTACTAGTCCAAACTTACACCGATTTTGAACTAATAATTTGTGATGACGGTTCCACTGATAATACTGCTCAAATAGTAAGTCAATGGCATGATCCACGGATTCGCTATATTAGGCATCCTGTTAATGGTGGGCGTAGTCGCAATATGCGTTCTGGTTTTGAGGCTGCTTGTGGGAGCTATTTTATCAAGTTTGATGATGATGATGCTTTGACTCCTGAGTTTTTGGAAAAAACTGTAGCTGTATTAGAAGCAGAACCGAGTGTAGATTTTGTTTGTACTAATCACTGGATTATCAATCAAAACAACGAAAAAATTGAATCAGCAACAAAGGAAAATTCTGCGAAGTGGGGAAAAGATAAACTTGAGCGGGGAATCATTCCTGACTTAATCAGACAAACTTTTCAATATCAAAGCTTGCAAGTGGGTTCAACACTATTTCGTCGAGCTTGTTTGCAAGAAGTTGATTATATGCGTCCTCAAGCTGATGGATGTGAGGATTTTGACTTACTTGTCAGGTTAGCGATCGCTGGTAAGCAGGGCTATTTTCTGCCAGAATTTCTGATGGAGTATCGCTTTCATGGTGGTCAGACAAGTTTAAAACAAAACTTGCACTTTCTAGCAGCAAAGGTTTTTTGTATCAGTAGTTATAAATTTCCCGACGCAGAATTAGAACAACTGCGATCGCAAAAACTAGCTGGTACTCAGCAAGCTTTGGGTTTAAGACTGATTGAAAAGGGAGATACTGTAGCAGGGCGGCAACTTTTGCAAGAATCAAGTCGGGTATTGGGGAGCGATCGCAAAATTATGCTGGGTCTGATGCTATCTTATTTACCAGCAAATTTGCGACAATTTGCCTTGCAGAGTTTTCGCCAGTTGCGCCCTAAAGACTATACTGAACAAGTGCGAGAAGCTACTATTTAATTCTAGAATTTAAAAAAGCATTCATGAATGAACTAATTCCACAAATTTATATCATCATCCTTAACTGGAATGGGAAGGAAGATACAATTGAGTGCTTCACCACACTTGATACAACAGTTTGCAAGTAAATGAACTACACATCTTAAATATGATAAATATTGTGGGGGAGCCACTGCGAAGAGCGCGCTATGCCGACAGTCACGCATGTGGCGTTGGGCATCCTGCTCGCCCTTTTGTGCCTCATTCAGATTAAATCTACTGTATTTGTCTAAACTCAAGATTGAAATGTATTTAAATAAGTGAGTTAAAACATGTTTTACAGTACATTTTTATTTTATCCGGATATCTAAATAAATAAATATTCATCACCAATAGCTGAGTGATAATATGAATGATTTTTGAGATTTTTTGAATTATTTGTTATTAACTTCATATAGTTTTTCCGGCTTTGAGCAGAACTTACAGTAATTTGAATATATGTGAGTAAATTACTTGCTATCTACCATTTTGCTGGAAACAACTATTTTTCTAGCACGTACTCTACTTGTTTAATTTGGATGTGGTACTTAAAACTGTCTAGCGTCACTATTGATCACTATGACTTACGCAAACAATAGCCAAAAGCCTTATTTTGACCTAGCGGCAATTCATGAATCGCCTAAAGTAGGGTGTCGTTTTGCGCCAGTCCTAATCACTACAAAACACTAGAACATTTTCCAGCGCTTATGAAGAATTACCTGCTGCTGAGTCGGTCGTTGTTGCATCTCATACTCAATTGGGATTTTCTGAGTAAAAATTTGCCATTGATATTGTGGAAGCAATAATTTTGCCCAAGCCTGACAGAGAGAATCTCTACAATCTTATATCTTGCACTCTTGCACTGGAAGTCGCGGCTACACAAGCAAAACCCGCCTACGCGGGTTGAAAACCTTGATTTTTCATTAGTCCGCGCAGGCGGTGAGTCCAGCGCTGCGGGAGGGTTTCCCGACCCAGGCGACTGGCGAACCCGAAGGGACGCGCGTTTGTATAGGCGCGATTTCGCTCTCACCAAGGCTAGGTGCAAGATGTGAGCAATCTCAAACTTGGATGAAATGTAGAAGCTAGGCACATTTAGTATAAAGCTATACTTTTATTATGGAAGATGACTACTAATAAAGTGTATACAAAGCTTGCCCATTAAGGACTGTTCGCTACAATTTCATGTTGCGAAAACCGGTTAATAGCAATGCTTTTGCTACTGATGGGCTAGAGCCACTGGTTTGCTTGTAACAATTTAGTTACTGTTAAATTAGCTAGATTAGCGAAAGATACAGAAAACCAATCTGGATTTTGAAATACTATTTGCTGACGATCAGCTAGGCTGTTTTGCTGTTTGGCAGGGTCTACCAGAGCAAATTGTAGTTAGATGAAGAATAGCTTAGCAGATATTGGCAAATTATGAGTTAGGGGTGAAGAATCTCTGTACTAACTCAAATATGACAGCTATATTGAACTGAACACTAGTTTTTTAAGATATGGCAGTGAATCCTGCGTAAGTGATTCACTAATTTCTACTGCAAATATTAATTTTCTCTCAAATCTAACCCAATGAACACACTTCCCATTAGTAGATATAGATTTTTCCAGAAACTTCAGCCCTTATCTCTATTGAAAAAAATCACTGGCAAGTCAGTTAGTGGTTGTTTGCAAGTTTTTAGCGCTTCAGGTTCTTGGTCAATATATATCGAGGAAGGGAAGCTGATTTATGCTTGCTACTCAGAGAAAATGTTTGAGCCGCTTTACAGAAACTTGCAAAGCCTGAGTCAGCAAATTCCTACTCTTCCTTGCGGAATTCACGAGCAGTTGCGGACAATCTTTGAAACTGGTATTGAAAATCAAGCAATACCCAATCCTGATTATCTTGCTATTTGCTGGTTAGTTAGCCAGAAATATATTAGCCCTTTGCAAGCAGCGATGCTGATTGAACAGTTGGCATTAGAAGTTATTGAGTCTTTTTTGGATTTAGAAGAGGGCAGTTATGAATTTATTGGGGAAAGTTTTCTGGATGATATGCCAAAATTCTGCCATTTAAATCTTCGCTTACTAGTAGAACAATTTCAAAAGCCTAGACGTGAAGCGGCTTATCACGAGACTTCGCCCCATACGGGAAATTCCCATTCATCAATTCATCGAGTTTACGAATCGCAGTTTTCACAAGCCACAAAGCCAGAAACTAAACCTGAAACTGAGCCGCCGCTGTCAAGAAAAAAGGATAATCAGGCAACAGAATACTCTAACCGCTCTTTCTCACAGCAAAATAACACTCCTGAGAATAGTTGTGATCAAAGTTCTCGCCCATCTGTTGAGAAAAAAACTTACACAATATTTTGTATCGATGACAGCCTAGCGATATTGAATGTCATCAAGAATTTTTTAGATGAGCAAATATTTACAGTGATCGGTGTTACGGATTCCTTAAAAGCGCTAATGGAAATTCTCCGTATCAAACCAGACATAATTTTATTAGATGTTGATATGCCTAATTTAGATGGATATGAGTTATGCTCTTTATTACGTAAACATGTATATTTTAAAAACACACCTGTGATTATGTTGACCAGAAAAATTAGTTTGATAGATAGAGCTAAAGCTAAGTTGGTAAGAGCTTCTGGTTATTTGAATAAACCTTTTACACAAGGTGATTTACTGAAAATAATTTTTCAAAATATTTTGTAAATTTATCCAGCAGAAATAAATATATTAAAACAAATTATTTTTGGGAGATTCAGGATTGAGTATTACTTGGCTGGGTACAATTCTGATTATAGAAAATTCTCTAAGTGAATTAGAGTTAGTAAGTAATTACCTAGAAAATAAGGGTTATAAAATTATTACAGCTACTACTGCAAGAGAAGCTCTGGAAATTGCCTTAGAAGAAAAGCCAGATGCGATCGTTACTGATGTAATGATGCCAGGAATGAGTGGGTTTGAGTTGTGTCACTTTCTCAAAAACCATCCAATCTATCAGAAAGTGCCGATGTTGATTTGCAGTACTACAAATCAATCACTTCAGCGTTTGTGGGCTAGAAAACAAGGTGCTGATGCTTGCATAAATAAACCCTACACTCGAATGGCACTAAGAAAAGCTCTAAGCTATGTAAAATAAGGGCTACAGCTTTCATGCCCAGTCCCGCAGTCATGGTATGAGTCAGGCGATCGCAGATGGAAAAATAATGTAGGGTAGCGCCAGAAATGAACCACGAGCTACTAAACGTCGCCCCAAAGCTTATCCTAGATTGACCCAGCCCCGCATTGAATTACGTAAACAATTACAAACTGCTTAATTGATAAGCCTTTCCGCTTTTCTTAGTGCCATTCTCCTCTAATCTAAATTTTCTTCGTCTGTCTCAACACTTTCATGACTAAGAATTTCATCTGAAGTGCGGGAAGACCAGGCAAGGACGAGCAGCAGTATCCCTAAAGCTAGTAAGAAGATACCGAACGCAATGATTTTACCCGTGGTAAATTCGACCAAACCTCGAACAATAACTTCTCGTAAGATCGAAACAATTGCTACCTCTACTGCCACTCCAACAGAAATCTGATGCTCTTGAAAATAAATTACTAAAAGCCGGAATAATTCCACCAAAATCAATAAAACTAAAGTGTCAGATGTAACCTGTTGGGGATTGTGAGCGCGTATCAAGGCAAGAAACATATCTCCCAACTGAACTACCATTGCACCAAAAAGGGCAACGCACAAAGATATAATAATCAAGTCTTGAAAAAAAACGAGATTATGAACAATACGACTGCGTTTAAACCACCTCAACCTATACTTACGCATTCTAATCTTCTCTGATGTGGCTTTCCAACTTAAGGTTTTGGATAATTCATTTTTTGGAAAACTCTAAAAACAGCACAACACTGGAAAACTCCTGTAAATCTAAAGCTTCAAAATTGATAGTCAAATTTTTAGCAATTTCCAGAGGTGACTTCCTTCAAGGATGAGTGTGACAGCCCACACAAAGATACTGATGCCAGCCGCCGCCGCTGCAATATCCTTAATCACACCAATTCGGGTATCCTCCCGTTCCTCCACAAAATCACATAAGATTTCGATCGCACTATTAAATAATTCGGCAACCAGCATCATCCCCGTTGCCAGTAGAATCAGAGTGACATCGACCCATTGCCGAAAGATAAACGAGAAGCCCAGAACTGGAACTGATAAAACAACTTTGTAGGCAACGCTAAAGTCAGAGATCACGGCGACATAAAGACCTGCCAGAACAATCTTGAGCTTTTGGATGGGATGATAACTCAATATATGGTCTCTTTTATATTTTTTGCGATCGCTCGCAGTTTTGTGACGGGAAAACATATCGTTCACTTTCAAACTTTTGTGTCATAAGTCAGACATTGATGGGCAAATGGACTCCTTAGTGTGGTGATACTTGCCAAATAACCGTTTTATAAGAATCTGTTGGAAAAATTATTATTTTTACCTAGTGTTTATGAAAATTGGACGTTGCTGTTAGCGCAGCTTGGCGTTAGCCATATCATAGGATGATTTAGTCCGATATGGATTGCAGTTTAGATAGTTACAGCAGCCAATTCATCCCCCAAAGGAAGCAACACCTAAAATTGTTTTCTCCTGGATCACAAATTAGTCAAATGCCCGTCGTGTATTACCTTTTTTTCGCCGCCAAATTTTCAGTCCTTCAAACCACAAAATACTGAACACCCCAGAGGTGAGACTGACTACTAAATCATCAAAATGTAGAAAAGAAAAACGGAATAGATGCCGCAATACAGGAACATAAAGTACTAGTCCCATAAAAACTACTCCGCCCCCCAGCACCCACCACAATGCTTTATTGGGAGTGCGTAACATCTCTGGAATGGTACGCGACCAAGAACGATTGCTCAAAATCATGCTCAAATTCGATACAATTAGGGTGGTAAAAGCGAGAGCGCGGGCATCAAATTCTCCATGTCCAGAATAATAAGACACACCAAATACAGCCACTAGCACCACCAATACACTCAATCCTTGCAGCAATGCTAATTTCAAAGTGCGACGGCTAAATAATGGTTCCTTTGGGTTGCGGGGTGGACGCTTCATCACATTACTTTCTTCTGGCTCTGCCTCAAACACCACCGTACAAGCTGGGTCAATAATTAGGTGTAGGAAGGCAATATGGATAGGTAATAACACTAAAGGCCAGTGAAAGATTACCGGAATCAACGACATCCCAGCAATGGGGATATGAACCGCCAAGGTATAAGCCATACCTTTTTTCAGGTTGTCAAATACTCGTCGCCCCAGCCTGACGGACTGGACAATTGAAGAAAAATCATCATCTAGCAATACCAAGTCCGCAGACTCCCGCGCCACATCTGTACCCCGTTCGCCCATCGCAATGCCAATATGCGCCGCTTTCAAAGCTGGGGCATCATTTACCCCATCTCCAGTCATCGCCACTATTTCGCCGCACCGTTTCAGGGCATTAACAATCAGTAATTTTTGTTCTGGGACAACCCGTGCAAAGATATTCACGGTTTGAATCTGAGAAAGCAACTCGCCTTCTGGCATCTTTTCTAATTCTGTTCCCGTGATGACTTCTGTAGCGGGTGTGAGTCCGATTTGGCGGGCAATATTTTGGGCTGTTGCTGGATAATCACCTGTAATCATCACAACCCGAATCCCGGCAGTGTAACACTCAGCAATGGCTGGCGCTACAGTCGGGCGCACGGGATCAGCCATGCCTACCAGTCCCAAAAATGCAAATACAAAGTCATGTTGTTTTTCAGGAAGAGAGTTTGGCTTATTGTCCGTTTGATGTCGCCCGATCGCTTTAGCTATACCCAAAACCCGCAAACCAGCAGCAGCCATTGTATTGATATGCTGCTCTAAGTCTCGCATTTGTTGGGCATTAAAGTGACACAAATCAGCGATCGCTTCTGGCGCACCTTTGGTAGCAATTACCAGCCTTTTCTCTGGTGATTCCCAAACACAAGACATCGCCAACAATTCACCAGAGAGTGGATATTCTTGCAATATCTCCCAATCTTTATGTAAATGTTCAGTTCTGGCTAAATAGTCATCACCCACTTGTTTGAGGGCTTTTTCCATCGGATCGAAGGGGTCTTTGCGACTGGCTAAAATCCCAAATTCGATTAACTCATGGTAAGTTTCTGGGAGTGCTTCTCGTTCGTGTAAAGCGACATCATAAAAATTGGGAGATACGAATAATTGCTGAACTGACATCCGGTTAAAAGTCAGTGTTCCAGTTTTATCGACACAAAGAACGGTAGTAGAACCCAGTGTTTCCACTACAGGGACACGACGAGTCAACACCCTAGCTAGAGAAAATCTCCAAGCACCCAACGCCAAGAAAATCGCCAATACCACAGGAATTTCATTAGGCAAAATTGCCATCGCCAACGCTAACCCGGCGAGAACCCCTTGTAGCCAATTGCCAGTAGATGCACCGTAAATTACGACCACAGCAACGCAGATAGCGATCGCTACAAACGTCAATTTACTAACAATCCGCCGAGTTTCCCTTTCCAGAACCGTCTCTTCTGGTTCCACAGTCTGCAAAGCTTTGCCAATTTTGCCCATCTCTGTCTGCATACCAGTGGCATAGACTTGGGCAATACCTTGACCTTGAACTATCAGCGTTCCCGAATAGACAAAGGGGAAATCGTCACCACCAGGACGGTGCTGGGATGCAGTTTGTGTGGTGTTTTCTAAATCTGTGCTGTCCTTGAATGATTGCTTACGTACAGGCAAAGATTCACCTGTTAACAGAGACTCATCGACGCTCAAATGTGTAGACCACAGCACCACAGCATCCGCAGTAACTCTATCGCCCTCTGACAAAACAATCACATCTTCACGTACTACTTCCCGTCCCGCAATCCGTTGGCGTTCTCCATCACGGATCACTAATGCGCGAGGACTGGAGAGTTCACGTAGTGCTTCCAGTGATTTTTCAGTTTTTTGTTCTTGGTATAAGTTAATGCCAACAATGAAGAAAACAAAGCCTAATAGGATTAACGCTTCCTGAACATCACCCAGAAACAAGTAAATGACACCACAGCCTAACAAAAGTAGGAAAATTGGCTCTTTGAAGATTTCTAGAGCAATTCCCCAGATGTTGCGATGTTGGGTAGATGGTAGCTCATTATACCCTTCTTTTTTCAGGCGATCGCCTACGGCTGATGCAGACAGCCCCGTGATAGATTCGAGTTCAATTTTATGAGCCATTTTTCCTCTGCGACTCTGCGTAAATTTTCCATGCTGTCAATCAGCAACACCCATTTTTTGAATTACGAATTACGAATTACCAACACATCCCCACCTTCCAACTTAGCTGTGTAAGTTTGTAATGCTTCCGTTGCGGGGCCTCCCAGTACCTTACCGTCTGGTGCAAATTTCGACTCGTGACAAGGACAGACAAAAGATTTCTGGTCTTGTTCCCAATTCACGGTACAACCTGCATGGGTACAGGTAGGATTGACAGCTATCAAACTATTTTTGTCTGTGGGATTACGTATGATAATTACATCCTGATTGAGAATATGACCTTTTTGGTCTAACTCTGCTAGAGTACCTATAGCTTTAAAACCATCGGGACGTGATGAAGCATTAGTTAACTTAGAAGGAGTGGATTGAGAAGAACAGGCGGACATGGCCACAGGTAACGAAGTTGCGATCGCGCCCAAACCCACCCAGCCGAAAAATTCACGTCGATTCATATCTATCTGCTACCAAAATCGCCAATTTTAACTAAGTAAACAAACAGATATAATTTTCGTGTTTTTAGTAAAAATTATACCTGTATTAGCCTAATTATCTTGAATGATCAAACACCTAAAACCTAATTAAATTGATTTCTCAAAAGGCTGAGAGCAATTTTTGCTATTTGCATCAAGTGTTGTATAACCAGATACAGGGCAGACATATAAAGGACGATTTGCCTGTTTCCAAGAAGCGAGATTATTCTTAGCTGTGGTGTAGAGTTTGGCGTGTCTCGTTTCTGCTTCTAGAGCGTAGTCAAAAGTTTGGACAGCAGCTTTATTACCAGACTGTTTCGCCTCTTTAATAAAGCCAGGATACATAGTATCGCGTTCGTAAGACTCACCTTTAATGGCCTGTGTCAGATTTGCAGCAGTAGAGTTGACTACAGGTGTAGGAATATTATTTTTAGGTGTGCCGCCCATTGCCTGAATCACCTTAGCATGATTATCGCGGTGAATTGCTTCTGCTCGTGCGGCGGCGCGGAAGAGACTACCAACTTCCTTGTAACCTTCCCCATCAGCTTTTTGTGCAAAAGCCAGATACATTACATGAGCGTTAGATTCGCCATTGTAAGCAGATATGAGATTTTTGACTGTGGTAGACTCCGGCTTAGTATTAACTTGGGTAGCCACCGCAGGCACAGATGGTTCAACGATCGCAACTGGAGTTTGTGGAATGCAACCATTTAAACCTAGAATACTCAGCGCCATTGCTCCAAATACAGCAACAGTTTTGAGATTAAAAAATGGTACTTTCTTGGTAAAATCCATGATAGAACTCTCCTAATTAATATGTGCAGAAGTAAAATTAGGTGTGTAGAGGTATTTATTTATGGGATGCTTGCGATCGCCATAACTAACAACAGAGTTAGATATACTGAGTTATTAGGGAAAATCGATTTACCTCTCCACAACTCACAGAGTAAAACAAAGAAAGTAAGGAACTAGTAAAGAAATTACGGTTATTACTCAACTACCGGTAACTTAACCCGAAAACAGCTACCCACACCGACTTTACTCCTCACAGAAATCTCGCCACCATGAGCATGAGTAATAGCTTGGACAATAGCTAAACCTAAACCCGAACCACCTTGACGACGAGAACGGGCTTTTTCAGCGCGCCAAAAGCGATTAAAAACTAAGGATAAATGTTCAGGTGCAATCCCAATACCAGTATCCGTTACTTCAATCACTACAAAATCATCCCATTTAAAGATTTTCACCCTGATTAAACCGCCATTAGAGGTATATTGCAGGGCATTTTCTAACAAATTCCCAAAGAGTCGTTGTAACTGATGTGCATCCCCCTTTACCCATACTGCATCAATCAAATCAGCCTCTAAAGTAATTTCTTTAGATTCTGCCTCCGGCTGTAAGGTATCAATTAAATCAAAAACTACTATCATCGCCATTAAATAAGATAAGAGTAGTCGCCAACCGGTAGCACGAAACTGGGGGTTAGTTAAAATATCTACCCGCCGCCAAGGTACGATAAATTTTCTATCCGCAAACCTACTTTTGTTCCTATAAGTTTTGTTTAAGCCGATACCCAAGCCCGTAAACAGTTTCGATAAAATCATCTTTTGCTCCTGCGGCTTTGAGTTTTTGACGTATTCCCCGAATATGTACCTTGACTGTATCTTGTCCAGGTTGGTCAATAGATGACCACAGGTGGTCAAGAATTTGATGACGACTAAGAGGATGTTTTAAAAGTTCTCTGGTCGGTAGTAAAACGTTTTAGATCCCTCTAAATCTCCCTTAAAAAGGGGGACTTTGATTCAGGTTCCCCCCTTTTTAAGGGGGGTTAGGGGGGATCTAAAAGTGCCTAAAGTCACAGCAAAACACTTTTAAAACAACCTCTAAAAAACGGGTTAGACTTTACGGCACATTGCTTAAAATTATCGTTGACAAGGTTATTCCCGATCGCCCCGCCAGAAATGAACCACGAGCTACTAAACGTCGCCCCAAAGCTTATCCTAGATTGACCCAGCCCCGCATTGAATTACGTAAACAATTACAAACTGCTTAATTGATAAGCCTTTCCGCTTTTCTTAGTGCCATTCCCCTACACTCCTGAAGAGCTACTGAGTGCTATTCAATCTGTAGATGCATAACTGTTGACTGTTGACTGTTTTTTTATTTGGAAGTCCCTTACAAGGTTTTTGGTTCAGGTGAACAATAGATATACAAAAAATGGCAGTGGGCGTACAGTTGTACGCCTTTACTAACCATTAAACTGGACGACACCCAGATAAAATGCTGTGCATATTCACTACTTGCCCAATTACCGCGATCGCCGGGGCACCAAATCCAGTATGCTCAACTTGCTCAACAATTGTCCCCAACTCACCAATCAATTCTTCTTGGTCTGGTCGCGTACCCCAACGCACCAAAGCGATCGGTGTTTTTAAACTCAACCCAGCCGCGCCTAACTGTTCCACAATGTAAGGCAGATTGTGAATTCCCATATAAATTACAATCGTTTCGGAACCATGAGCGATCGCTTGCCAATTCACTGAAGGTTTATACTTACCTGCCGCTTCATGTCCTGTCACAAAAGTTACAGATGAACTAGACAACCGATGCGTTAAGGGTATCCCTGCATAGGCTGCCGCTGCAATTCCCGAAGTAATACCAGGCACAACTTCCACTGCGACTCCAGCTTGTACCAGTTCTGCCATTTCTTCACCACCGCGACCAAAGATAAACGGATCACCACCTTTGAGTCGCACTACTATTGCATGATCTTGAGCCTTTTCCATCAGTAGATGGGTTGTTTCTTCCTGCAATAGCGAATGTCTCCCCATGCGCTTACCAGCGTTGATTTGCTCTGCTTGGGGATTAATCATCGCCAGAATTGCCGGACTGACTAAAGCATCATAAATCACTACATCTGCACATTCCAACAAGCTTTTGCCCTTGAGGGTCATTAGCCCTGGATCTCCTGGCCCCGCACCTACCAAATAAACTTTACCCAAATATTTTTGCCCCTCTTTGTCTGTGCAGTTCATTTATATATCAAATCTAAAATCAAATCGGCTAATTCTGCACTTACTCCCAAGGGCTGCGCCAGTTGGAAAGTTACAGCAGGGAAACGTAATTTTAGCTCTTCTATTGCCTGGGCGATCGCATCGGTTATGCCACCTGCGAATAAAAAATATGGAAAAATTGCAATTTCTCTATTGCCAGCGCCAACTAACTCTTCTATCTGCGATTCTAAACTAGGAGGCACAGACCAATAAGCAGTTACCGCTCCCAAATTTGCGGCTATTGCTTCCACTAACTGTTGTGAATCAGGGCGACGGCTACCATGAGCTAAGATAATCCATGCTTCTGCAATGATTGCAGCCATTTGTTTTGCTAGCAATTTCTCTAAACCAGGGTGACTACCTAAGTATGGTTGTAAGTCAATCATTATATTTTCACCAAGAGCTTGTTGGGCCAGCGCTATTTCCGAGGGAATATCTGTGGTTACATGCACTCCCGGTAGCAGAAATAGCGGTACAATTTTTAGGCGATCGCACCCTGAAACCAAAGCACACTGGGCAAATTGTCTAATTTGCTCGTGCAAAGCTTCAGCAGCCATTTCAAGACTTGCTATACCTACCAGAATTTCCTGCTTTGGCGAGGATACCACGCTACCATTAGCAGGTATTAATTCTAGTAAATTTTTTTGCAGTTTTTGATGTATCAGCCCTGCTAATTGCTGCATGGCAATTGCTGGGCGCGGGTCACGGCTTCCGTGAGATACAAGTAGATATGCAGATGACATCAGCAAAGGTGTAACTCTCGGTTTCTATTGTGCAGTTACTAGGCTAGATCAACAATAGAACTTTAGCGGCAGATTTACAGGTTTTTGAAAAAGGGAGTGGGGAGCAGGGGAGCAGGGGAGCAGGGGAGCAGGGGAGCAGGGGAGCAGGGGAGATGGGGAGATGGGGAGATGGGGAGAGTGTTAACAACAAATGACCACTGACAACTGACCACTGACAACTGACAACTGACCACTGACCACTAACTCCTAACTCAGCACTTTACTGCTGTTCGGCAGTGTAAGTATAAAAGTTATTAAATGCACCCACCGTTTCAAATCTATAAGAAGGTAGCCAGGAACTCACTTTTAAATCTGTGCGATAAATACTAAAAACAATGAAATCTTGCTTTTGCGTAGTTGCTGCCAAAATTTCCTTGATTTGTGGGTTAGTAGAATCTACTAATTTGTCACACTTGGAATGTAGTAAATTTTCTATGAATCTTGAAGTTTTTTTACAAACGTCTTGTTTTAAGTATTGTGTCAGCCGTTGCAATGCGTACTCTTCATAGTCAGTCTGACTGGGATTGGTCTTCGCCATTGCCACACCACATACAGCTAGTGCTGCTACTACCACATATGCCATAATAGTCGAGGCTTTCATGTTTCCTAACTGTAGTTCTCCATAGTCGTTGGACTCCCAAGACTCTGAATTAATGAAATCCGTTCCTTGCAGAAAAAAATCTGGATTTGTGGATCATTAATCAGAGAAGTGCTATAATCTATAATTGAGAAGTTAATGGCGAGCGTAGCCAAGTGGTTAAGGCAGTGGATTGTGGTTCCACCACTCGTGGGTTCAAGTCCCATCGTTCGCCCTTTTTGATTTACCGAGTTATCCGTGCCGATAAGACCAACTAAATTCTATTTACGTTGCCGTCAAGTTGGCAAAGTGCGTAGTCCAGTCTAACGACTTGGTAGCCTACGAGGATTTGAAGGTGCGGAATATGGTGAGCCAGTGCGGTCTTGGGGTTTCCCCCTTCGGGTTCGGCAGTTCGGAATCGACGCAAGGCGCCAAGACTCCGACTGCCTCACCAAGTGGAGCAACTGGCGTTAGCGCAGCGGTAGCGAGTCTTCTCCCCTTGGGAGACGCTACGCGAACGAGCGTCACCCGTAAGGGTCTTGAATAGACACTTGGCTAAATCGATTAGTGATGCAGCGTTTGCCCAGTTTAGGCAATGGGTTGAGTATTTTGGTAAGGTTTTTGGTGTAGCCACGGTTGCCGTGGCACCACATGGAACCAGCCAAAATTGTTCTAATTGTGGTGAGGTTGTCAAAAAATTCCTTAGCACTAGAACTCATGTTTGTTCTGATTGTGGACATATCCAGGATAGAGATTGGAACGCTGCACGAAACATACTTGAGATTGGACTCCGTACCGTGGGGCACACGGTAACGCCAATCGCCTTTGGAGACATCGACCTCTGCGTGGGTGGAGAAATCCCTCCAAGCAAGTCGAGTCGTGGAAAGAGGAAACCTAAGAAGGCAACTTCTTAGAATCCCCTCCCTTTAGAGATGGGGTGGATGTCAAAGCAATATACTATATTTCTGTAGAAACAGCTTGTTTCCCGGAACATCAGCGGTTAGCACTCTAGATAGTAGTCCGAAGCGCTAAGCGAAGCCATGCCTGAAAAGCTCTAAGCGGCTATAGCCAAGTCCTGATTATTGCCTTTGTCATCCTTTTTCTGTGGGGAATTTGTGAGAGGTTGGTTGAACTCACGTTTAATTATCTTGGATTAAAAGCATTAATAATGGAAGCAGATCTAGTTAATCTGCTTCCAATGAAGTTTTTTGAACGCACAGTAAAATCCTAGAAAAGTCCTAAAAGAATGATGAAAGTCAGTCCACAGAAGGCTAGTAGAGAGATAATCATCATGTTGCCTACGCTGTGGTCAGAATTTGCTAACTTTTGTGTATTTTCAGACATATTAACGACCCTGCTTTTGTGACTATTTGTTAACAACATAGCAGTGATTAATTTATGCTTTGTTGCTACTTTTATTATTGGCTACTTATTGATTAATTTTTTAAGCGATCGCAAATCGTAATCTAAGATTTTGCCTGTGGTGAACAGTTGATAACCAGCGAAGAATAAAACCGCTAACATCAGCAGTAATAAAAGATTAATTGACGCAAATAACTTACCAGTAAATATAATAACTAGGACTCCTAGGGCTATCAAAATCCATCCTAAGTTATGGTTAACTCGCCGTTGAAAAAGAACAAAGACCCCAGCAGCACATAGCAAAAATGCAGGAATACTAAAAAAAAGACCAACTCGAATATTCGCAGTTAAAATGACAGCAGATGTAACCATCAAAGCCAAGCCGATCAACTTGGTTATTTTATCAAGAGTAATTTGTTTTTTATTTTTAGCAGTTTTGGGCAGAATACTAGTAGAATTTGAAGTAGTAACTATCTGATGTTGAAGTTGTTGATTTTGAAAGATAAATGTTACTTTAGCCCCTTGTCCGAAGTCGATTCTATCTCCTGGCTTCAGCTGATAGAGAGTTTTAGGTTCAAGCTTTAATTGATTGAGAAACGTACCATTAGAACTGCCTAAATCTTCAATAAAGTAATTACTTCCTTCTAGTCGAATTTGTGCTTGAATACGAGAAACCACTTCAACATCTGGCAAGTTCGAGAGATCAAGGTCAGGTGGACTTTGGTCATTTGGCTTACCGATGCGAATAACAGCAGAATTTGGGGGAAACTCAAAGGAAGTGTTGGTTTGGACATGCAATAGCTCTAAACTTAGCTTTGTGGTGTTAAAAGTGTTGATATTTTGCATGACTTTTTTTTGAGGGAGCAATTTCTGAATTTATTTAGCAGAAGCTATATAAAGGAAGGTAACTTTCAACTTTGCATTTTAAACCTAGCACAATCGGATGTCAGGGACTTCCAAACAAAAAAACATCCCACTTTCACAGTCAACAGTCATCAGTCATCAGTCATCAGTCAACAGTCAACAGTCAACATTAGGCGATCGCCTGTAAATTTTCCGGTACAGTTTGAAGTACCATCTGTTTTCTCTCCTGACGCAAGGGGATCTCAATCCAGAACTCAGTTCCTTTTCCTGGTTGGGACTCACACCGCAGTATTCCAGAGTGTTTCTGCACAATAATCTGGTAGCTAATCGATAAACCTAGTCCTGTTCCTTGTCCTACAGGTTTAGTAGTGAAAAATGGGTCAAACAACTTTTGTCTAACCTCTTCTGTTATCCCTTCGCCATTGTCAGCAATTCGCACTACCACTCGATTATTGCTGGTCACTTCCGTATGAATGAAAATCTGGGGTTTAGTCAAGAGTCCATTGTCCATAGTCAATAGTTTAGAATTGTTAGTTATTGACTGTTGACCGTTGACTGTTGACTGTTGACCCTTGACTATTGACCGTTGACCCTTGACCATTGACTCTTGCAAAGCATCGATCGCATTAT